>NZ_JAGPVV010000338.1 GCF_018066915.1 Roseovarius sp.
GGCATTGGCAGGCGTCTTCATGGTGCAATACGGCGTCGAGCAAGGATTGCTCACGCCGTTCTGGCGGGTGATGGGTGCGCTGGCGCTCGGGGCCGCGCTAATTGCGGCGGGCGAGCGGCTACGGCGGCGTTATGGGGATGAGGTGGCGGGCGCGGTCACGGGCCTGCCCTCGGTTCTGTCAGGGGCGGGGGTGATTGCGCTCTTTGCGGGCGTTTTGGCGGCGCGGGGGCTTTATGATTTGATCGGGCCGGGAGTGGCCTTGGCAGGCTTGGTGGGCGTTTGTGCGGGGGCTGTGGTCCTTGGCTGGTTCCATGGGCCGGTTTTGACGGCGCTTGGCCTGATGGGCGCGGGGGTTGCGCCGTTCATGGTGGGCGGACAGTCGGACACGCCGGGGGTGTTTTATGGGTATTATGCCGTCTTGGCGGCGGTCGGGCTGGCGGTAGATGCCGCGCGGCGGTGGGCGTGGATTTCGGTTCTGGCCTTGGCGGTCAGTATCGGCGGCGCGACGCTGCTCTATCTGACAGAGGCGGGCGCGCTCCTCTATCTCGCGTTCTGGGCGGTGCTTGTGGTGTTGACCGTTTTGGCGCCCGAGGCACGATTGGTGCCGCAGCATTCGGGCAATACGCTGTTGCGGCGGGTGCTGGCGGGCGGAGACTATCCCGATTTCCCGGTGCGGCTCGTCTGGGGTGTGGTGGGTCTGGCAAGCCTTGCAGCCCTCTGGGTGGCAAGTGAGGCGCGCGAGGCGCTGGTGGTCTGGGGCGCGCTGAGCCTGCTTGCGGGGATGCTGGCGGCGCTGATTCTGGGCACGCGGCGGGCCGAAGCGCTGGAGGATGTGCCGCTGATCCCGGCCTTGGCGGCGCTGGTGCTGGTGACGCTGGAAGGATTTGGACAGGGGCTGGTCTGGTCGGGGTTCATGGCCGGGATCGAGCGGTTGCCCGAGGCGAAGATGCCACTTGCGGCGAGTGTGCTGTTGGCGGGCGGGGCGGCGGCCTCGGCCCTGTTCGCGTTTCGCGCCCGCTATGCGGCGGGGGCGGTGCCGGTGATCCTGTGGAGCCTTGCGGCGGCGGTGATGGCACCGGGGCTGGCGTTGATCCTAGAGCTGCTCTGGACCCCGGCGGCAGTGATCGGCGCCTATCCTTGGGCCTTGCAGGTGATGGCGCTGGCGGGGCTGATGGTGGTGTTCGCAGTGCGGGCGCGCGGGCCGGAGGGGCGGCTCGCAGCGGCGCTCTTTGCCGGGGCGGCCATCGTGCTGATCACGCTGGCGCTCTTTGTGGTGCTGAGCAAGGCGGCGCTGACACTGGCCTTGGCGGTGATGGTTCTGGCCACGGCGCTGATTGACCGGCGGTTTACTCTGCCGCTCCTCGGAGGGGTGGCGCAGGTGGGCGTTGCAGTGATCGGCTACCGGCTGGTGATTGATCCGGGTCTGACTTGGGCGGTGCGCGAGGCGGGACTGGGTGATGTCCTCTTGTCGCATTTGGGGCCGCTGGCCCTGTTGGCGGCGGCATGGGGGGTGATGGCGGTGCGGGCCGGGGGGGCAACGCGGGCGGTGATCGAAAGCGCCATCTGGAGCATCGGTGCGATTTTCCTCAGCGTTCTCTTGCAGCGGTGGCTGGGTGGGCCGGGGGCGATGGGGCATGCGGGGCTAGGCCTGACGGCGGTGGTGTGGCTGGCCTCAGCCATGGTGCAGCTCTGGCGGATGCGCGTGGGTGGGCGTGTGGTGCGGTGGCTGCGGCTGGCGCTAAGCTGTGTCATGGGGGCGGTGGCGCTCGTGTCGTTGGTGGTGCAAGCGGTGCTGACCAATCCGCTGGTGCCGGTGCTCTGGCGCAAGGAGTTTGTGAGCGGGCCCTTGATCCTTGACACATTGGCCGCCGCCTATCTGCCGGTCGCTCTGGTCTTTGCTCTCGCGGCATGGAAGCTGGATCATCTGCCGCGTTTGCTGCGGCAGGTCTTTGTCGTGGCAGGGGCGGTTTATGGCGCGTGGTATCTCGGGCTCGAGATCCGGCGGTTGTGGCAGGGGGATGACCTGAGCGTGCCGGGGGTTAGCGATGGCGAGCTATACAGCTACACGGTCGCGCTTATTCTGGTCTCGGTCGCGCTGTTGGGGGTGGCCTTGGTGCGGCGGTCCGAGACCTTGCGGCGGGTGGCAATGGCCGGCGTCGCGCTGACCGTGGCCAAGGTGTTTCTGGTGGATATGGCGGGGCTGGCGGGGTTGGTGCGGGTGGCGTCCTTCCTCGGGCTGGGGCTGTCATTGGCGGGGCTTGCTTGGCTCAACCGGCGGATTGCCGAGCATATGGGGCGTGACCCGGCCTAAGATTGCGCGGCGCGCCATGCCGCCCAAGCCTCGGGCGTGTCGAGGTCGGTTGTGGCGTGCTGGCCGGGCAGGGGCACAGGAATCACGGGATGGGCGCGCAAGAGGTCGCGCGCGCCGGAGTCGCCGGTGATCTGGGTTAGCTCTGGTAGCAGGCGAGCGGGCAGAATCACCGGGTGGCCGGGTGTGCCATCCATGTTGCAGGCGCGCAAGATGGTTTCAGAATCATTGGCTTGCAGCATGAGGCTCATGTCGCTTGCGGTGAGGTCTGGCAGGTCGGGAAGCAAGATCATCAAGGCTGCGGCACCCTGGGCCATAGCCCATTCAGCGCCCGTGCGCAGCGAGGCGGACATGCCGGTTGCGGCATCGGGCACGGATAGGAGGGTGACGTTGAGCCCGTTAAGGGCCGCGCGGCGGGCAGCGGTCTCGGGCGGCAGGGTCACGGCCACGGCGCAGCCTGTCCCAAGGGCGAGCGTCACGCGGTCGCGCAGGAGCGGCTGATCGCGCACCGTTTCCAAGAGCTTATCCGTGCCTCGCATCCGTGACGAGGCCCCGGCGGCAGGAATGAGGATCGCCACGCCGCCCATCAGCGGATCAGGTTCATCCGCAGGCTGAGCTTGCGGCGGTATTCCTGCGGCAGATGGCGGTTGAGGTGGCGATTGATCAGGCCAAAGACACCGATCACGACCAGAGTGAGCAGGATGAAATAGCCCGCAAGAATCGGATAGGGCACGAAGGGGTTAAATGTCTTGTCCGCGAAATACTTGGCATAGTAGAGCGCATCGCCGCGCTGTTGCCAGACCGGAAAGCCCGAGAAAAAGACCAGTGTGGTGGCGTGAAAGAGAAAGATCGCCTCATTGGTATACGCGGGCCAGGCGAGCCGCAGCATTGTGGGCCAGATGATCCGGCGAAAGCGGGACCAGCCGGAAAAGCCATAGGCATCCGCCGCCTCGACATCACCCTTGGGGATCGAGCGGAGTGCGCCATAGAAAATCTCGCCGGAATAGGCGG
>NZ_JAGPVV010000343.1 GCF_018066915.1 Roseovarius sp.
CTACGGCATGAGCTTTGGCGTGGGGCTGGGAGAGATGAACGGCCGCGCCTTCCGCATCGGCCATCTCGGGAGCCTGACCGAGTCGATGATGCTCTCGGGTCTGGCGACGCTCGAAATGGCCATGGTGGATTTGAATTACCCGGTTAAACTGGGGTCTGGTGTCATCGCGGCGCAGGAATACTACCGCTCGACAGCCAAACCCGTTCTGGCCGAAAAAGCCGCGTGAAAGGAAGACTAAATGCTGGATCAACGTAGTCCGAGCGACCTTACGATCGACGATGTGCGCGCCGCGCATGATCGGATCAAACCCTATATCCACCGCACCCCGGTGCTGACCTCCTCCTATCTGAATGATCTGACCGGGGCGGAACTGTTCTTCAAATGCGAGAACTTCCAAAAGGCGGGGGCCTTCAAGGTGCGCGGTGCGTCCAACGCGGTCTTTGGATTGACAGACGAAATGGCCAAGATGGGCGTGGCAACGCATAGCTCCGGCAATCACGCGCTGTCGCTCAGCTATGCCGCCGGGCGTCGGGGCATTCCCTGTCACGTGGTCATGCCGCGCACCGCGCCGCAGGCGAAAAAGGATGCTGTGCGCGGCTATGGCGGCATGATCACCGAATGCGAGCCGTCGACCACCAGCCGCGAAGAGGTGTTCGCACGGGTGCAGGCCGAAACCGGCGCCGAATTCGTGCATCCATACAATGACCTGCGCGTCATCACCGGGCAGGCGACCTGTTCGCTCGAGTTGATGGAGCAGGTCGAGGGGCTGAATGCCGTGATCGCCCCAATTGGTGGGGGTGGCATGGTGTCGGGCACCTGTCTCACGCTGTCGAATATCGCGCCGCATGTCGAAATCTACGCTGCAGAACCCGAGCAGGCGGATGACGCTTATCGCAGCTTCAAGGCCGGGCATATCATCGCTGATGACGCGCCCGATACCGTGGCTGATGGCCTCAAGGTGCCGCTCAAGGAGAATACCTGGCATTTCGTAAGCCATAATGTCACCGACATCCTGACCGCCAGCGAAGAGGAAATCGTTGAGGCGATGAAGCTCACCTGGAAGCGGATGAAGATCGTGATCGAGGCAAGCTGTGCTGTGCCCCTTGCCACCATCCTCAAAAACCGCGAGGTTTTCGCGGGCAAGCGTGTGGGCGTTATTATCACGGGTGGCAATGTCGATCTCGACACGCTGCCGTGGATCAAGTGACCAATTTCCTTCGGTGCGCGATCCTCGTGCGCCGCAACTGAACAACCCGAATTCTGGGAGGATATCCGATGAAAGACACGATCAATCTCGACGCCTACGAGGTAGGCTATGACATTCCCGCGCTGCCCGGCATGGCCGAATCCGAAATTCAGACGCCGTGCCTGATCCTCGATCTCGATGCGCTGGAGCGTAACATCAAGAAGATGGGCGACTGGGCCAAGGAACATGGCATGCGCCACCGCGTGCATGGCAAGATGCACAAATCCGTCGATGTGGCCAAACTGCAAGAAAGCCTCGGTGGGGCCTGCGGCGTCTGCTGTCAAAAGGTCAGCGAAGCCGAAGTGTTCGCCCGTGGCGGCATCAAGGATGTGCTGGTGTCGAACCAAGTGCGCGACCCCGCCAAGATCGACCGTCTGGCGCGCATGCCCAAACTCGGCGCGCGTACGATCTGCTGCGTTGACGATCTGACCAATGTCGCCGATCTCTCGGCGGCTGCGCAAAAGCATGGCACCCAGATCGAATGTCTCGTGGAAATCGACTGTGGCGCCGGGCGCTGCGGTGTGACCACGACCCCCGCCGTAGTGGAAATCGCCAAGGCGATTGATGCCGCTCCGGGCCTCAAGTTCGCGGGTATTCAGGCCTATCAAGGCGCCATGCAGCACATGGACAAATACGAGGATCGCAAGGCCAAGATCGACCTTGCTGTGGCGCAGGTCAAGGATGCCGTCGATACGCTCAAGGCCGAAGGGCTGGAGTGCGACATCGTCGGCGGTGGCGGCACAGGCAGCTATTACTTCGAAGGCAATTCGGGCGTCTATAACGAGCTTCAGTGTGGCTCTTACGCCTTCATGGATGCCGACTATGGCCGCATTCTCGACAAGGACGGCAAGCGTATCGACCAAGGCGAGTGGGAAAACGCGCTGTTCATCCTGACGAGCGTGATGAGCCATGCCAAGGCCGACAAGGCCATCGTTGACGCGGGCCTCAAGGCACAGTCGGTCGACTCGGGCCTGCCGGTGATCTTTGGTCGCACGGACGTGCAATATGTCAAATGCTCTGACGAGCATGGCGTGGTTGCCGACCCCGATGGTGTGCTCAAGGTCAACGACAAGCTGCGCCTTGTGCCGGGTCACTGCGATCCGACCTGCAACGTGCATGATTGGTATGTCGGCGTGCGGAACGGCAAGGTTGAAACCGTTTGGCCGGTTTCGGCTCGTGGCCGGGCCTACTAAGGGCTGGCATGATGAATAGCCAACAACAGGTGGCCGCCGACGGTTTCGTAATCGTCGGCGAGGAAATCTGCCAGAAAATCATCAGCCGGGCGGATGCATTTGGCGCGGTCGAGGCGGTGTTTGCCGCGATGGCAAGCGGCAATGCCTATAACTTTCCGGTCGTCCGCGAGGCGATTGGCCATGCCGATGCGCTCTATGGCTTCAAGGGCGGCTTTGACCGCTCTGGCCTGTCGCTCGGCCTCAAGGCCGGGGGCTATTGGCCGGGCAACATGGACAAGGGGCTGACCAACCATCAGTCCACCGTGTTCCTGTTCGATCCCGATACCGGGCGGCTGTCGGCGCTGGTGGGAGGCAATTACCTGACCGCCATTCGCACGGCGGCCTCGTCTTCGGTGTCCATCGCGCATCTGGCGCGCAAGGACTCAAAAGTCTTGGGTATGGTCGGCGCAGGTCATCAATCCACCTTCCAATTGCGCGCCGCAGTCGAGCAGCGTGCCTTTGAAAAGGTTGTGGCCTGGAACCCGCATCCCGACATGCTGCCGCGCCTTGGCGCTGTGGCCAAGGAGTTGGGGCTGGAGTTCGAGGCGGTCACGCAAGAGGAACTGGGCGCGCAGGCCGATGTGATCATCACGATCACCTCTGCCTTCGAGCCGCTGATGATGGCCGATTGGGTCAAACCCGGCACGCATATCGCCTGCATGGGCACCGATACCAAGGGCAAGCAAGAGGTCGATCCGGCGCTCTTTACCCGTGCCACCGTCTTTGCCGATGAGATCGCGCAGTCGATCACCATTGGTGAGGCACAGCATGCCGTGGGCAAGGGGCTGATTGCCGAAGCTGACATTACGCCCATCGGCGCTGTCATCAACGGCACCCATGCGGGGCGGTCCTCGGACACGGAAATCACCCTCTTTGATGGCACTGGCGTTGGCCTTCAGGATCTCGCCGTGGCCTCTGTCGCGGCCAAACTTGCGCGCGAACAAGGGCTGGTGACACCCATTACCTTGGGCTGATCCGCTTCATAACAGTTTGGTGAAATTTGCACAGGCAGCCGTTACCACGGTTGCCTGTTCGCGTTTTACGTGTAGCTTGACCGCGCAAGACGCCGCCGGGCAGTATGATCCGGACACGCGTTTCACAGGGAGGATCAGATGTCTAAATTCGCTTTTGGTGCCATTCTTGCGGCCACCACGGCCCTCGCACCGCTCGCCGCCGCCGCACAGACCGAAATCCAGTTCTGGCACGCCTTCACCGGGCGTCTAGCGGAATTGCTCGATGAACAAGTCGCAGGCTTCAATGCCGGTCAGAGCGACTACAAGGTTACAGCATCGCCCAAAGGCAACTATTCCGAGGCGCTGAATGCCGGGATCGCCGCATTCCGCGCGGGCGAACAGCCGCATATCCTCCAGGTGTTCGAGGTTGGCACCGCCAGCATGATGGCCGCCAAGGGAGCAATCAAACCGGTCTATGAGGTGATGGCCGAGTCGGGCTTGCCCTTCGACCCGGAGGCGTATCTGTCCGCCGTCACCGGCTATTACACCACCGCCGAAGGGCAGATGCTCTCGCTGCCTTACAACTCGTCCACACAGGTTCTCTACGTGAACCGCGACGCGCTGGAAGGGGTGGGGATCGACCCCGACACTGACCTCAGCACATGGCAAAACGTTGACACGGTGCTGGGCCAACTCAAAGAGGCGGGCCATGCCTGCCCCTATACAACCTCTTGGCAGAGCTGGGTGCATCTCGAGAGTTTCTCGGCCTATCACAATGTGCCTTTCGCCACGCAGGCCAATGGCTTTGGTGGTCTCGATACCGAACTGGTGTTCAACGGCCCGCTTCAGGTGCAGCATATTGCCAAGCTGGGCGAATGGGCCAAGGACGGCAAATTTATCTACGCCGGTCGCCGCAACGAGGCGGGTGCCAATTTCCGTGCCGGCACCTGCGCCCTCTTTACCGAAAGCTCGGCAGGCTATGCCGGCGTCAAGGCCGAGGCGCAGTTCGATTTTCAGATCCGCCCCTTGCCCTATTGGGACGGGGTCGAGGGTGCGCCGCAGAACACCATCATCGGCGGGGCCTCGCTCTGGGTGCTAGAGGGGCATGAGCCCGAGGAATACAAAGCCACCGCTGCCTTCCTCAACTACCTCTCCTCGCCCGAGGTGCAGGCGCAATGGCACCAGAACACCGGCTATCTGCCCATCACCTCTGCCGCAGCCGAGGTGACGCGCGCGGCAGGTTTCTACGAGGCCAACCCCGGCACCGATATTGCCGTGACCCAGATGACCAGCAAGGAACCAACCGAGAATTCCAAGGGTCTGCGCCTTGGCTCCTTTGACCAGATTCGCGCGATTATCGACGAAGAGCTTGAGGCGGTCTGGTCCGGTGACAAGGACGCGCAGGCGGCGCTGGATACGGCGGTGGAACGCGGCAACCAGCTCTTGCGCCGGTTTGAACAAGCCAACCGCTAAGTCAGGGCGGGGCCGGGCAACCGGCCCCTGACCGCGCATGGAAAAACGTGTCACCTTCAAGGGCTGGTTTCTACCGCTTTGCCTGATTGCTCCGCAGGTTTTTATCTCGGCGGTGTTTTTCTTCTATCCGGCAGGGCAGGCGGTCTGGCAGTCGCTCTTTATTCCCGATCCTTTCGGCCTCTCGTCGCAATTCGTGGGGCTTGGAAATTTCGAATACCTGCTCGGCGATCCCTACTACCGCGCCTCATTTCTCACCACGGCGGTGTTTTCCACGCTGGTCACGCTGGCGTCTATGATCCCCGCGCTCTTTCTCGCGGTCATGGCGGACCGGCTGGTGAAATCGGCGGGCACCTATCGCACGCTGCTCATATGGCCCTATGCCGTGGCCCCGGCCATCGCGGGGGTACTGTGGATGTTCATGTTCAACACCCGCGTCGGCGTCGTGTCGTGGTATCTCGGGCAGTTGGGCTATGACTGGAACCATGTGCTGAACGGGGCCGAGGCGATGGGACTGGTCGTCGCCGCCTCTGCATGGGGGCGGATCAGCTATAATTTCCTGTTTTTCTTTGCCGCGCTTCAGGCCGTGCCGCGCTCGATCATCGAGGCCGCCGCCATCGACGGCGCGCGCTTTTGGCGGCGGTTCTTTACCATCGTGCTGCCGCTCCTGTCGCCGACCACCTTCTTTCTCTTGGTGGTCAATATCGTCTATGCGTTTTTCGAGACCTTCGGTGTGATCCACACCATCACCGCCGGGGGCCCGCAACAATCCACGACGATCCTCGTCTACAAGGTGTTTTCCGATGGTTTCGTCAGTCAGGATCTCGGATCGAGCGCTGCGCAATCGGTGATCCTCTTGGTGGTCGTGGGCCTGCTCACGGTGCTGCAATTCAAGTATATCGAGAAACGGGTGCATTACTGATGGCACGCGAGATCACAGGCATGGTGGAGCGCCGTGGCTTTGGCCTCTGGCTCACGCATCTGTTGATGATCGCGGGCGTTTTGGTGATCTTCTTCCCGATCTGGTTGGCCTTCGTCGCCTCGACCGTCACGCAGCCTGAAATCGTGCGCCCGCCGATGCCGCTCTGGCCCGGCGACCAACTGATCGAGAATTACACCGCAGCACTTTTCTCGGGCGTCAACGTGCCGGTGCTGACCATGCTGGGCAATTCACTGATCATGGCGGTGGGAATTGCCGTGGGCAAGATCATCATCTCGCTCACCTCGGCCTTTGCCATCGTCTATTTCCGCTTTCCGGGACGAAATATGTTCTTCTGGCTGATCTTCCTCACCTTGATGCTACCCGTCGAGGTGCGCATCGTGCCGACCTATGAGGTCATCGCAGGCTGTGGCATGCTCAACAGCTATCAGGGCCTGATCTTTCCGCTTGTGGCCTCTGCCACCGCCACCTTTCTCTTTCGTCAGTTCTTTCTCACCATCCCCGATGAATTGGCCGAGGCCGCGCGCGTCGATGGCGCCAGCCCGATGCAGTTCTTCTGGGATATCCTCTTGCCGATGAGCCGCACCAATATCGCCGCGCTCTTCGTGATCCTCTTCATCTATGGCTGGAACCAGTATCTCTGGCCGCTTTTGATCACCACAGACCCCTCGATGAACACCATCGTCATGGGCATCCGCCAGATGTTTCCAAGCGGAGATGACGTGGCCGATTGGCCGGTAATCATGGCCACCTCGATCCTTGCGATGATCCCGCCGGTGGTGGTGGTCATCTCGATGCAGAAACTCTTTATCCGCGGCCTCGTGGACAGCGAGAAATAGACGATATGGCAACCGTAACCCTCGACAGTATCAAGAAACGCTTTGGTCCGACCGAAGTGATCAAGGGCGTGAGCCTAGACGTGGCGGATGGCGAATTCATCGTCATCGTCGGCCCGTCGGGCTGTGGTAAATCCACCCTCCTGCGCATGGTCGCGGGGCTTGAGACGATCAGCGAGGGCGAGTTGCGCATCGGTGACCGCCGCGCCAATGATCTCGAACCGATGGACCGCGACATCGCCATGGTGTTTCAGAATTACGCGCTCTATCCGCATATGAGCGTGGCGCAGAACATGGGCTATGGCCTCAAGATCGCGGGTCTGCCCAAGGCCGAGATTGCGGCCAAGGTGCAGGACGCCGCCAAGCTCTTGCAACTGACCGAACTCCTTGATCGCAAACCCCGGCAGCTTTCAGGTGGGCAACGTCAGCGTGTCGCCATGGGCCGCGCCATCGTGCGCGCGCCGTCGGTCTTTCTCTTTGACGAACCGCTCTCAAACCTCGATGCCAAGCTGCGCGTGCAGATGCGCCTCGAAATCCGCGAATTGCAGGCCAAGCTCGGGATCACATCGCTCTATGTCACCCATGATCAGGTCGAGGCGATGACCATGGCCGACCGCATGATCGTGATGAACGCAGGCCGCGCCGAACAGATCGGCACGCCCTTGGATGTCTATGAACGCCCCGCCACGCTCTTTGCGGCGCAGTTCATTGGCAGCCCGTCCATGAATGTGCTCGAAGTCGAGGGGCGCGAGGGCGCGCTTTCAGTCGGTGACATGCGCCTGCCCAATCCCACAGGTCACAGCGGCCCCGTCATGCTCGGGCTCAGACCCGAGCATCTGACGCCTGATCCGCAGGGTCCGATTGCGATGCAGGTTCAGCTTGCCGAACCTTTGGGGGCCAACACGCTGCTGCACGGGAAACTGCCCACGGGCCAAGGCTTTACCGCCAGCCTGCCGGGGGTTCATGCGGTCTCGCATGGTGGTGAGGCCCTGCGCCTTGGCATCAAGCCTGCGAACATGCACCTCTTTGATCGCGCCACAGGCATGCGGTTGGGATGATCGAGCGACAGGTGACAATCCTCACCCGCCCTTGAGAATGTCCCGCGCAACATCTCTCCCGGTCAAAACCGCGCCATGCGCTGTGCCGAAATGGCCCGGAGAACAGGCTTCGCCCGCAAACCAGAGCTGCCCGTCCCAGTCCGCACCCGCCATGCCGCGCCGCGTCGCAGGCGTGGTGCCGACCGCGTTATAGCTATAGCTGCCTCGGCTCAGCGGCTCTTGGCCCCACCGGGTGATCTGGGCATCCAAAGGCGCCGGAAACGTCGTGCCGAACATTGCGCGCAGCGCATCCTGCGCGGCGGCTATGGTGTCGCGATCACTCATGCCTTCGATCTCGGTGGCCGGATCGGCAGCGTTGAACCCGATCAACACAGGGACCGCCATTGCATGTGCAAGCGAGACCCATTCGCCCCAAAACCCAGGACGCGGACCCAACCAGCCGATCCAGTCCACATCCTGCGGCCATTGAATCTGGTCAAACCGCAGCACGCATTTGTTCAAGAGACCCATGCGCAGGCTGTCGATGGCCGCTTGCCGGTCGCGCGCCAGTGCCGCAGCAAAGCGCACATGCCCGGATTGCAGCACGCCAAGCGGCAGGGTGCAGATCACCCGTTCAGCCGTAATCCGGCTGCCATCGGCCAGACGGACCTCACCGGGTGCAATCTCCTGCACCGGGGAAGAAAGCCGGATGTCCAGTCCCCGCGCAAGCAGGGTTGTGATCTGGTCGAACCCTTGCGGAAAGACCACATCCGCGCCGCCGAATTCCTCGCCCTCGTCGCCATACCAGGCTGACAAGAGACGCGCGGGGCTGCCGTATTCCTGCTCGAGCGTGCTGTTGACCACATAGAGCACCAGACGCCGCAGGTCTGCATCGGCGCTTTGCCATTCTGGCGCGGCCTCAAGTGCCCGCATCACCGAGATGTCGCGCGTGCGGCTCTCGGTGGCGGCCAGCGCGCGGCGCAAGAGGGTCTTGGCGGGGCGCATGTCGGGGTCGATCTCCGATCCGTCCTTTGCCAAGAGGATTGCCGCATTGTAGCTTGTCGCGACCACCCGCGCGCCGCTCTGCCGCGCCAGATCCGTCAGGGGATTGTCGCGCTGCCCATGGATCCAGCTTGCGCCGAGATCCATCGGTAGGTCGGACCAGTGCCGCGATGTCCGGATGCGCCCGCCAATCCGTGCCCCGGCCTCCAGTATTGTCACCGCATGCCCTGCATCATGCAGGGCGCGCGCCGCCGCCAGCCCCGCCAGCCCTGCGCCAATGACAACGGTTCGCTTGCCCGATTGTGCCGCCGCATGGCCTGCAGCGCAGGCGACCGCGCCCAATCCCGCCAGAACCGTGCGTCGGCCCACCCCCCGGCTCATCGCATCTGCCGCGGGCGGGCCTGTGCGCTCGCCCACTGGCGCGCAGGCCTTTGAATTGGTGATGTGTGGTAGAGGTCCATGCGCATTACACCCCGTTTCAGCCGTCAGACGATAACCTCGAACTCTTCCTGTGCACCCACACCAAAGACGCGCCTGTAGCGGGCGATCTGATCGGCTGGTCCCATCGCCTTGCGCGGGTTGTCCGACAGCTTGACCGTGGGCCGCCCATTGGCCGACACCGCCTTGCACACCAGCGAAAACGGGGCCAGCGCGTCATCCGGCGTGAGCCCTCGGAAATCGTTGGTCAAGAGCGTACCCCAGCCAAAAGAGCACCGCACCCGCCCCGAAAATCGCTGATGCAGCGCAATGATGCGGTCCACATCGAGACCATCGGAAAAAATCACCATCTTCTGCCTTGGGTCTTCACCGCGCGATTTCCACCAGTTGATCGCGGTTTCCGCCCCTTCCTCGGGCGCACCGGAATCGATGCGAATGCCGGTCCATCCCGCCAGCCAGTCAGGGGCATTGTCCAGAAACCCCTTGGTGCCATAGGTATCGGGCAGGATGATGCGCAGGTTGCCATCATGCTCTTCGTGCCAATCCGACAGCACCTCGTAGGGCGCGCGCGCCAGCGCTGCATCATCTTCGGCCAAGGCGGCATAGACCATCGGCAATTCATGGGCATTGGTCCCGATCGCCTCGAGATCCCGGTTCTTGGCAATCAGGCAATTCGACGTGCCAACAAAGCGGTTGCCCAATCGTTCGCTCATCGCCTGCACGCACCAATCCTGCCACAGAAATGAATGCCGCCGCCTTGTGCCGAAATCGGCGATGCGTAGCCCCTCGATGGGGCGCAGATGCTCGACCTTTTCCCAAAGCTTGGTCATGGCGCGGGCATAGAGCACCTGAAGCTCGAATTTCTTGAGGTGATGCAGCACGGCGCGCGACCGCAGTTCCATCAGCACGGCCAGCGCCGGGATTTCCCACAGCATCACCTCGGGCCATTTGCCCTCGAATGTCAGTTCATATTGCCCGTCGCGTTTTTCCAGATGATAGGGCGGCAGGCGCAGCGCCTCGAACCAGTCCATGAATTCGGGCGTGAACATGCTGCGCTTGCCATAGAACATGTTGCCGCGCATCCAGGTGCTCTCGCCCCGTGACAACGACAGCGACCGGATGTGATCAAGCTGCTCGCGCAGTTCGCCTTCGTCCACCAGATCGGCCAGACGGATCGCGCTACTTCGGTTGATCAGCGAAAAGGTGACGGTCGTGTCGGGCCGCCTGCGAAACACCGATTGGCACATCAACAGCTTGTAGAAATCGGTGTCGATCAGGGACCGGACAATCGGGTCGATCTTCCATTTGTGATTATGCACACGGGTGGCGATATCGACCATGGGCGGCCTCCGGCGGGACAATTGCAGCGGTTAAATCAAAGCAAGAGGGGGCGCGCAAGGCGCATCGACCCGCGTGGCCCTTGGGCTGGGCTGCAATTCTGTCGTCTGGAACAAGAAATCAAGCCAATTTGGTAAATTAATCTTACCAGAATGCTTGCCTTTGCTCGCATAACCGTTACGATTGGCCGCGTGTGGCGGAAACAGGGCCTCGAATCGCCCGTGGGGGTTATGCTTTGCCCGCCATCCGATGCGAACAGACGCAACAGATTTATGGGAGGACTACCATGACGAACAAGTCGAAGATGGATCGGCGCTCGTTCCTGCGCCGCGCGGCGGTTGGGGCGCCGGCGGTTGCTGCAGGCGCGCTCGCGGCTCCGGCGGTGTTGGCACAAGCACCGTTGGTGCTCAAGATGCAGACATCCTGGCCCGCTGGCGATATCTGGCAGGAATTCGCACAGGACTATGCCAACCGGGTTGAGGAGATGTCCGGTGGCCGCCTCAAGATCGACGTGCTGCCCGCAGGCGCGGTCGTGGCTGCGTTCCAGGTTCTCGATGCCGTGAACGACGGCGTTCTCGACATGGCGCATTCGGTGCCCGTGTATTGGTATGGCAAGAACAAAGCCGCCTCGCTCTTTGGCACCGGCCCCGTGTTCGGCGGCTCGGCCACCACGATGCTCAGCTGGTTCTACGAGGGCGGCGGCAAGGCGCTCTATGACGAACTGACCCAAGACATCATGGGTATGGAAGTCGACGGTTACATGGGCTTCCCGATGTTCGCACAGCCCTTTGGCTGGTTCAAAGGCGAAGTGAACACCGTTGCCGATCTGAACGGCTTCAAATATCGCACCGTGGGCCTCGCGGCTGACCTGCTGCAGTCGATGGGCATGTCGGTGGCTCAGCTTCCGGGTGGCGAGATTGTCCCCGCGATGGAGCGTGGCGTGATCGACGCGTTCGAGTTCAACAACCCGTCGTCGGACCGCAACTTTGGTGCGCATGACGTGGCCAAGAACTACTACCTGTCCTCGTATCACCAGGCTTCCGAGAGCTTTGAATTCCTGTTCAACAAGCTCACCATGGAAGACCTCGACCCCGATCTGCGCGCGATCCTGAAATACGCGGTCGAAGCGGCCTCTACGGCCAACACCGCCAAGGCAATGCGCCGCTACTCTGCAGACCTCAAGTGGCTGCAGGAAGAGGCCGGTGTTACCATCCACCGCACGTCGACAGACATTCTGAACGGTCAGATCGAGGCATGGGACAAGCTGATCCCGGTTCTCGAAGAAGATCCGTTCATGAAGAAGTGTCTGGACAGCCAGCGCGCATGGGTCGAGCAAGTGACCTATTACGAGCTGATGAACGCGCCGGATTATGCGCTTGCCTTCGAGCACTACTTCCCCGGCAAGCTCAAGATGTAATCACGGTGTAAAAACCGGAAAATCCAGGGCCCCGGCGCAGGAAACGCCGGGGCCGCTTTCAAAATAGAGGGGGCTCCGTGTGATTGGTTTCATACGTTTCGCCGACAACCTGTCGGCCTGGTTCGGCAAGGCGTTTGCCTGGCTGATCGTCCTGATGGCCTTTGGTACCGGGTATGAAGTGGTGGTGCGCTACCTCTTCAACAACCCGACCGCTTGGGCGTTGGATGTGTCTTTCATCATGTATGGTACGCTTTTCATGATGGGGGGGGCCTATACCCTGTCGCGTGGCGGGCATGTGCGGGGCGACTTTCTCTATCGCCTCTGGCAGCCGCGCAATCAGGCCAAGGTCGATCTGGTGCTCTATATCCTCTTCTTCTTTCCGGGGATCATCGCGCTCATCGTCGCGGGCTGGAAATATGCCGCGCGGTCCTGGTCCTATGCCGAGGTCTCTGTGAACAGCCCGGCGGGCATCCCGATCTATCAGTTCAAGACCGTGATCGTCGCTGCCGGAATTCTTCTGCTTATCCAAGGCATTGCTCAGGTGTGCCGCTGCATCCACTGCATGCGCACCAATGAATGGCTCAAGGCCGATGAAGACGTCTTCGAGACCGAAGACCTGCTGATGCAAAAGGCCGCCGAGGCCGAAAAGGACGCACATCCATGACCGATCCGCAAATCGCCCTGATGATGCTGGGCCTTTTCCTTATCTTCGTGTTTCTGGGCTTTCCCATCGCCTTTACCCTAATGGCCATGGGGATCGGCTTTGGCTACTACGCCTACTTCGACGCAAGCCGCATGTGGCGCAGCTTTGATCGGCTGGCCGAGGATGCCGGAACATGGGACCAATGGAGCCTCTGGCTCGAGGGGTTCTTCAACAACCGAATATTCGACCTCTTCGTCAATCAGACCTATACCGTGATGTCGAACGAGGTTCTGACCGCCGTGCCGCTGTTCCTCTTCATGGGGTATATCGTCGAGCGGGCGAACATCGTGGACCGGCTCTTTGGGACGCTCAACATCGCGGCCAAGAATATGCCTGGCTCGATGGGTGTGGCAGCCCTCGTGACTTGCGCGCTCTTTGCCACGGCCACCGGGATCGTCGGTGCTGTGGTGACGTTGATGGGTCTTCTGGCGCTGCCGGCCATGCTCAAGGCGCGGTATGATCCGTCCTTCGCAAGCGGAATCATCTGCGCGGGCGGCACGCTGGGTATTCTCATCCCGCCATCGATCATGCTGATCGTCTATGCGGCTGCGTCGAGCGTTTCCATCGTGCGGCTCTACGCGGCGGCGCTCTTGCCGGGTCTGACGCTTGTGGTTCTTTACCTGATCTACGTGATCGGCCGCTCGATCCTGCAGCCCTCCGTGGCACCGAAACCCACCAAAGAGGAAATCCCGGACATCCCGAAGATGCAGCTCTTCGTGATGATCATGACCTCTCTTGTGCCGCTCGCCTTTCTCATCCTCGCGGTGCTTGGCTCGATCCTGTTCGGTCTCGCCACCCCAACCGAAGCGGCCTCCATCGGTGCGCTGGGCGGTATCTTCCTTGCGTTTGTCTATCGCGCGATGACATGGCAGCGGATGCGCGAGAGCGTGTATCTGACGGTGCGCACCACGGCGATGGTTTGCTGGCTCTTTGTCGGCTCCTAT
>NZ_JAGPVV010000348.1 GCF_018066915.1 Roseovarius sp.
GGCATTGCCCGCCAGCACATCGCGCTTGGACCCAAGCAAGAGCGCGCCCGCGGAATTGATGTCACGAATACGTCCCTGATCCGGCTCGACCAGCACAAGCGGCGTCTCCGACGCCTCGAGCACGACCCGGTAACAGGTCTCGATGCCGCGAAACTTCTCCAACTCGCGCTCGCGCGCCATCTGTTCGCGCACAAGGCGCTGCTGAATTTCCGCCAGCGGCTGCATGTCGCGGCCCAGCAAGAGCACACCGCCACTATCAGGCTCGCGGTGCACCGTGTAGCGCACCGGGAATTCCCAGTTTGCATTGTCACGGTGGTTCATTTCGATGGGACGCGGCAGCGCATCAGGATCGGCCCGCATCTCGGCCAGCCGCGCATCAAACTTGGTGCGGCTTTCGGTCGTCAGGAAATTGCGGAAATCCCGCCCCACCCAATGCTCCAGACTGCCAAGCTCTGGCAAATCCGGGCTCACCGAAATGGCGGTCACAAGCGATTTGTCATCGAGCATGACCGCGATGTCAGAGGCTTGCTCGATCAAGCGGTCAACGCTTGATGATCCGGGCAATCCACCCGTTAGGGGCCGCTCAGACGTCCTGTTCTGCTTCGTCACGCTGCTATCCCAACTCTCGCGCGCAGGGCGCGCGGATTACGTGTTTGCGTCGATTGACAACGGATCAACCACGGATGCAAGACCGCACAGCTCAATCGCTTCTCGTGCTGTCCGTACTGCAAAATCCGCGCCAGTCCGCTTTTCCACTTCCCTCGGCTTGTCCACCAACCGCCCCCCGATCACGATGGGCGGGCAATTGTCCAAATTCGAACGTAGGTAATCTATCAATTCCGTCAATTGTTCAAGCGTTTTCAGACTGCCCGCTGTGATACCGGCCATGGCGAACCTGCCGGACCCCAACAGGTGTTTCAGCTCCTCATCCTCAAGCCCGATGGCCATGTGAACCCAGATACCATGCCGGCGGAACTGATCCGCCGCGACAAATGCGCCGATCGAGTGATCCTCAAACGTCGGCACGATCATCAGCACCGATTGACCAAGCGGGATACTGCGATCCATCCAACCGCCCAGATCGGCCGCATCCCGCGAGCGGAACAGCGCCTGAAGCCGGGCCGCGCCCACGGTCACATCGACAAAGCTGGCCTTGTCCTGCACCCACATTTCGCCAAGGAAGCGCGCGGCGTCCGGCACATAGGTCTGGTAAATCTCGCTCGACGAGATCCCGTTGGCCACCATCGAGGCGATGACCCGCTGATGCGCCGCCTCGGACTCGTCGGTCAAGGCCGCACAGAGCCGCGTGATCCACTCACCCTTGCTCTTGGGGATATCCCCACCCTGCTTGTCGAGCGCCACCTTTCGCAAGGCGGATTCGACAAGAAACCGTATTCCTGATGCTTGCGGACCAGACCCGCTGTCTTCGGGTTCCCTCATGCGTTGCCCTCCCAGGCGACCCTACTATCCCGCGATCCTCTGCGTATCGCTATACTGCGAATCGCACTCGGGACAAAGGGGGGCGCGTTTTCTGCTCCGTATACCTAGTGTGCGGGTGCAGAGGTCAAATGTCAAATTATCCTGACAGACTCGGGCAACAAATCAGGCCACCACGCCCATTCCCCACGAATTCGGGAAAACTGCACGGATATTGACCGATCCGGTGCCCAAAAATGCCGCGACAGCCCCGCCAGAGCCCCCGCGCCCGGACCCCGTCCAGATTTCATGACAAGTTATCCGAGTCCAAAAGTGTAAATTATAATTGACACATTTAGCCCTCAGGTCGTAGCATCAACTCAGGCCAGAGACACGGGACCGGAGGGGATATGGCGCGGCAGGCGCATCATCAACAAGCGACCGGAGCGCTCTACACCGCCGCAGAGCGCGCACGCCGCGATGCCACGGTCTGGACACTCGTGCAGGGCATTCTCGCACCGGTGCAATTTCTGGTCTTCCTGATTTCGCTCGGGCTCGTGCTGCGCTACCTCGTCACCGGCGACGGATTTGCCGCCGCGACCTGGTCCATCGTAATCAAGACTGGCGTGCTCTACCTCATCATGGTGACAGGCGCGATCTGGGAAAAGGTCGTGTTCGGCCAATACCTCTTCGCGCCCGCGTTCTTCTGGGAAGATGTGTTCAGCTTTGGCGTCATCGCCCTGCACACCGCCTATCTCTGGGCACTCTGGAGCCATGCGCTCACACCGCAGGGCCTGATGGGTCTCGCGCTCGCGGCCTATGCCGCCTACGTCATCAACGCCGGACAATTCCTGTGGAAACTGCGCATGGCGCGCCTTCAGGCAGGAGAGGCCGCATGAGCTTTGATACTCCCCCCAGCACTGGCTGTCGCGAGGCCCCCGTTCTGCGCGAACGCGGTCAGCACGAGGTCTTCTGCGGTCTGACCGGGATCATCTGGCTGCATCGCAAGATGCAGGATGCGTTCTTTCTCGTGGTCGGCTCGCGGACCTGCGCACACCTGCTGCAATCCGCCGCTGGCGTGATGATCTTTGCCGAGCCACGATTCGGCACCGCCATTCTGGAAGAGACCGATCTCGCCGGTCTCGCCGATGCACAGGTCGAGTTGGAGCGAGAGGTGGCCCGCCTGATCGCGCGCCGCCCCGATATCCGGCAACTCTTCCTCGTGGGCTCTTGCCCGTCCGAAGTGATCAAGCTTGATCTCGCCCGCGCCGCCGAACGGCTGAGCGTGCAGCACGCCCCGCATGTGCGGGTGCTGAACTATTCCGGCTCGGGCATCGAGACGACCTTTACCCAAGGCGAGGATGCCTGCCTTGCCTCCATGGTCCCCTCGCTGCCCGAAACCGATGCGCGCCAGTTGATGCTGGTGGGGGCCCTGCCCGATGTGGTCGAGGATCAGGCCCGCGACCTCCTGGCCCAGATGGGGATCACCGATGTCGCGATCCTGCCCGCGCGCCGGGCAGATGATCCGCTGAGCGTGGGCCCGAACACTGTCTTTGCTCTCTTGCAGCCCTTCCTTGGCGATACGCTCGCAGCCCTTGAGCGGCGCGGCGCACGGCATATCCCAGCCCCCTTCCCCTTTGGCGCAGAGGGCACGACCGGCTGGTTGCGCGCCGTGGCCGATGAATTCGGCGTCGATGACGCCACGTTCGAGCGTGTCACCGCCGCCCCGCGCGACCGCGCCACCCGCGCCGTCGCCCAAGCCGCCGAGAGCCTGCGCGGCAAGTCGATCTTTTTCTTCCCCGACAGCCAGCTTGAAATCCCGCTGGCGCGGTTTCTGACCCGCGAATGTGGCATGCGCGCGATCGAGGTGGGCACTCCCTTCCTGCACAAGAACATCCTCGGCCCCGATCTCGACCTGCTCGAGGCAGGCCCGCAACTGACCGAAGGTCAGGATGTCGAGCGTCAACTCGACCGGTGTCGCGCCGCTCAGCCCGATCTGACGGTCTGCGGTCTGGGCCTTGCCAACCCGCTCGAGGCCGAGAGGCTGGCGACCAAATGGGCGATCGAGCTGGTCTTTACCCCGGTGCATTTCTACGAACAGGCAGGCGATCTCGCAGGGCTCTTCTCGCGCCCGATGCGCCGCCGTGCGGCCCTAAAACTGGGGGCAGCATCATGAAGCTAACGCTCTGGACATACGAAGGCCCGCCGCATGTCGGCGCGATGCGCGTCGCCACCGCGATGAAGGGTCTGCATTACGTGCTGCACGCACCGCAGGGCGATACCTATGCCGATCTGCTGTTCACCATGATCGAGCGGCGCAATCACCGCCCGCCCGTGACCTACACCACCTTTCAGGCGCGCGATCTTGGGGCCGATACCGCCAATCTCTTCAAGACCGCCTGTCAGGCCGCCTATGACCGGTTTCAGCCAGAGGCGATGATTGTCGGTGCCTCCTGCACCGCCGAACTCATTCAAGACGACCCCGGCGGAATGGCCGAAATGATGGGCCTGCCCTGCCCGGTCATCGCACTTGAACTGCCCAGCTATCAGCGCAAGGAAAATTTCGGCGCGGATGAAACCTTCTTTCAGATCACCCGCGCGCTGGCCAAGCCGATCGACAAGACCGCCCATGTCAGCTGCAATCTGATCGGGCCGACCGCCCTTGGATTTCGCCACCGCGACGACATCACCGAACTGACCGGCATGCTGGCCGACATGGGCATCGCCGTGAATGTCTGCGCGCCCTATGGCGCGTCCCCCTCGGATATCGCCCGGCTTGGGGCCGCGCATTTCAACGTGCTGATGTATCCCGAGACGGGCGAGAGCGCCTGCCGCTGGATGGAGCGGGAATTGGGCCTGCCATTTACCAAGACTGTCCCAATCGGCGTCGGTGCCACTCGCGATTTCATTTGCGAAGTCAGCGTCTTGGGCAATGTTCCTCAAGCGATGGATGAAGAGCGTTTGCGCCTGCCTTGGTATTCAGCCAGCGTCGACAGCACCTATCTGACAGGCAAGCGCGTGTTCATCTTTGGCGATGGCACCCATGCCGCCGCCGCCGCCCGCATCGCCCGTGACGAGATGGGGTTCGAGGTGGTGGGGCTTGGCTGCTACAACCGCGAAATGGCGCGGCCCCTGCGGGCACTGGCCAAGGCCTATGGGCTCGAGGCGCTGATTACCGACGACTATCTCGAGGTTGAGGCCGCGATTGAGGCCGCCGCCCCCGAGATGATCCTTGGCACGCAGATGGAGCGGATGATCGGCAAACGGCTGGGCATCCCCTGCGCCGTGATCTCTGCCCCCGTGCATGTTCAGGATTTCCCGGCCCGCTATTCCCCGCAAATGGGAATCGAGGGGGCCAATGTGATCTTTGACACTTGGGTCCATCCGCTGGTGATGGGTCTCGAAGAGCACCTCTTGCATATGTTCCGTGACGATTTCGAATTCCACGACGCCGCAGGCGCCAGCCACCATGGCGGGCAGCATGTGGCCAAGGACGCCACGAAGGACACCGCAGAGACCCCGGCCCCGGCAGAAGCACCGGCCAAGGCAAGCGACGTTCTGGTCTGGCTGGCCGACGCCGAGCGCGAGTTGAAGAAGATCCCCTTCTTCGTGCGCGGCAAGGCCCGGCGCAACACCGAGATTTTCGCCTCGCAAAAGGGGCTGAACGAAATCGGCATCGACACGCTTTACGAGGCAAAGGCCCATTATGCGCGATGACGTGACCCCACAGGCCCCGGCGGCGCCCTACCGCGTCGTGATCCTGACGCTGGATGCCCATGCGGCGGGTGCCTGCGCCCGTGTGGCAGAGCGGATGGCGGCCGAATTTCCCGGCCTCACCCTCAAGGTGCATGCCGCCGCCGAATGGGGCGAAAACCCCGCCGCTCTGGACAATGCCCGCGCCGATATCGCGCGCGGTGACCTGATCCTCGTCAGCCTGCTCTTTCTCGAGGATCACATCCGGGCAATCCTGCCGGACCTCAAGGCGCGGCGCGATCAGTGCGATGCGATGATCGGCATCATTGCCGATGCCCAGATCGTGAAACTGACCCGCATGGGCACGCTCGACATGGCCGCCCCTGAAACCGGCGCGCGCAAGCTGATCAAACGTCTGCGCGGCACCGACAAGCCGTCGGCGGAATCGGGCGAGAAAAAGATGAAGATGCTGCGCCGCCTGCCGCGCATCCTGAAATACATCCCCGGCAAGGCGCAGGACCTGCGCGCATGGTTCCTCGTCATGCAATACTGGCTGGGCACCTCGGACGACAATATCGAGGCGATGCTGCGGTTCCTCATGTCGCGCTATGGCCACGAGGCCCGCTTTCGCGCGCTGCGCGCCCCCGCACCGCAGGATTACCCCGAGGTGGGTCTCTACCATCCCGACCTGCCCGAACGGATCACGACCGATATCTCGCGCCTGCCAACCCCCCAAGGGATGATCGGCACGGTCGGCCTTTTGGTCATGCGCAGCTATGTGCTCTCGGGCGATCACGCGCATTATGACGCGGTGATCCGGGCGTTCGAGGCGCGCGGCCTGCGGGTGATCCCGGCCTTTGCCTCGGGGCTTGATGGCCGCCCGGCGGTCGAACGCTTCTTCGAGGGGCGCGTCGATACGCTCGTGTCTCTGACCGGCTTCAGCCTCGTGGGCGGCCCCGCCTATAATGACAGTGCGGCGGCGGTCGATGTGCTGACCCACCTTGATGTGCCTTACGTCGCCGCCCATCCGCTCGAATTTCAGACGCTGGCGCAATGGGCCGGATCGGCGGGCGGTCTGGGACCGATCGAGACAACCATGCTCGTGGCCCTGCCCGAGATCGACGGCGCCACCAACCCCACCGTCTTTGCCGGACGCCATGGCAACGAAACCTGCGAAGGCTGCGCACGGCGCTGCACCGGCGACGGACAGCGCGCGATGGCCCCCTGCCCCGAACGGATCGAGATGCTGGCGGCAAGGGTCGCGCGGCTGGCGCATCTGCGGCGGCAAGAGGTGGCAACCCGCCGCGTGGGCATCGTGCTTTTCGGCTTTCCGCCCAATGCCGGGGCGGCGGGCACGGCGGCCTATCTTGACGTGTTCCAATCGCTGCACAACATGCTGCACGCCATGGCCGCGCGCGGCTATGACCTGACCCCGCCCGAAACGGTCGAAGAGTTGCGCCGCGCGGTCCTAGAGGGCAGCGCCCGCCAATACGGCCAAGAGGCCAATATCGCCGCCCATGTCAGCGCCGATGACATCGTGTCTGGCACGCCTTGGCTGCGCGAGATCGAGGCGCAATGGGGTGCTGCCCCCGGCAAGGCGCAATCGGACGGGCGCGGCGTCTTCATCCTTGGGGCCGAGTTCGGCAATGTCTTTGTCGGGCTGCAACCGGCCTTTGGCTATGAGGGCGACCCGATGCGCCTTCTCTTCGAGCGCGGATTTGCCCCGACCCATGCCTTTGCGCAATTTTACCTCTGGCTCAAGAACCGCTTTCAGGCCGACGTGCTCTTGCACTTCGGGATGCATGGCGCGCTGGAATTCATGCCGGGCAAACAGGCCGGACCGGGGGCTGGCTGCTGGCCGGATCGCCTGATTGGCGACATGCCCAATGTCTATCTCTACCCCTCCAACAACCCCTCCGAGGCGAGCCTTGCCAAGCGGCGCACTGGCGCTGTGACGGTCACACACCTGACCCCGCCGCTGGCGGCCTCTGGCCTCTACAAGGGCCTTGCGGAACTCAAGGACAGCCTCAAGCGCTGGCGCGAGATGTCTGGCGACGCCCCCGAGCGCGAGGAATTGCGCGCGCTCATCGCCGAGCAGGCGGTGACAGTCGATATGGGGGGACGTGAACCCGATACGCTCTGGCTCAAACTCCTTGAGACCGAAGAGGCGCTGATCCCCGAAGGCCTGCACGTGCTGGGCCGCCCGATGAGCGCCGAGGCCCGCGCCGGGTATCTCGCGATCATGGAAGGCACCGATGCAGAAACACGGGCGCGGGTGGATGCCCTCTTGCAACAGGAAACCGAGATTGCGGCGCTGCTGCACGCGCTGGGTGGGCACTTTACCCCGCCCGTGCCCGGCGGCGACCTGATCCGTTCGGCCGATATCCTGCCCACCGGGCGCAATATCCATGCCTTTGATCCCTTCCGCATGCCTACCGAATTCGCCTGCCGCGATGGCGCGCGTCAGGCCGCGCGCCTCTTGGAGACCCACAAGAGCCTGCCGCGTTCGATTGCCCTCGTGCTCTGGGGATCGGACAATATCAAATCCGACGGCGCGCCCATGGCACAGGCTCTGGCGCTGATGGGGGCCAAGCCGCGGTTCGACTCATTCGGCCGCCTCTCTGGCGCGGACCTGATCCCGCTCGAAGTGCTGGGCCGCCCGCGCATCGACGTGATGATGACGCTCTCGGGCATTTTCCGCGATCTGCTGCCCTTGCAGGTGCGGATGCTGGCCGAGGCGGCGCTGGTAGCCGCACAGGCCGATGAGCCTGACGAGATGAACTATATCCGCGCCCATGTCCGCGCGCAGATGGCCAAGACCGGCTGCGATCTGGAAACGGCGGCGCTGCGGGTGTTCTCGAATGCCGAAGGCGCCTATGGCTCGAATGTCAATCAACTGGTCGACAGCTCTGCCTTTGACGACGAGGACGAGTTGGCCGATGCCTATCAGGCGCGCAAGGGCTTTGCTTACGGCGTCAACGGCAAGGCGACAGCCCAGGGCGCGCTCTTGCAGGCGGCGCTGGAACGGGTCGAAGTGGCCTATCAGAACCTCGAGTCGGTCGAACTGGGTGTCACCACGGTGGACCATTATTTCGACACACTGGGCGGGATTTCCCGCGCGGTGCGCCGGGCGCGCGGTGGCAAGGAAGCGGCGATCTACATCTCCGACACCACGCGGGGGGCGGGCACTGTGCGCACGCTGGCCGATCAGGTGGCGCTTGAAACCCGCGCCCGCTCGCTCAACCCGAAATTCCACGAAGGCCTCTTGCGCCACGGCGCCGAAGGCGTGCGCCAGATCGAGGCGCATGTGACCAATACGATGGGCTGGTCGGCCACTACCGGGCAGGTGGAGCCGTGGATCTATCAGCGGATTTCCGAAACCTTCGTGCTCGATGAGGTGATGCGCAAGCGGTTGAGCGATCTCAACCCGGTGGCCTCGTCGCGCATGGCGAACCGCCTCCTCGAGGCGCATGACCGCGCCTATTGGCAGACCGATGCCGCGACCCTCGCAGCACTCCAATCCGCAGCGGCGGCGATGGAGGATCGGATGGAAGGGGTGGCGGCAGAATGACAACGCATAGCGAGTATCCCCTGAGCCGGAGTGGGGGCCAGCCCCCACACCCCCGGAGTATTTCGGGAACGATGAAACATGAAATCACGGCGCAAGCCGATTGGAGGACAACATGAGCCCGCGCGACGACATTCCCAGCTTGAGGGGACAGGACGGCGAGGGATCGGTGCAAGTGCATCAGGACGCCGATATGAAAATCGAAGGCGCCAAGGTGTTCTCGGTCTATGGCAAGGGCGGGATCGGCAAATCGACCACCTCGTCCAATCTCTCGGCGGCCTTTGCCGCCATGGGCAAACGGGTGTTGCAGATCGGCTGCGACCCCAAGCATGACAGCACCTTTACCCTGACAGGCCAGTTGCAGCCGACGGTGATCGACATTCTCAAGAGCGTGGATTTCCACGCCGAGGAATTGCGCCCCGAGGATTTCGTGACCGTGGGCTGGGGCGGCGTGAAATGTGTCGAGGCCGGTGGCCCCCCTGCCGGCACCGGCTGTGGCGGTTACGTGGTGGGCCAGACGGTCAAGCTTCTCAAGCAGCACCACATGCTCGATGATGCCGATGTGGTGATCTTCGACGTTCTGGGCGATGTGGTCTGCGGTGGCTTTGCGGCACCGTTGCAGCACGCTGACCGCGCCCTGATCGTCACCGCCAATGATTTCGACAGCATCTATGCGATGAACCGGATCATTGCCGCCGTGCAGGCCAAATCCGCCAACTACAAGGTGCGGCTGGCGGGCTGCGTGGCGAACCGGTCGCGCGATACCAACGAGGTGGACCGCTATTGCGATGTGGTGGGCTTCAACCGCATCGCCCATATGCCCGATATCGACGCCATCCGCCGCTCGCGCCTCAAGAAAAAGACGCTGTTCGAGATGGAGCTGGATGACGAGGTGCAGATGGTGCGCGACATCTACACAGGGCTGGCGCAGCATCTCTGGAACGGCACCGATCCCTTGGCCCCCTCGCCGATGGAAGACCGCGACATCTTTGAATTGCTGGGGTTCGATTGATGCGTGATTTCAGCTCGCCTCCGGCCCTCGGTGCCCCCCAGGATGACTGGGCGCAGACGCGCGACCGGGTCGAGACCTATTTCGACCGCACCGCGACCCAGGTCTGGGAGCGGCTGACAAGCGATGCGCCGGTTTCAAAAATCCGCCAGACGGTCCGCTTGGGCCGCGACCGGATGCGCGCGCAGATGCTGGCGCGGCTGCCGCAGGACATGCGGGGGCTGCGCGTGCTCGATGCGGGCTGCGGCGCCGGGCAGATGACAGCGGAACTGGCCGCACGCGGTGCCGAGGTGATGGCGGTGGATATCTCCCCCGCCCTCATCGAGGTGGCGCGGCGGCGCTTGCCCGATGCGCTCGCCCCACAGGTCAGCTTTCACGCAGGTGACATGCTTGATGCTGCCCTTGGGCGGTTTGATCACGTCATGGCGATGGACAGCCTGATCTATTACACCGAATCCGACCTTGCGCGCGCGCTCGATGCGCTGGCCGCGCGCACCACCGACACGGTGGTCTTTACCGTGGCCCCGCGCACCCCGCTCTTGATGGCGATGTGGCGCATGGGCAAGCTTTTCCCGCGCGCTGACCGCTCGCCCAGCTTGGTGCCCCATTCCGCCAAACGGCTGCAACGGGCGCTGCGCTATGCAGGCAGCACCGCCACCCTGCGCCCGCTGGCCCGCGTGACATCCGGCTTTTACATCTCTCAGGCGATGGAGGTTCACAGATGAGCACGCGCCGCCCTTCCCCCCTGATGGCGCTGACCACGCGCTGGCTGCCCTTTGCCGATGCGGCAAGCGAGGGTCTGCCGCTCTGGCAGCTTCTGCGCCTGTCGCTCTTTCAGGTGTCAGTGGGGATGGCGACGGTGCTGCTGTTGGGCACGCTCAACCGCGTGATGATCGTCGAGCTTTCGGTGCCGGCCCTCGTGGTTGCAGCGATGATCGCGCTGCCGGTGCTGATCGCGCCCTTCCGGGCGCTGATGGGGTTCCGGTCAGACACGCATCGCTCGGCCTTGGGATGGAAACGTATCCCCTATCTCTGGTTCGGCTCGCTCTGGCAGATGGGGGGCCTTGCGGTCATGCCCTTCGCGCTCTTGGTGCTTTCGGGCCAACAAGAGGTGGGGCCGACCTGGGCGGGCGAGGTGCTGGCGGCGCTGGCGTTCCTGATGACCGGCCTTGGCCTGCATATGACCCAGACCGCCGGTCTGGCACTGGCCAGTGACCGAGCCACCGATGAGACACGTCCGCGCGTCGTGGCGCTGCTTTACGTCATGTTCCTCTTGGGCATGGCGATTTCGGCCATTGTGATTGGCTGGCTCTTGCGGGATTTCGCGCCCTTCACACTGGTGCGCGTGGTTCAGGGGGCGGCCTCTCTCGGGATCATCCTCAACCTGATCGCGCTCTGGAAACAGGAAAAGCTCAACCCCATGAGCCGCGCCGAACGCGCGGCCCCGCGCCCCGAGTTCCGCGCCGCTTGGGCGGATCTCATGGCTGGGGGAACGGCGGGGCGGCTGCTGGCGGTTGTGTTCCTTGGCACCATGGCCTTCAACATGCAGGACGTGCTGCTGGAACCCTACGGCGGCGAGGTGCTGGGGCTGTCAGTGTCCTCGACCACGATGCTGACCTCGATCTGGGCGATTGGCGCGCTGATCGGCTTTGGCCTTGCGGGGCGCGCGCTCTTGCGGGGGGCCAATGCCTACCGCATGGCGGGCACCGGCCTCTTGATCGGGATCGCGGCCTTTTCGACCGTGATCTTCTCCGCGCCAATGCAGGCGCCTGCGCTCTTTTTCGCCGGGGCGGGCCTGATCGGTCTGGGCGGCGGGCTCTTTGCGGTCTCGACCCTGACCGCCGCCATGGCGCTCGCTGCAAGTGGCATGTCCGGGCATGGTCTGGCGCTGGGCGCTTGGGGCGCGGCACAGGCCACGGCGGCGGGTCTCTCGATTGCCATCGGCGGCGGTGTGCGCGACGTCGTCAATCATCTCGCCCTCTCGGGGCAGATGGGCGAGGCGCTCCGCACAGCGGCGACCGGCTATTCCGTCGTCTACCACGGGGAAATTGCCCTTTTGTTCATTACCCTTGCCGTCCTTGGCCCGCTGGTGCGGTTCAAGCAGCCCGGCAGCACAACCCAATCCGGGGGCGGCCGCATCGGGCTGGCCGATTTCCCCACATGACCTGCGATCGCTCGAAAGGAGTCTGACATGACCGAGCCGTTCTTTGGAAATTTTGATCTCGCAAGCCTCTCGCTCTGGCTGTTCTACGGGTTCTTTGCCCTGCTGATTTTCTACATCCAGCGCGAGAACATGCGCGAAGGCTATCCGCTCGAGGATGATGACGGCAGGCCGTCAGCCAATCAGGGGCTGTTCCCGCTGCCGGGCGACAAGACCTTCAAATTGCCGCATGGCCGGGGCGAATTGACCGTGCCGTCAGGGCAGAACCCGGACCGCACCGATCTGGCGCTGGAAAAAACCGCTGCGGGCAATGGCTTCCCCTTTGCCCCCACCGGCAATCCGATGGCCGATGGGGTTGGCCCCGCGTCTTGGGCCCCGCGCCGCGATGTGCCGGAACTGGATGGCCATGGCCACCCCAAGATCGTGCCGATGGCCGCGACCGAGCATTTCGTGGTGGCCGCAGGGCGTGATCCACGAGGCCTGCCGGTCGTTGCCGGAGACGGCGAAATCGTGGGCAAGATCAGCGACATGTGGATCGACGAACCCGAGCAACTGGTGCGGTATCTGGAAATCGAACTGGCCGCGCCGCATGGCGAAGGCAAGCGTCTGGTGCCGATCACCTTTGCCCGGATCAAGTCGGACCGCGTCAATGTCCGCTCGATCTTTGGCAAGCATTTCGGCGGTGTGCCACAACATGCCTCGTCGCGTCAGGTGACCCTGCTCGAAGAGGACAAGATCAGCGGCTATTACGGCGGTGGCACCCTCTACGCCAGCGACGCACGGCAAGAGCCGCTGCTGGGATAAGGAGCCAAGACCATGAGCCACGACGATTTTGCCGTTGAACCCGTAAGGGGCCTGCCCGAAACCCCGCCCGAGGGCGAACGTATCCTCTGGCAGGGGGCGCCCGATTGGTGGCGGTTGAGCGTCGAGGCGCTCAGCCTGCCGTGGGTGGCGGGATACTTCGTCGTGCTCGCGGTCTGGCGGTTCATCACTATGATGGACCAGATGCCGCTTGTCACGGCCTTTGCCGCCGCCCTGCCGCTCGTGATCATGGGCGCGGTGGTCTGCCTGATGCTGATGCTGGTGGGCTATGTTCAGGCGCGCGCCACGGTCTACACGATCACCAACCGCCGCGTCGCCATGCGCATCGGTGCGGCACTGACGGTCACGCTCAACCTGCCCTACACGCAGGTCGGGCGCGCCGATCTCAAACTGGGCAAGAACGATACTGGCACCATCGTGCTTGACCTGATGGGTGACACGCGGCTCAGCTACCTTGTGTGCTGGCCGCATGTGCGCCCTTGGGTCATGCGCCGCACGCAGCCCGCGCTGCGCTGCATCCCCGAGGCGGCCAAGGTGGCACAACTGCTGGCTGAGGCGGCGGAAACCCGCGTCGCCACGCCCAAGATCACCCGCAGCGCGCCGCCGCGTGCCATCGCGGCAGAATGAACAGGAGCGGATAAGATGACCGATACAAGCGCCCCCCGTTACAAGGCCCCACCAGACCGCGATCTCGTGCCGCGCGTGATGATCCGCGCGATGCTGGGGCTGGTGCTGGCGGTGCTGGCGCTGGTCACTTATGCGCGCCTCACCGATGCCCCGCTGGTCGCCACCCCGCCCGACAGCGAGATCGTGCTGGAACGCCATGTGTTCCTGAGCGGCACTATGGGTGGGGCCGCCACGATCCTCGATGCCAATGGCACCCTGATTGCCAATCTTTCACCCGAAGAGGGTGGCTTTATCGCCGGCGTGTCCCGCGTTCTCGACCGCGAGCGCGCCAAGCATGGCGTGGCCCTCACCGGCCCCGTCACCATCATCGCCCGCAAGGATGGCCGCCTCTCGGTCTACGACCCCTCGACCGGATGGGGCGCGGACCTGATGGGCTTTGGCCAGACCAATTCGATGGCCTTCACCAAACTTTTGACCCGCTAGGAAAGGATCACCACAATGGGACTTCTGACACGCGAATTTGAACGCGCCCCCTGCACGGTCGAAATCAGCCACTGTTTCGAGAGCCTGCACGCCCATGTGCGCTTCAACAACGGCACCACCGTCTATCCCGGCGACAGTGTCAAGGTGCATGGCCCCGAGATCATGGCCCCCTACGGCATGGTCGTGAGCGAAGACCGCGAGGCCACCATCATCCGCGCGAGCGCGATTGAGCGCCTCTGGACCCGCCTGACCGGTGATTTCGAAGTGATGGAACTCTGTGAATTCTCCTTCTCCGATGAGGTGACGCTATGAACATCGCCGTCAAACATTCCGCCGACGCCACCACCGTCGAAGAGGGTCTCGCCATCCAAGAGGCGAATGCCAAGTTCGACAGCAAGGCCGCCACTGAACTGGCGATGCAGAACACCTTGCTCACGCCGCGCTTTTACACCACCGATTTCGACGAGCTTGATGCCATCGACGTCTCGTCGGTGCGCGAGGACTGGGACAAGCTCATCGACCAGATGGAAGCAGACCCCAACAAGGGCCATTTCAAGAAAAACGAAGACTGGGATCACGTCGATTGGGACGGGATGGAACCGAAGCTCAAGAAAGAGTTCATCGACTTTCTCGTCTCCTCCTGCACCGCCGAGTTTTCCGGCTGCGTGCTCTACAAGGAAATGAAACGGCGCGGCAACAACAAGGACATCACCCAGCTCTTTCAACTGATGGCGCGCGACGAGGCGCGGCATGCGGGCTTTATCAATGACGCGCTGCGCGAAGCGGGCGTGGCGGTGAACCTCGGGTTCCTGACCCAGCAAAAGAAATATACCTATTTCCGGCCCAAGTTCATCTACTACGCCACTTACCTCAGCGAAAAGATCGGCTATGCGCGCTATATCACGATCTTTCGGCATCTCGAGGCGCATCCCGAACACCGCTTCCACCCGATCTTCAAATGGTTTGAGGAATGGTGCAACGACGAGTTCAGCCATGGCGAGGCCTTTGCCCTGCTGATGAAGACCGACCCCAAGCTGACCTCTGGCCGAAACGTGCTCTGGATCAAGTTCTTCCTGACCGCCGTTTATGCCACCATGTATGTGCGCGACCATCAGCGCCCCGCGTTCCACAACGCGCTTGGCGTTGATCCGGATTGGTATGCGCATGAGGTCTTCACCAAGACATCGGACATCAGCAAACAGATCTTCCCGATCACCCTCGATATCGAGCATCCGCGTTGGCAAACCGGGCTGGTGCGGCTGCAAAAGGCCAATGCCGACCTGGCAAAGGCCCGCGCAGAGGGCGGCCTCGGCGGACGCTTGCGGTCGCT
>NZ_JAGPVV010000354.1 GCF_018066915.1 Roseovarius sp.
TTGCAGGATCGTAAACATCACAAAGCGTCTGGCACAGCTCGGACAGGTCCACCGGCGCAAACCGCCCCCGAGGCGAGCCGCTTTCGATCTGCGACAGTTGCAAAAGGGCATGAAAGATCGACACGATCCCGTCGAGTTCCGCCTGCGCCCGGTCCAGCATCTCGCGCGCCTCCTTGGTCAGATCCGGGCTTTGGCTCAGATCGTCCAGATGCACCGCGGCGCGCTGAATCGGGGTCTTGAGATCATGGGCAATATCCGAGGATACCTGCCGCAGGCTCTCGATCGCATCCTCTTGCGAGCGGGCCATCTGATCGACCTTGGCGGCGATGCGCGCCAGATCGTCTGACCAGCCTGCAACCTCCCCTACTCGCGCCTCCAGGTTTCCCGATGTCAGTTGATCAAGCGTTCCGCTGATGACCGCCACATGCCGCGCGCCGCGCCGCGCCAGCATCCATCCGCCCGAAAGCGCAACAAGAACCGTTGGCAGCAGCGAGATACCCAGAATATTGAGAAACGCATCCCGCAGCGCGTCGATATGCGCAAGGCTGCGCGCCACGGTCAGTTGGCCACCATGCAGCGATGTGGTCAGCGCCAGAAATCGCCCCTCGATCTCGGGATTGCCCGGAAGATAGGATATGATCCGATAGCCATCCGCATCGCGCGCCACCAACGCGTTGCCATAGTGCCGCCCGTTCGGCGCGAAATAGCTCAGCACGACCCGTTCAGGATCGGTGCTGCGTGCCTCGGCCTCGACCAGCGAGGCGAGGGCTGCGGCAGACGGGGCTGCGCGAAACCCCGCCATGTCCTGCGAGAGATCGGCGCGGAGCGTCTGCTCGAAAGAGGACTGCGTGTAGAGGTAACTCACCCAAAGCCCCAGCAGCGATACCAGCGAGAACAAGAGCACAAGCCCCGCCGCCAGCCGTATCGGCATCGAGCGCAGCAGAAAGGCGCGCGTCAAGGTCATGCGTCGATCCGGTAGCCGGCACCGCGCACCGTCTTGATGAGTTCGGTTGCAAAGGGTTTGTCCACCTTGGCGCGCAATCGGCTGATATGGGTTTCAACCACATTGGTCATCGGATCGAACGAGATATCCCAGATCGCCTCGAGCAGCATCGTGCGCGTCTGCACGCGCCCCTTGCGGCGCAGCAGATGTTCGAGAATGGCGAATTCGCGCGGCAGAAGGTCGATCTCCTGACCCTCACGCGTCACCTTGCGGGCGATCAGGTCCATTTCCAGAGGCCCCGCGCGCAACACGGTCTCTTGTTCCAGCGCATGCGGACGCCGGGCCAGCGCCGCAACCCGTGCCGACAACTCGCCAAAGGCAAAGGGTTTGACCAGATAATCATCCGCCCCGGCGTTCAAACCGCTGACGCGCTCTTCGACACTCCCAAGCGAGGTCAGGAAGAGAACCGGCGTGTGATTGCCCGCGCCACGCAGGGTCTTGACCAGTGTCAGCCCGTCGATTTCGGGCAACATCCGGTCGATGATCAGAACGTCATAGGGTCCGCTCGTTGCCTGGATCAACGCATCCCGCCCGTTGCTGACCAGATCGACACTCTGCCCTTCCTCGCGCAGACCCCGCGCGATATAGGCCCCCGTCGTTGCATCGTCTTCGACCACAAGCAGCTTCATGTCATCCTCGTGATATCCATTGCCTGCGAACCAGCTATCCCCGTTGGAACCTCTTTGCACCCGCTTTTGGCCGCGCCTGCCGTTCCTAAACTATTTGTATAGTCGGGCACATCCGGCTGTGAGACCTGCGCATCATATGGGCAGCATCGGACGCAACACAACGGAGCTTTCAATGATGTCCTCCACACCTCTTTCCCGTCGCCTTGCAGGGTCCGCAGCCCTTGTCGCTGTCTTGGGCGCAACAGGCCTCTCTCTCGGCATCGCCAGCCCGGCACTTGCGGTGCCTGCGGGCGGCTATGGTGATCTCGTTGCGGCGGTCTCGCCCGCCGTGGTCTATATCGAAGTCACCGCCAAGGCGCAGCCAACCAACATGTCCGGCCAATTGCCCGAAGACCTGCCCGAAGAGCTGCGCCGTCAGTTCGAGCGTATGATGCCCCCCACAGGCGAGATGCCGGCGCGCCAGGGCCTTGGATCAGGCTTTATCATTTCCGAAGACGGCAAGATCGTCACCAACAACCACGTTGTCGAAGGTGCCGAGAGCGTGACCGTCAAACTCGCGGATGGCCGCGCATTTGATGCGACCGTTATCGGCAGCGACCCGCTGACCGATGTGGCCGTGCTCCAGCTCGACACAGAGGAAAACATGCCCTTTGTGCGCTTCGGCGACTCGGATGCGATGCGGGCCGGGGATGAGGTGGTCGCAGTCGGCAATCCCTATGGTTTGGGCGGCACGGTGACATCCGGCATCGTCTCGGCCCTGTCGCGCAACATCAATTCCGGTCCCTATGATGACTATATCCAGACGGATGCCGCCATCAATCGGGGCAATTCCGGCGGGCCGCTCTTCAACAACGCAGGTGAGGTGATCGGCATGAACACCGCGATCTTCTCGCCCGATGGTGGATCGGTCGGTATCGGTTTTGCGGTGCCGTCGGACCTCGTGCAGCACATCGTGGCGGACCTGTCCGATGACGGCACGATCACCCGTGGCTGGCTTGGCGTGCAGATCAAGCCGATGCCCGAGGATATCGCACAGGTGCTGGGTTATGACACCCCCAGAGGCGCGGTGATCGAGAATGTGACGCCCGACAGCCCCGCCGCCAAGGCCGGACTCAAGGAGGGCGACATCATCCTCAGCTTCAACGAGACCGCGATTACGGAATTGCGTGATCTGACCCGCGCCGTGGCGGCGACCGCACCCGAGGCCGTCGTGCCGGTCACGGTTCTGCACAAAGGTGCGGAAAAGACCCTCGACGTGACGGTTGGCACGCTCGCCAATCCGAACGCTTGAGGAAGAACCGCGTCGGCGCATCCATGCGGCGCCGACGCGGATGATCCCCCAGCCTATCGCGCAAACCTGACCCTCTCGCTCTGCCGCGGCTCATCTTGGAAAGAGGAATGTCGCGCCAAAGCGTATCCCCCAGCCATCGGGACCCGAGGCGGGGCTGTCGGCCCAATAGCGGATGCCGCCGAACAGGCTGACCGGCTTGCCCCCGATCCGCACCAGTTTTGAGGCAACCGCATTGACCGGAACCGCCCACTCCTCTGCCTCCCAGTCATAGGCGGTCTCGGTCTGCAGGGTGAAGGTCCAAGCATTCTCTGTGGTGTAAGAGATGAAGGGTTGCACAAAGCTCCTGTTGATGTCCGCGCGCGCGCTATCCCCAGCAAAGGACCAGACGTGGTTGGCCAGCCCCCCTACGGTCCAGGGTCCGCGCTGCACCAGCATGACACCGGTTGGACCCGCCCCCCATTTTTCGGCACCAAGCAGATCGTCGGTTGCCGTCGGCAAGAGCAAGACCGAACCAACCCCCCAGATCACACCGCCCGCCGTAGGGGCCTTGGGTGAGAAAAAGAAGCTCTGAAGAATGTCGCCGAGGCCGCTCTGCGAACCCGATCCGAGCACGACATCATCCTGATGGATGATCGGGACAATCGTCCGCGAAATCAGGTTCCAATTCTCTCCGATGGAAAAGGGAACAACCGGCTGAACGTTCAGAACCAGACGCGATCCATCGCCATTCGGTCCGATGTCGCCGTCATGATTGAACTGGAGCGGCACGCTGATGAGCGAGGCAACCGGGTTTGCCAGTTGCTGGGCAAGCTCTTCGGCGTCTTGGGCCCTGGCCTGCCCGCCCCATGATCCGGCGAGCAAGAGGCTGAGGCCGCCCGCGACGAGATGTCGGTGCATGGATAGTCTCCTTGTCATGGGTGATCTGGGCGGGGTTGCCTGATGGCGGATGGCTGTGCCATCGGGTTCGGCCCCGTCCGGAAATGGGAGGCCGAGCGAACCGGGAGGTGGTGGCCAGCGATCATTTTTCGCTGACCACCAAAGGTTTACTCGGAAATGACGGCTCCGACCGTGGCCGCGTAGGGGTCTGTCTCTGCCGCGTCGGTCATTGCCTTGGTGCCGGGCATGATTTCGAACCTTGGGTCGAAATCCACCATCAACGCCGCAAGCTGACCGAGGATCGCCAGATCGCCCTCGGCCGTTGCCGTGCCATCGGCAAGCTGTTCCTCCAGCGGCTTGACCCCCGCCATCGTCAACTCCAGATCGGCACGGTTGATGGTCAGCGTCAGGTCCGCCGCCGGGTCCTGGAATCCCTGAATGTTGGTCAGCGTCGCGTTCCGCAACTCGACGATGAACTGCTCGCCATTGTCCGGCGTCACGAGGTTCATGCTGAATTCCAGCCCCTCCGCCCGTCGGCTGTCCATCCGGATGCCAAGGAAGTTGAGGAAAAGCTCGGTCGACATGGCCCGAATGATATCCGGCCCGGTCGAGCTTGCGGTTGCGCCCTGCGGAATACCTGTCCGAAGCTCGTAGGCCGCTGCGAGGAAACTGTTGCGCAGCCCCGGATTCTCCTGCTGATAGCCAAGCTGTTCGAACACGTCGGCGAGCAGGTCCTTGGCCTCGGCATTGCCCGGCTCTGCCTGCACCAGCTTGTTCATGATTTCCGAGGCAAGCAGATAGTCGCCCGCATCGAACAAGGCGCGCGAGCGCGCGATGATCTGCGCGGAACCGCCCATCATCTCAACATAAAGCGGGGCAGAGTCGGCGGGCGAGAGCGGGATCAGCGTCGCGGGGTTGCAATCCCAGAACCCGAGAAAGCGCTGTGCCACACCGCGGGCGTTGTGTTCGGGAGAGCCGTGATAGCCGCGGCAATGCCATTTCGCCTGAAGCCCCTTTGGCACCTCATAAACATTGTGGATCTGGTTGATGGTCACACCCTGATTGGCATAGTGCAGCACCTGATTGTTGGCGTTGGCATAGAGATCACGTTGGTCGCGGAGCACCTCTTGAATGCGCGCGTTGCCCCAACGTGGCCAGTGATGCGAGGCGAACATGACCTCGGCCTCTTGTCCAAAGCGGAACAACGCATCGGCGATATATTTCGACCAATTGAGCGGATCGCGCACCGGGGCACCGCGCAGGGTGTAGATGTTGTGCAGCGTTGCCGTCACGTTCTCTGCCATCCAAAGCGCCTTCAACTCGGGGATATAGGTGTTCATCTCCCGAGGGGCTTCGGTGTTGGGCGTGTTCTGAAAGATCATCCGCAACCCATCCACCTCGACCTCCTCGATGGGCTCGGTGATGGAGCGTGTGGGCGCGATCAACCCGGATGCTCCGGCAGGCACAACATGGCCAAGGCCCTGCGTTACAAACCCGTGCGGGGCCACCGGCAAAAGCAGGCCGTATTGGTAGAACAGCCGCCGGTTCATCGCATTCCCGGCATAGACATTTTCCGAGATGGTAAAGTCCATGAACCCGCCCGGCGCGATGATCTCGACTCGGCCCGAGGTCACGTCGTCATCGCTGACAATGCCACGCACACCGCCAAAGTGATCCCCATGCGTGTGCGAATAAATCACCGCCTTGAGCGGCAGACCTTCCCCAACCTCGCTTTGGAACAACTCCCAAGACGCCCGCGCGGTCTCGGCGGCGGTCATGATGTCAAAGATGATCCAGCCGGTCTTGCCGCGCACAAAGGTGATATTGGCGAGATCAGGCCCACGGACCTGATAGATGCCCGGAATGACCTCGTAGAGACCATAGTTGTTGTTCAGTCGCGCAATCCGGAGAAGCGAGGGATGGATACTGTCAAAGGAGTCCTGCGTCTCGTTGAAGAGAAACCGCTCGTGATCCCAGGCCACATTGCCTGCATCCGCCATGATCTTGAGGTTGGGCAAAGGGGCAATTAAGCCGCGCGCCTGTTCTTCGAAATCCCGCGTGTCCGAGAGCGGCAGGTTTGCCGCCGATGCCTCAAGCGCCCGGATGGTGTGAACGCTCGGCGCCTTGCCTTTGGGGTGGAAATGACCCTCAAGAGGCTGCGGCGCTTCCTGAGCCGAGGCTGGCCCCTCGTTGAACAGCGCACCGCTCAGCGCAAAGGCTGCGCCCGTGACGGGGATCGCTCCGATGAATTGGCGCCGTGTGGTCATTGTGCTCTCCTTCTTGCGTTATCCTTGAATGTCAGAACCGCGCGGTCAGGCCGATCAGTGGCCCTCCGAGATCAATCTCGACATCGCGTCCCTTTATTTCCCTGTCGATCGCCATGTGCCGCCAGCCGCCCTGCACCGACCAACGCTCGTTGATCTGGTAGCCCAGCATCCCGACAGCCTGCCAAGTGCGATCATCCCCGCCCCCCGAACCGCCGAAATCGGCCATGGCCGTGAGAAACCAGCGGTCGTTTAGGGCGACACGCACCCGCCCGCCCAAAACCGGGTCCATCCAAGTGTCGCCAAGGTTGAAGCTCTGCCCCGGCAGCGTCCCCGGTGCGAGCCTCACGTTCAGATCGGCGTTCACCACACGGACTCCGCCCATCAGATCGACCGACACTTGCGCGTCCTCGTGCAGCCGATAGGCCGCATAGCCGCTTGCCACCCGCAGTTCGGTTTCCACCGTCGCGCGCGCAAAAAGAACGCCGAACGGGGTGTTCTGCCGCTCCGAGAGGTCCGTATAGACAAGATCGGCGATCAGACCCCAACGCGCGCGCCGCGCCTCGAACACCCCCATGAGGGCGAAATCGGTGGCCGAGAGGACGTCGCCGATGCTTGCATCGGCCTCTAGCGTGCCAAAGCCGGTCTCGAGCGCGGTAGAGGCGCCGGGCGTCCAGACATAGGGAGAGACTGTGAAATCCCAACGCGATTCTTGCGCCACGGCCATCGTTGCAAGTGGCGCAACCGTCAGCGCAGCAATGATGCACGTTCTCCAAGACATCATCCGCGCTCCCCAGTTGCGGCCAAACGCTTTGCCTGCTCGTTTCCGATATGGGCGATTACACCCTTCGGCCGCGCCGCTATCTGTCCGCGCAAACGCCCGGTTGATATCTGTCAACGAGAATCAAACTTAGTCGTATTAAAAGAATCATAAGGATTTCGTGGAGAGGGTTTGCGACGAATGAAGCAATCAGCAGAAAAAGCCGCCATTCTGCTCTCCAGCTTGCCGTCCGAGGGCTGGCTCCATGAGCAGCCGTTGGAATTCCAGCTCCGCATGGCGCTGGCCGGACGTTGGGTAACGGTGCCGCGCGGCGGGATGATCTACACGATTGGCGATGCCCCGGATGCGCTCTTTGGTCTGGGCGAGGGTCTGCTCGATGTTTCGATTGCGATCGGTGGCGACGAGGAAGTGACCATCTATCGGGCGAGGCCCGGTTTTTGGATCGGTGACTCGGCGCTTTTGGCGGAAACAAACCGGGGTGTGACCGTTTCGGCCGCCACGGAGTGCCGCGTTTTCCGCATCCCGATCAGTGCATTGCGTCGCATTCTTGCCGAAAATCCCGATGACTGGCCCTGCTTTTTCCGGCTCAGCCACAGGAACACGATGCTCGCCCTCAGGGTGCTCGCCGAGACACTCTCCTTGCCACCGCGAATCCGGTTCGCCCGGATGCTACTCCGACTGGAAAGTGACGATGGAACCGTTCGGGTAACGCAAGAGGAGCTGGGTCGCATGGCGGGCATGAGCCGTGCCGCCTTTCGCCGCGCCTTTTCAACGCTGATCGAGGTTGGCGCGGTCCGCACCGACTATGGGATATTGCGGATCGTTGACCACGCCGCCCTCGAACGGGCCGCCCAACCAGACTGAACTGCGTCCATCCCCCGATTTTTCCGGGGTGCCCAGTCTGACAGAGCGCGACATGACGATGCCAGCGGGACCAAAGAGGCAAAAAAACCCGCCGAAAAAGCGCGTTGAGGACGGCCTATTTGGTCGATGCCCCCCTGTGATCCTGCACGCCTGTAAGGTGGTGGGCGGCAACTCTCCTTGACAGGGTTCGCTCTGCGGTGCAGCATGGGCAGGTTTTGGCAACTCAAAAGGTATGCTTATGGCCAAAGAAACCCGCTCGTTCGCCGTGATCGGACTTGGGGCCTTCGGTAGCGCGGTCGCCACGGAATTGACGCGCTTCGGCAATCAGGTGATTGGGGTTGATCTCGATGAACGGCGCATTGCGCAGATGGCCCCGACGCTTTCCTCGGCTGTGATTCTGGATACGACCGACGAGATGGCCCTCAAAGAGGCGGGCATCGACCAGTATGACGTGGCCCTCATCGCCATCGGCCGCGACATTCAGGCGAGCATCCTGACCACCATGAACCTCAAGATGCTGGGGATCGCAACGATCTGGGTCAAAGCCTCGAACAAGACCCACCACCGCATCCTGTCCAAACTCGGCGCAGACCGCGTGATCCTGCCCGAACAAGAAATGGGCCGACACATCGCCCAGATGCTGAACAATCCTGTCGTGCAGGATTATGTCAGCCTCGGCAACGGGTTCAGCGTGGTCAATATCGTCATTCCCGCACGGCTGAACGGGCGCGAAATGGCCTCTCTCGACATCGGCAAGACCTATGATCTTCGCCTGCTCGGCCTGATGCGGGGCACAGAGTTTCGACCCTGCGACGCGCCGGACCTCGTGCTCGAAGAAGACGACAAGCTGATCCTGCTGGGCAAACGGCCCGAATTGCGCCGTTTTGGCGACGCGCTCTGAGCGCCAGGCACATACCATGAAACCGCTCTTGCATCGCGCAACGACCGCGCTCTCTCACATGCCGCCGCCACTGATTCTGTCGGCACTCTATGCCGTTTTGATCGTGCTGGGCGCCGCAGTTCTAAAGCTGCCTTTCGCGCATACTGTTCCCATCACATGGTCCGACGCCATCTTTACCTCGACCTCTGCCGTCACGGTGACGGGTCTTGTCGTGATAGATACCGGCGCGCATTTGACGCTTTTCGGTCAGATGGTGGTGGCCTTTCTCATCCAGATGGGCGGTCTTGGCCTGATGACCTTTGCGGTGCTCATCTTGGGTGCCCTCGGTTTGCCTGTGGGTATCACTGGCAAGCTCTACCTCCGCGAGGACCTGAACCAGAGTTCGGTCCATCAACTCTCGAAACTGGTCCTCACCATTCTCAAGGTCGTCGTGGTCTGCGAAGTTGCGGGTGCGATGCTGCTGGCCCTCACCTTTGTGCCGCATTACGGGTTCTGGCAGGGGATATGGGAGTCGATCTTTCATTCCATCTCGGCCTTCAACAATGCCGGATTCTCGACATTTCCAAACGGCTTGGTTCCCTATGCCACCGATCCGGTCATCAACACGGTGATTCCCGTGCTCTTTATCGTGGGCGGGATCGGTTATGTCGTGCTGCACGACATCTTCACCCAGAAAAGCTGGCGGTCATGGTCGCTGCATACCAAGATCATGCTGGTCGGCACGGCCTTTCTGATCCCGTGGTCGGTGGGCATGTTCGCCTTGCTGGAATGGGACAATCCCGGCACTCTGGGTCAGTTCGACAGTATCACCGCCCGTTTGGCCGTAAGCTGGTTCCAAGGGGTCACAACCCGCACCGCCGGGTTCAACACCACCGATATCGGCGCGCTGCATGACAGCACCTCGATGATGTTCATCTCCTTGATGCTGATCGGCGGCGGCCCGACCTCGACCGCAGGCGGTATCAAGGTGACAACATTCGTGGTGATGATCATCGCCACCGTGGCGTTTTTTCGCCGCCAGCAGCAACTTCACGCCTTTGGCCGCAGCATCGCACTCGATCAGGTGCTCAAGGTCATGGCTCTGACGGCCATCAGCCTGATCCTCGTGTTCGTCGGGGTCTTTTTGCTGACCGCCACGCATGACGGGCATTTTCTGGATATCAGCTTTGAGGTGGCCAGCGCCTTTGGCACCGTTGGCCTCTCGCGCGGCTATACGACCGAGTTGTCAGAGTTCGGCCGTGCGGTGATCATCGCGATCATGTTTCTGGGTCGGGTCGGGCCGCTGACCCTCGGCTTCTTCCTTGCCACGCGCGTGGCCCCCCGCGTGCGCTATCCAGAGGGCAAGGTTTATCTGGGGTGAGGGAATGGCAGAGGGGCGCCGCATTGGACCTGTGCGCCCACGGCGCACAAGAGCATCGCCGAGGCTCGTCCGCGAGGCAGCTTGTCACCTTTCTCTGCACGTGCCGCCTTAGGTGAAGCGGAGCGGATTGGTCCACGCCCGTTTTCCGGCGGCGTCGACAACCGTGATCCGCAACCATCCGCCGGCGCGAAACCTGTCGAGGGAAACCGTGCCACGGGTCATGGAATGGCCGTGAAGTGCCGTTGCTGCCTGCCCATGGCCTTGCAGGATGATCGTGGCAACCGCTGTTGTCTCGACGGTCACAGCGTCGTCAGTCACGGTCACAGCGCGAATTTCTGGTCCTTGCGACGAATAGAACGCGCCATTCTTCAGCGCTTCGAGTAATAACGCGGGCTCATTGGCTTGGGCCTTGACCATGACCCAGCCACCAAAGTGGTCCGGCTCTGTGAAATGGGCGTCATCAGTGGCGATCAGCGTCAGGTCGCGCCCTTCGGACAAGAGCAGGTCAAGCACATGACCACCGCCTTCGCGATCACAGCCAACCGCACAGCCGTGGTTGTAAATTTCGACCGAATGCGCCGCCGTGATCGAGCGGGCATCCGCAAGCGTCAGTCCCGACCAATGCGGATGGGCGATGGCCACGAAGGCCCCCGCATCCCGCGCGCGTTTGGCCAGTTCCGGACCGGTTTCCTGCCCTGCGACCGGCTTGAAATCCGGCGCGTTCGGAGGCACGAAATCATAAGGCAGGCCCACGGCTAGGATATGCCAAAGCTGACCGTTTTCCATGGCGCCAGAGTGTAATTCAGCACCGGGAATGGTGGTGAAAGCGTCGCTGTGCCAGGCTCGGGTATCGGCCACCGGATAACCATATTCTCCGATGAAGTGATCGGTCAGGGAAATGAAATCATATCCCTCGGCGCGGTAGCGGCGGCACACCTCTTGTGGGTCAAGGCAGCCATCCGAGAGGGTGGAATGGGTGTGCAGATTGCCACGGTAAAACGTGCCGGGGGCGGAAAACGCGGACAGCATGGGACTTTCTCCGATCAAGGTGTTAGCGCATGTTGCTCAAAAGTGGGAACCGGTTTTGAGCTTCTCGAACATGCGAAATCAATAGGTTACAGCGTGTTGCTTGAATGCAAGTGAACACAATACGCGTCTCAGGATGCGCTACTGCAGGCGGGCAACGGATTTGTGACAGAACCGTTACGAAAGCGCGATATGCGGTGAAATATGGAGTTGGATCATTTGAATAGCGCCTTGGTGCGGGGCGATTGGCAGAACGCGGAGGCCATTCTTGCGCGACTGACCCAAGGTGCAGGGGCGCATCCCGCGCTGATATATAATCACGGCAAGGTGCTGATGGAGCTGGGCCGCCATTCTGACGCGATTGACCGTTTCCAGCGCACGTTGGCTGCTGCTCCCGACCATGCCGCGGCGTGGTTCGAGCTTGGGCGCGCGGCGGTTGCGGTCGGGGATCTGGCCACGGCTCTCACCGGCTTTGATCATGCGCTGACCCTCGATCCGTCTGACCGGGACGCGCGCCGCAATCTGGGCCGCGTCGCTTTGCGGTTGGGGCGGTATGAGGCGGCACGGACTGCTTGGGCGGGGTTGCAGGATGATCCCGAGGCACGGCTTGCGCTTTATCGCATTGCCTGTGAAACGGGGGCCCCAGAGGCCCCAAGACTGCGCCGCGCGTTGCTCGATACCCACCCCGACCGCGCCGCTGTCCTGCGCACGCTGGTGCGCGTGTCCAGGGGGGCGATCCCGCTCAACCTTTAGATTTTTCGCGTCTTTTCCAAGACATGGCCACGATGTAGCGACCTGACGCCCCTGAATTTCGTGAACCCTAGCGAGCGTTCCCGACCTTGCCTGAGTGCCGGAAATTCCGGCGATAAACGCCGCGTTCCTCGCTCAGAGCGCGTTGCATCTCGCGGTTGCGGGCAACCTCGTCTTCGGTCATGTGCCCGACGTCCAAAGCCTGCGCCCCGCGCGGGATGGCGATGACCTGCGCCACCGGTGTGCCGCGCGGCAACACTCCCTCGAACGCGGGATTGGTCCAGAGGGCCGGAAAATGCACATAGCCATCGCGAAAATGGTCGCAATCCACCACCCCCGACAGGGATCGAAACGGCAAATCCTCGCGGTTGAGCGGATGGGTGAACAAGAGCGACCAGCCCTCGGGCACCTCCAAGGTCCAGAAGTTCATGAACTTGACCACCGCGTTGGTCGCCAACCGCAGCGGCGCGCCGGTGGCCTGCTCGGGCACATGCAGACCCAGAGGCGCACGGCTGATGAGCGCATCGTCGAGGATCGGCGGGTCCCAGTCCCACGACATCTCGCCGCCCGCCACGGTGATATCCGTGGCCAATGGGATCAACACGCCTAGCGCCAGCGCGTCGATCATCGGTGGACAGTGTTTGAAGGTGCGCACCGCCGCGCCGCCCAGTGTGGGGGCTGCCACCTCGGAGGGCATGGATTTCAACCAATCAGGCAACGCACTGGCCGCCGGAACTGGCGCGGGCAAAAGCGCCCGGAGCTTGGGGTGACAGCGGGCGCGGATCACGCCTGCGCCTCGCGTCGCGCGAGCAGGGTATGTGCGGTCGCGGCCATCACCGTCAGCACGATGATGATCGTGCCCACGGCATTGATCACCGGCGGGTGACCATTGGGGTTGCGTGCCATCGCGCCGATTTCGGTGGCAAAGGTGCAGGCGCCGCCCTTGGCGAACATGGTCGTGTTGTAATTCTCCATCGAAGCCATGAAGGCGATCACCCCCGCCGAGATCAAGGCCGGGGCCAGATAGGGCAGCGTCAGCCGCCAGAACACCCGGAACGGCGTGGCCCCAAGGTCGAGCGCCGCTTCTTCCAATTCGATCGGCTGACGCTGAAGCCGCGCCATCAAGACCAGCATCGGATAGCCCGCAACAAAGGTTGTCTGAGCCATGATGATGGTGAAGAGCCCCGCATTCACGCCAAGCCGCCCCCAAAAGACCAGCGCGCTGAGGCCCAGCACAATGCCCGGTGCCAGCATCGGCGACAGCAGCACCCACCACAAGAGACCGTTGACCCGGCTGCGCCAGCGGGTCAACAGCACCGCCCCCGCCAACCCAAGCAGCAGCGAGAGCGGCACCACGAATGCGGCGACATAGAGGGAATTGCCAAAGCAGCCGACAAAGCGCTCGCGGTCCAGCGTGCGCAGCACCTCATCGGTGCGCAAGGCGTCCTCTGGCATCCAGAAAAACGCATACCACTTGCCCGTCAGCCCCTGCCATTCGGTCACGGAGGGCGGTGAGATATCGTTGACCGATGACAGCACCATCAAGAGCAACGGCGCGAACATGAAAATCAGAAAGCCCCAAGTATAGGCCGACAGCAAACGCTCTGCTCTCATTGCACCCTCGCAAAATCCTTGAGCCGTGTGCGCATGGCCCACATGAACAGCCACACCAGCACAAAACAGACCAGCGTATAGGTAAACGAATAGGCCGCCCCGACGTTGGAATTGGCGGATTCGAAGAACTTGTTATAGATCGTCTGGCTGAACCACTCGGCCTGCAGCCCCCGGCTGATGATCCGGGGCACCGAAAACGCCCCGGCCGCCAACATGAAGGTGGCGATGCAGCCCACGGCGATCCCCGGCTTGGCATGCGGGATGATGATGCGGCGATGCACCCGAATGGGGCCTGCGCCCAAATCCCGCGCGGCCTCGATCTGGTTGCGGTCCAGCGTGTTCATGACGTTGTAGATCGGGAACACCATGAAGAGCACGTAGGTGTAGACGATGACCACGAAAACCGTGCCCGGCATCCGCTTGAACTGAACCGGCTCCGAGATCAGGCCGAGCCCCTGCATCAACCCGTTCAAGAGCCCCTGATTGTCGATGATCGTGGTCCAGGCATAGACCCTCATCAGCTCGACAATCGCATAGGGAATGACCAGCCCCAGAAACAGCCACAGTGCGCGGTCGGGCGGCGTGGCCAGCGCCACCTTGTAGGCGATGGGGTAACAAAGGACCAAGGCAAGGGCGGTGGCCATCACGGCAAAGCTCAGCGTTCGGGTGAGGGTGATCAGGCCGATACGCTCGTAAACCTGACCATCGCGGTCAAACCGAAGCCCAATGGCGCGGTAGAACTTTTTGGACAGCGTCGCATCTTCCAGCATCTTTTGCTCGGGCGAGACAGGAATTTGCCGTGCCGCGAACAGGGCGTTGAAATTCGCGCCGGTATAGGGAAAGGCATTCGCCTCGGCCTCTTGAAGTGCCAGGAACAAGGATTGCGCCGCATCCGCAATCTCTTGCGCGGTGGCCACCTGATTGGGGATTGGGACGGTGTCGCTGACCGACAGCAAGGGCAGCCCAAATTCCTCGTCAAGCCAAACCGGATCGGTTTCGGGGTCGCGCACCATCTGAATATGCGTCGTCGCGCGGTCGCATTGCAGGATATAGGGGCGCGTCGGAGCGTCGCCGCTCGTCGTCATCGTCGAGGCTGACGGCACCGACATGCCTGAGGACGACGGCACCGCCATCCCGCTCGCGGAGGGGATTGCCATGCCGCCCGTTGCGGTCTTGGTGTCGGGCGCGCCCGCATAGGTCTTGAGCACCGAAATGCAGGTCTGCGCATCTCGCCGCAGTTGCGCCGCGATGGAGCTGTCCAATTGCCGCTTGGGGGCGGTCACGGCGCGCTCCAGCATGGTCAGTTGCGGCAGGATGATCAGCATCAGACCCCAGATTGCCACAGCGCTGAAGAACACCGCGACAAGGCCCCGGCCATATCCACGGATGAGATCGCTCATTGCGCCGCGACCTCGGCCCCGGTTCGGGCCACTGGCCCCTCGGGCAAGAGCAGTCCGGCCCCGCTGTCAAACCCGACATGACAGGGCTCTCCGACCGTCACGGGCACCGCGCCGGTGTTGGTCTGGTGCAGGCTGAGATGCGCGCCGGTTGAGGTCTCGATCTGGTAATTCACGAACGCGCCCTCCAGATCGCGGCGCAGCAGGCGCGCGTCAAAGCAGTTGTTGAACCTTGCGCCAAAGCCCACCTGCTCGGGGCGCACGAAGAGGATTGCCGCCGTCCCCTTTGCCAACCGCGCCGGGTTGCGCCCGAGGAGCCTGCCATGTGCGGTTTCGATCTGGGCCATTGCACCAAAACTCTCGACGATGCGCCCGGCAAACTGGTTCACCTCTCCGACGAACGAGGCGACAAAGGCAGAGTGAGGTGCCGAATAGATGTCGTCAGTGCTGCCGACCTGCTCGATCACACCCTTGTTCATCACCGCGACCCGGTCGGACATGGTCAGCGCCTCGCCCTGATCATGGGTGATGTAGATGAAGGTCACGCCGGTCTTTTGCTGGATCGCGCGCAGTTCCGCGCGCATGTGCTGACGCAGCTTGAGGTCGAGCGCGCTCAGCGGTTCGTCGAGGAGCAATACCGCGGGTTCCACCGCAAGCGCCCTCGCAATCGCCACACGCTGACGTTGGCCCCCCGAGAGCTCTCCGGGTTTCTTGTCGGCCTGTTCAGGAAGGGCCACAAGCTCCAGCAGTTCCTGCGCCTTGTCTCGACGCGCCCGGCGCGACAGGCCGCGCGCCTCTAGCCCAAAGGCCACATTCTCCCACACCGGCATCAGCGGAAACAGCGCCAGATTCTGAAAGATGAGCGCCGTGGGGCGTGCGTTGGGCCCTTTGCCGCGCTGATCCTCGTCACCGATCAGGATGCGCCCGGCACTTGGCTCTACAAACCCGGAAACCGCCCGCAGGATCGTGGTCTTGCCACAGCCCGAAGGCCCGAGGATGGAAAAGAATTCCCCCGCTTCGATCCGCAGGTCTGTGGGCTGCACCGCCGTGAACCCGTTGGGATAAGTGATCGCCACGCCCTCGAGGCGCACGTCCTTGCCGCGCATGCTAGACTGCCTTTTCATGGGTAAAGGGAGGGACGCGCGCGCCCCTCCTGAGTTTTGCCGAAAACGTAGCCGCGCCCTCAGGCGTTGGTGATGATTTCCACAAACTCGTTGCGGATCGGGCCAAAGAACGGCGTATCCGCCTGCCACCACCACATGTTGCCCAGAACGTCTGCGGTGTAGACCTCGTTGAACTGTGCCTTGAATTCCTCGGACGCATGATCAGCAGCGCCCGCCACCGCCGAGTTGTAGCCGGTGTTATTGGCGAACATCCCGCCCACTTCGGGCTGCAGCATGAAATTCATGAACGCCACGGCCTGCTCGGGGTTCGGGGCCCCTTTCAGCATCCCAAAGCTGTCAAGCCAGGTGATGATGCCCTCTTTCGGTGCGCGATAGACGAGATCGGCGTTCTCACGGTTGAGCAACAGGCCGGTGGTGTCCCATGTCTGGCCGATGACACAGCCCGCTTCCTTGAAGGCCGAGGTCGCCTCGGTCGCGTTGTTCCAGAACGCGCCAAAGTTTGCCTTGTGCTCCATGATGAATTTGGCGACTTCGCCCCAGACGCGGCGGGCGTCATCTTCGGATTTGTAGACGTCCAGCATCCGGTTCGACGGCACTTTGCCGATGGCATCAAGGTAGAGACCGGTGCCCATGATGACCGATTTCTGACGGAAGGCCGCGGCCCCCTTGGCCTCTTCGCGCCACAGGTCGCCAAAAGACAGGTCGGCGTCCGAAATGTCGAGCTGACCACGGTTGAGCGTCAGGCCTTCGGTGCCCCAGTCGAAGGGCAGCAGGATCTGCTCGCCATTATGCACCCCGCCCAAGGTGGCGCTGTCACGCAGAAAGGACGGGATCAGGTTCTCGATCTTCACATCGGTCGGAACAGGGGCAAAGAACGACTCGCCGTTGTCATCGAGATAGCCAGCAGAATTGGTGATCGACGGAAACACAACGTCGAACCCTTTGCCGCCATTGGCGCGCACGGTCGATTCGGCCTCGTCGTTCGAGCCATAGGTGGTCAGTTCCAGTTTGATGCCGGTATCGGCTTCGAATTTTTCGGCGATATTGGGCTGGATGTAATCCTGCCAAGCGAAGACCTTGACGCTTCCCGACGAGGCAAGCGCGTCCGTGGCGCGCAGGATCATCGGCGCGGCCAGAGCGGCGACGCCCATCTGAATGGCGGAACGGCGGGTGGTTTTCATGAATAACCTCATTTGCGTGACTGTCGCCCCTGTCGGGCACCGCGTGGCATTAGCATCCGCAGGTCTCAGCCCAATGACGGTTTTGAAACGGTTTGGTGACGCGCTGTCGAATAAAACGCGCAAGCAGAGAAGCCTGAGGTCAAGTCTGAAATCCGTTTTTAAATAATGGCTTAGACAGGATATGCGACGCCATGCGCCTGCCGGCATGGACAGGCGACGTGCCGGGAACAACTCTGGGTCAAACGCTTGGCGTCTTACTGAATACGGGCGCGTAGTTTGTCGGTGCAAACTTCCATCAACAGGACAATCGCAAAGATCGCCAGAATGATCATCGAGGCGTTGCGATACTGAAAGAGGTCAAAGGCCACCTTGAGTTCCTGACCGATCCCGCCCGCGCCGACCAATCCTAGAACGACCGAAGACCGCACCGCCTTTTCCAGCGCGAAGAGCGAGGAGTTGATCAGCGAGGGCATGATATCGGGCAAGATCGCGCCGATAAGGATCGACGGACGGCTTGCCCCAATCGCGGCCAGCGCCTCTTGCGGTTCCTTTTCCGCATCCTCCATCGCCTCGGCAAAGAAGCGGCCGCAAAACCCGATGGTGTCCACCATGATGGTCATGGTGCCCGCCACAGCCCCAAGCCCGATCGACGCCACAAAGAGCAACGCCCAGACCAGATCAGGCACGGTGCGCAGAAAGGAAATGAACGCCTTGACCACGATGTTGCCGCGTCCGAGCGGAGACACACCCCGCGCGGCGCACCAGGCGATAGGCAGGCTGACAACAATGCCAAGGACCGCACCCACGAGGGCGATTTGAAAGGTCTCGATCATGCGCAGCGTGATACGGGCCAGAAAATCCGGCTCTGTATTGGGCGGCAGCATCCGGCCAATCAGGTTCGCCATGCCCGGCAATCCTTGGGCCAATTGCTGCGGAGAAGGGGCAACCTGACCCATGGAGACAAGGATGGCGGCCCCAACCACTACCAGCAGGACAAAATTCACCGCCGAGACGCGGCGGAACCGGTCCGGTGCCTGAAGGCGCTGATCAACCATCAAATGTATCCTTGAGATCGGCGGGCGTGACCCTGCTCACCGGGCGGTCAAAGAACACCCGACCCCCCTTGAGCGCGACAATCCGGTCGGCGTAGTCCATCGCATGCGCCATGTCATGCGAGGTATAGAGCAGCGTGATACCCTGTGTCCGGCACAGTTTGGTGAAGAGGTCCATGACATTGACGCCCGACACCGGATCGAGGCTCGCCGCCGGTTCATCGGCGATGAGCAGTCGAGGCTGCCGCACAAGCGCGCGGGCGATAGCTACACGCTGTTGCTGCCCACCCGAGAGAGCATCGGCGCGGTGCAGGGCCTTGTGCTCGAGATCGACATCCGCAAGCGCCTGCATGGCGCGGGTGCGCCACGCAAGGGGGGCGAGGCTATGCGAAAACGCGCGCCAGCTTCCGGGCTCACCGAACATGCCGTGAATGACATTGGAGAGAACCGAGCGGCGACGTACTAGGCAATGTTTTTGAAAGACAAAGCCGGTCTGACGACGCATGCGCATCCGGTGCCCATGCCCGGCCTCTGGGCCGACCGGATGGCCAAAGCAGGTCAGCGTGCCGCCGGAAATCGGGTGCAGGCCAATCAGGCTCTTGAGAAGGGTGGATTTGCCAGAGCCATTGGCCCCGATCAGGGCCACACGCTCGCCCCGGCGAATATCCAGATCAATACCGTCGAGAACGACACCACCCCGGCCATAGCCCTTGATCAGCCCGCGCGCCATGATCAACGGGGTTTGATCGGCCTCCCGCTGCTGCGGGTCACTCAGGGTCTCAACCTCAAGGTCAAGCATGGCCAATCTCCGGATTGCAAAAGACCGGGGGCGCTGCCCCCGGCCGGGTGGGGCTGTCCCCGTTCAGTTTCCGACGAAGGATTTGGTATCCACGCCAATGGTCGCATACATCGAGCGGACATAGTCGTAATCGCTGTCCTCGACCTCGGTCAGAAAGAACCCCCCCTTGAATTTCTGGTTGTCCTCGCCGGTCAGGATCGCCGCCATCAATTCCGGCGCGTGATCGACAAAGGCGGCTTTGACCGCAGCCACTGCGTCGGCATCCGCATCAGAGCGCGCCACGAGGATGTCATTGGGCAAGTCGCGGCCACGGGCGACGACGGTAAAGGACACCTCGGGAAAGGCTTCGCGAATACGGCCAAGGTGGCTTTCGTTCATGCCGACGGCGGCAACATCGCCGCGAATGAGCGCCTCGATGGCGGTGTTGCGGGAAATGATCTGCGGCTGGTAGTCCGTGTTATAGACGAGACCGAAATCGGCCAGTACCTGCGCGGGCCCAAGATGCTGCGACGTCGAGCCGACAGAGCCAAAGGTCACGACCTTGCCCTTGAGATCCTGCACCGATTTGATCGGCCCATCCGACAGGGTGACGATCTGGGCGTAGTAATTGGGGCGCTGCCAGGCGGTCACGATCCGGGCGTCGGTCAATTCCTTGATGACTACATACTCTGCTGGGCCGGTCAGAACCAGATCAACCTGATCCTGATTGAGCGCCTCAACAGCGGCGGTGCGAGAGCTGACGGGGAAAAGCTCGATCTGCTGACCGGTCAGTTCTTCGAGTTTCGCCTCGAACGCCCCAAACTCTTGTTGCAGGGTTTCGAGGCCCTCGATGTCGGTGACGGCGAATTTCAGAGGCTCTGCAAATGCGGGCAGGCTGCTGGCAACGGATACCGCGGCGGCGGCGAGCAGGGAACGGATCATGGGTGTCTCCGGTGGGTTCGGGGCCAATTGAGCGTTGTTGTGTATACAGGAACGTCACACAACGCAGGGATAAGGGATTCGGTTGACACTTTCGTGACACGGGGACTTGCGACGACATGACGACAAACTGGACACTCACCGGCGGTCAAACCCTCTTGGGCGACCGCTTTGAGGTGGCACCGCTGCATATGGCTGACGGATGGATCACCGCAGAGGCCGCCGAGCGGGCCCAGACCTATGACGCCCGCGGGCGTCTGATCCTGCCGGGGATCATTGATCTGCACGGCGACGGGTTCGAGGCGCTGGTGCAGCCGCGTCCGGGCGTGCATTTCCCCTATGATCTGGCCTATCGCGAGGCAGATGCGCAGCTCATCTCGAACGGGATCACCACGGCCTACCACGGGCTGACAGTCTCGTGGGAGCCGGGTCTGCGCGACATTGCCATCACCCGCGCGCTGCTTGCCGCGCTCGAACAAGTGGCATCAACGCTGACATGCGACACGCGGCTGAACATCCGATGGGAGACCTACGCCATCGACCATGTCGATGAGGTGCTGGGGTGGCTCGCGCGGCGACCGGGCGATATCCTGTCGCTCAACGATCACACCAGCGCCAATCACAAGCTGGGAGTGGACAGCGCCAAGCTCAAGCGGATGGCGGTGCGCATGGGCCTTGCGCCCGCCGATGCCAAGGCTGCGATTACGGCGATGCTGGCGCGACAAGGTGAAGTGCCGGGGGCGACGGACCGGATTTGTGCTGGGGCCATCGCACTTGGCCACCCTGTTCTATCCCATGACGACATGACCGCCGAGGACCGGCGCGCGGGGCGCGCGCGCGGCGTGACGGTGACCGAATTTCCGATGTCCGAAGAGGCCGCCGCCGAGGCGCGGGCGGCGAATGAGCCTGTGATCCTTGGCGGGCCCAATGCCCTGCGCGGCGAGAGCCACAATGGCGCGCTCTGCGCGACGGCGGCAATCCGGGCGGGGCTCTGCACCGTGCTTGCGTCGGACTATTACTA
>NZ_JAGPVV010000361.1 GCF_018066915.1 Roseovarius sp.
GCACATCTGGGGGATGGCGTTGATTGCTGCGGGGCTCTGTGCGGTCGACGGTCGTCCGGTGACAGGACTGCGCAGGGTCTTCATGCTATGCAAGCGGTCTGTCTGAGGGCGCGCTGGCGCACCAAAACCAGAGGGCGCAGCCTCTCGGCCGCGCCCTCTGCATTTTAACGCCCCATACGATCAGTCGATCTTGGGCAGAAGGCTCGAGATGCTGGTCTTGGCGTCGCCATAGAACATCCGCGTGTTGTCCTTGTAGAAGAGCGGGTTCTCGATCCCGGAATAGCCGGTGCCCTGACCGCGCTTGGAGACAAACACCTGCTTGGCCTTCCAGCATTCCAGCACCGGCATCCCGGCGATGGGGCTGTTGGGATCGTCCTGCGCCGCCGGGTTCACGATGTCGTTCGAACCGATGACGATGGCCACATCCGTGTCGGGGAAATCCTCGTTGATCTCGTCCATTTCCAGCACGATGTCATAAGGCACCTTGGCCTCGGCCAAGAGCACGTTCATATGCCCCGGCAGACGGCCTGCAACCGGATGGATGGCAAAGCGCACGTTCTTGCCCTTGGCCCGCAGCTTGGAGGTCAGTTCAGAAACCGCCCCCTGCGCCTGCGCCACCGCCATGCCGTAGCCGGGGATGATGATGATGCTGTCGGCCTCGTTCAGGGCTGCAGCCACGCCATCGACGTCAATCGCGATCTGCTCGCCCTCGACCGCCATCTGCTCGCCCGCCGGGCCACCAAAGCCGCCCAGAATGACCGAGATGAACGAGCGGTTCATCGCCTTGCACATGATGTAGCTCAGGATCGCACCGGAGGAACCGACCAAGGCCCCGACCACGATCAAGAGGTCATTACCAAGGCTGAAGCCAATCGCCGCGGCCGCCCAGCCCGAGTAGCTGTTGAGCATCGAGACCACCACGGGCATATCCGCGCCGCCGATCCCCATGATCAGGTGATAGCCGATGAAGAACGCAAGAAGCGTCATCACCACCAGCGTCCAGATGCCGGCATCGTTGAAATACATGATCCCCAGAACGACCGACAGGAACGCGGCCCCGGCGTTGAGCATATGCCCACCCGGCAGCTTCTTGGCGGCGGTATCGACCTTGCCCGCCAGCTTGCCAAAGGCGATGATCGAACCGGTAAAGGTCACGGCGCCGATAAAGACGCCCAGGAACACCTCGACCCGCAGGATCGCCACCTCAACACTGGTTTTCTTGGCCAGCACGGCGGCAAAGCCTTCAAGCCCCTTGCGCGCGGTGTCGTCCATCGCAAGCACACGACCCAGTTCGATATCGGCGTTAAAGCCCACAAAGACCGCCGCAAGCCCCACAAGGCTGTGCATCGCCGCCACAAGCTGCGGCATCTCGGTCATCTGCACCCGTGTGGCCACCACATAGCCAATCGCGCCACCGGCGGCGATCAACACCAGCGACAAGAGCCAGAGACCGGCACCGGGGCCAATGAGCGTGGCAACCACCGCCAGCGCCATACCGGCCATGCCATACCACACCGCGCGCTTGGCGCTTTCCTGCCCCGAGAGCCCGCCCAGCGAGAGAATGAAGAGGATGGCCGCCACCACATAGGCGGCCGTCGTGAAACCGTAATCCATGATCCTCTACTCCTTATGACTTCTGGAACATGGCGAGCATGCGCCGGGTGACGAGGAAGCCACCGAAAATATTGATCCCGGCCATAAAGACCGACAGTGCCGCCAGCAGGATGACAAGGAAAGATCCCGATCCGATCTGCATGAGCGCCCCCAGAATGATGATCGACGAGATCGCGTTGGTCACGGCCATCAGCGGCGTGTGCAGTGAATGCGACACGTTCCAGATCACCTGGAAGCCCACGAAAACGGCCAGCACAAAGACGATGAAATGCTGCATGAAGCTCGCGGGGGCCACCAGACCCACACCCAAGAGCAACGCAGCACCGACCACCAGAAGCGTGACCTGCTGCTTGGTCTGCGCCTTGAACGCCGCCATTTCTGCCGCGCGCTTCTGCTCTGCGGTCAGCTCCTTCGGCTTTTCCTTGGGCTTGGCCGCGGCAATCGCCGCAACCTTGGGCGGCGGCGGCGGGAAGGTGACAGCACCAGCATGGGCCACGGTCGCCCCCCGGATCACGTCATCCTCCATGTTGTGATTGACCTTGCCATCCTTTTCCGGCGTGAGGTCGGTCATCATGTGGCGGATGTTGGTGGCATAAAGCGTCGAGGATTGCGCCGCCATCCGGCTCGGGAAATCGGTATAGCCGATGATGGTCACGCCATTCTCGGTGACGATCTTTTCGTCCATCACCGTCAGCTTGCAGTTGCCGCCCTTTTCAGCGGCCAAATCCACGATGACAGAGCCGCGCTTCATCGCCTTGACCATATCCTCGGTCCAAAGCTCGGGCGCTTCGCGGTTGGGGATGAGCGCGGTGGTGATGACGATATCCATCTCCGGGGCCAGTTCGCGGAACTTGGCCAATTGCGCCTCGCGGAACTCCGGGCTGGAAACCGAGGCATAGCCGCCGGTGGCGGCCCCGTCCTGCTGCTCTTCCTTGAAATCGAGATAGACGAATTGCGCGCCCATGGATTCGACCTGCTCGGCCACTTCCGGCCGCACGTCAAAGGCATAGGTGATCGCGCCGAGGCTGGTCGACGTGCCGATAGCGGCCAGTCCCGCCACGCCCGCGCCAATGATCAGAACCTTGGCCGGGGGCACCTTGCCCGCCGCCGTGATCTGACCAGTAAAGAAGCGGCCGAAATTGTTGCCCGCCTCGATCACCGCGCGGTAGCCCGCGATATTCGCCATCGAGCTCAGAGCGTCCATCTTCTGCGCGCGGCTGATGCGCGGCACCATGTCCATGGCGATGACCGATGCGCCTTTTTCGGCCAGAAGTTTCATCTGCGCTTCGTTCTGCGCAGGCCAGAAGAAGGAGATCAGAAGCTGGCCTTCGGTCAGGCGCTTGGCCTCTGTCTCGCTGGGCGGGCGCACCTTGGCCACGATATCCACGGCCTTGTAGAGTGCGGCGGCGGTCTTGATCACCTCGACCCCGGCGGCCTCATAGGCCGCGTCCGAGAACCCGGCAGCAGCGCCGGCGCCGGCCTCGATGGCGCAGTCATAGCCCAGCTTTTGCAATTGAAGGGCCGAATCGGGCGTCATGGCGACCCGATTCTCACCCTCATGCACTTCCTTTGGCGTTCCGATCTTCAATGCTGTCTCCCCCTCTGGCAGATGACGTGTTCTGATGGCCCCGCAGCGCGGCATGCCGGTTTCCTTGTTCCGAAGGTCGTTATTTCACACTATTTCGTGAGTGACGAGATCAAGATTGTCGCGTTTTCTACAACCAACGTCTGGTTTTTTCACAGTATCGCGCAAAATCCATGCGGAATTTGCGCCGCATCCGGTCCTCTTCCGGGATAACAAAGCGTTTTTCAATCACCCAGACGAAGACGGGAATCAGCGGCAGCGCCAGAACCGCATCCCAACGCAGGATAAGCCCCGCGAGAATCAGGGTGTCCCCCAGATAGATGGGATTGCGCGAGCGCCGGAAAATGCCCGACTGGATCACCCGCTCCGGTGTCTCATGCGGCACGATGGTTGTCTTGTGGCGGCGAAATTCCAGGGCGGCCATCGCCACAAGCAAGATGCCGCCCCCGACCAGAAGCCCCCCCAAGAGATCGGCCCAGGTCTCGCCAAAGCTGAGGCCCATGCCATAGAGGCTGGATTGCAACCACGCGAGTGCAAGAAACCCCGCCAGCCAGACAGGCGGCATGTCGATCCACTTCATCTGGGCCATTTCAGCATGGGCCTGCGATCCCTCTGGCGGTTGTCTCTGGGACAAGAGCGCGTAGAGTAGCGCGAGTCAGGGCGGAGGCAAGATGACAATCGCGGGCAAACACGCATTGGTGACGGGCGGCGGCAGCGGCATTGGCCTCGCCATCGCCCGCGCGCTGGCAGAGGCGGGCGCAGAGGTGACAATCACCGGACGCCGCGCCGGGGTGCTGGATGCCGTGGCAGGAGCCGGGCTGCATCCGCTCGTGATGGATGTGAGCCAAGAGGCGCAGGTGGTTGCAGGCGTGGCCGAAGCGCAGGCCGCACGCGGCCCGGTGCAAATCTGCATCGCCAATGCCGGCATCGCCGAAGGGCGCGCCCTGCACAAGACCGACGCCGCCTTCTGGCGTCAGATCATGGCCACCAATCTTGATGGCGCGTTTTATACCTTGCGCGAATGTCTGGGCGGCATGCGCCAGACCGACTGGGGCCGGGTTATCGCCATCTCCTCGATTGCCGGGATCAAGGGGCTCAAAGGCGCGGCCGCCTATACCGCCTCCAAACACGGCATGATCGGCCTTATCCGCGCACTGAGCGAGGATTATCTTGGCACTGGCCTGACCTTCAACGCGATTTGTCCCGGATATGTGGACACTGACATCGTCAGCCGCAATGCCACCGCCATTTCGCAGCGCGCAGGCGTCTCAGAAGAGGCCGCGCGCGCCATGATGATCGAGGCCAACCGCCACAAACGCCTGATCGCCCCCGATGAGGTCGCCCAAGCCGTGCTTTGGCTCTGCGGTCCGGGCTCTTCCAGCATCAATGGCCAAACCATCGAGATTGCAGGCGGTCAGGTCTGATCCGCCGCCGCGCGGCCCCCTTGATTTCTTTATGGCGAAAATACTCCGGGGGGGGTGCGGGGGGCAGCGCCCCCTGCCCTACGCCGGACATGATTGACCCGGTTTTAGACACAATCGTCTAAAATTCTCCCGAATGCGCGCCCATTGCCGCCGCACCCGCTGTGTATCCAGTTTGGAAACAACAGGGTGCCGTAACTATGCCAACGACCTTTAATTGGATCTTTTTAGGGACCGAGACGGATTTTCTTGATCCGACCGAAGGCAACAGCAACGCCGAGAACGCCGCCCTCTTTGTAAACCGGACCTATGGCAGCGCGATTGATCCACTTTACCAGAATGTGACGCGCGTCACCACCATCGACAATGGTGGCGCCGCTGGCGCGCTGGATATGAACAACACCGCATCGAATGACCAATTCTCGACCGACATAGGCGGTGGCACGCAGACCTTTACCTTTGACGGGCTGTCCACCTTCAACGCAACGTTGACCTATACCGATGGCACGACGGCCTCATTCCTCGCGGTGCTGGTGCAGGACACAGCGGGCAATCTTTTTCTGGCACCCCCCCTCAACACGACGGCGGCGAATGCGGCAAATATCGCCGCCCTGACCGCACGCCCGATCGAATCGGTCACCCTAAACTCTGTCGGCACCTCGACCAATACCAACCTCGGTGCCGACCGCGCCGACATCGGCATTGACAATGGCATCGTAGAGGGGACCGGCGGCGCTGATCTGATCAACGGCGGGTTTACCGAGTCTGTCGCCAATGGCTCTGACCGGGTGGACAACAACGACGGCGTGGGCGGCGGCAACGACGATGTCATCCTCGCGGGCGGAGGCAATGACACCGTGCTCGCGGGCCTTGGCAACGACTCCGTCGAGGGCGGCACCGGCGCCGACAGCCTGAGTGGCGAGAGCGGCAATGACACGCTCTTGGGTCAGGGCGGCACTGACACACTGATCGGCGGCGCGGGCGATGACAGCCTCGAAGGCGGCGCGGGCAACGATGTGCTCTATGGCGATGGCGGCCCTGCCGACCGCTGGAGCTTTGAGGTCTATACCCGCGATTTCACCTCGGCCAACGGTCAGGCTTTCACCATCGAAAGCGGCACGCTGGCGGGCACGGGCACCTCTGCGGGCTTTGATGTCACAGGCCACGGCCAACAGGCCACGGGTCAGGCCGATCCCAACGATTACGGGATCATCTACAGCTCGAACCTCATCGCCTCGGCCGATGGTGTCTACCGCTTTGCCACCACCTCGGATGATGGCTCGACCATCCGCATTCTGGACAGCAACGGCGACCCGCTGACCTTCACCAACCAGAGCGGCAGCACCGGATCGTTTCTCGACAACGATTTCCATCAGGGTGCGACAACCCGGTGGGGTGAGGTCACGCTCGAGGCGGGGCAGAGCTATACCATCGAAGTGCGCTATTGGGAAAACCTCGGCGGCAACGTGCTCTCGGGCACCGTCACCCTGCCCGGCGGCGCGGTGCAGGACCTGGCCACAAGTGCGCTCATCGTGGGCAGCGATGCCATCGCGGGCAATGATTTCCTCGATGGCGGCGCGGGGGCCGACCTGCTCTTCGGCGAGGGCGGCAATGACTCGCTGATTGCGGGCGAGAATGACACGCTCTTTGGCGGCGATGGCGATGATCTCTTTGTCATCGAAACCCCAGCAGAGACCGGCACCGGCACGATCACCATTGTCGGCGGTGAAGGCGGCGAGACAAATGGCGACACGCTCTTCATGTCGCCCGAGGCGCGCAAGTCCGACATCACCTTTACCAACACCGATGATGCGGCGGGCGGTCTTTCGGGCAGCTTCACGCTCAGCGACGGGACGGTGGTCAATTTCTCGGAAATCGAGAACATTATCTGTTTCACCCCCGGCATCGGCATCCTGACCCCCCATGGCGAGCGTCCGGTGGACTCCTTGCGCGCGGGCGATCTGGTGATCACCCGCGATCATGGCCCGCAACCGATCCGCTGGATCGGGCGGCGCACCGTGCCGGGCATCGACCGCTTTGCCCCGGTGCGGGTGGCAGCCCATGTGCTCGACGGCGCGCGCGCGCCGCTTCTGGTCTCGCCGCAACACCGCTTTCTCTTCACCGGCTACAAGGCCGAGCTGCTCTTTGGCTGCGACGAGGTGCTGGTCGCAGCGCGCCATCTGGTCGACGGTCTGGCCGTCACCCAAGAGGAACAGGCCGCCGTGACCTATATCCACGTCATGTTCGACCAGCATGAAGTGATCTATGCCCAAGGGGCAGCCACCGAGAGCTTTCACGCAGGCGACATCGGCATATCGGCCATATCGGATCAATCGCGGGAAGAGATGTTCAGCATCTTCCCCGAGTTGCGCAGCAATCCCAATGCCTATGGTGCCACCGCGCGCCCCTGCCTCAAGCGGCACGAGGCACGACTTTTGCAACCCTGCGGATAAGCCCCCCTAAATTCAGCCGCGCACGGGCCGTTAAAATGCCTGAATCCAGCCCAAGTAACAGCACGCTGCGGCTTTAACACTATCCCAAAGGGTTTGCCTTATGATCGCCAAGACTGGTCTTGCCCGAGTGTTCTGTTACGCGGAAAGTAGGTTTTTATGTTTAAAATCAATGTAATTAAGAGACATACGTCTTTCGCCCGCGTGCATGTTCGCCGGGGGCGGCACGGGGTATCTGCGCCCCCTTTGGACCGTCCGCCACTCTAAGCGGACCGATCCGCCGCCGCGTGGCCCACCCAAGGCCCAATTAAACCCGAAAGACAACGAGTAGACCGACCATGGCCACGACATTTGATCTCTTCCGTCTTGGGACCGCCCCGCAAATCGACACGGTCGAGGGCAATCTCACCTCCGAGAATCATACCGCGCTAAACGGGCTTGTGTTCGGCAGCACCGCCAATCCTTTGGCGGGGAATGTTGCGTCGCTCTCACCCGATGTCGACCTGTTGTTATTTCCCGACTACCGCGGCGGGGCCACGTCCAACGCCTACGATTCCAACAACTTTGCGAGCAACGAAGAATTCGTGATCAGCGGCGTGCGTTATACGCATGACGCCACGATGATCTACACCGGTACGGTGATCACCTATACCGATGGCACAACGGCGACCGTCGATGCGATCGTCATGCAGGACACCGCCGGCAACCTTTACCTGCTGCCGCCGCCCTCCGGTCCCACCGCCTATTCCCTGGCACTCGAGGCCAAACCGATCCTCTCGGTCACTTTGGGCACCGCCGCGCCGACCAACGGCACCGATGTCTATGCCATGACAGCGGACCGCTACGACCTCACGTTCTCGGATTACGTGGTCGAGGGCACAACCGGCAACGACCTGATCGACACGGCCTATCTCGGCGACCCCGAGGGCGACCGGATCGACGACACGGACAATCTTGCCGGAACCAACGATGATCTGGTCACGGCCGGTGCCGGCAATGACACTGTGCGCGCAGGCGCTGGCAACGATACCGTGTTCGGCGACGACGGCAACGATTCACTCGATGGTGGCGCGGGCAACGATGCGCTCGACGGCGGCAATGGCAACGACACGCTGACCGGCGGTGCCGGGGCGGATACGTTCTCCGGCGGCAGCGGGCTCGACATCCTGAATTACGCCACCTCTGGCGCAGCGGTGAATATTGACCTCACCGCCAACACCCTCTCCGGCGGGGATGCCACGGGGGATGTGATCACCAGCGGCGTGGACGGCATCATCGGCTCGGCCTTCAACGACACGCTTGTGGGCTATGACGGTATTTTCGACGGCGGCACCACCACCAACGTGATCGACGGCGGCGCGGGCAACGATTTCATCAGCGGACTCGACGGCGGTGACTCGCTGCTGGGCGGCAGCGGCAATGACACGATCCTTGGCGGCGGCGGCAACGACACGATCTTTTACGGCTCCGGCAATGATGTGGTCGAGGGCGGCACCGGCAACGATTTCATCGACGACGCCGGGGGGGCTGATTCGACCGCCGATGCCAGCACCGTGTCAGGCGGCGACGGCAATGACACGATCTTTGGCTCTTCTGCGGGCGATACCCTCAGCGGCGACGCGGGCAACGACTCCATCGGCGGCGAGAGCGGCAATGACCTGATCGACGGCGGCGCAGGGGCCGATACCATCCTTGGCGGCGCAGGCAATGACACGATCCTCACCTCGGGCGGCAATGACAGCATCCAGGGCGGCAATGACGCCGACCTGATCCGCGCCACGGCCACCGACCCCAGCGGCGTTTACAACTTCAACGTCGATGGCGGCTCTGGCGGCGTGGACAACGACACGCTCGACCTCTCGGCGCTGATCGCGGATGGCTGGACCATCAGCAGCATGACCCAAAACCCCGAGAGCAATGGCGCTCCGGGGTTCAGCGGCCAGATCTCTCTCAGTCGCGGGGCCCAATCCGCCAACATCAACTACACCGACATCGAGCGGTTCATCCTCTCCGATCTGATCGTCGAGGGCACCGCCGGTAATGACCTGATCAACACCGCCTACACCGGTGATCCCGAAGGCGATCGGGTGGATAATCTCGACGGGGCCAACGGCACGAATGACGACGAAATCGTTGCGGGCGCAGGCAGTGACACAGTGCTCGCCGGGGCCGGAAATGACACGGTGCTGGGCGAGGATGGGGCCGATCTGATCCTTGGCGGGGCAGGCAACGACTCGATCCTTGGCGGGGCGAGCAATGACACCGTTGCTGGCGGCACGGGCGCCGATACGATGGACGGCGGCACCGGCACCAACACGCTGGATTACTCGGGCTCGAACGGCTCTTTCACCGTCAATCTCGAAACCAATACGGCCTTCGGGTCGGATGCCGATGGCGATGTCATCAGCAATTTCCAGAATGTCACCGGCTCGAATTTCGGCGACACAATCACGCTCTCCTCCACCGGTGGCACCATCCTTGCCGGGGGCGGCAATGACGGGCTGGCGGGCGGCACGGGCAACGATACCATCTTTGGTCAGGACGGGGCCGATACCATTCTCGGCGGCGCGGGCAATGACGTGCTCGACGGCGACGATGCCGCCCTGACCGGTGGGGCCGACCTGATCCGCGGCGGCGACGGCAATGACCAGATCATCGGCGATGTGGGCAACGACTCGCTCTTTGGCGATGCGGGCAATGACACGCTCTTTGCCGGGGCTGACAATGACCTGCTCTCGGGCGGCACCGGGGCCGATCAGATGTTCGGCGAAGGCGGCGACGATACCTTTGTCGTTGAGAACGGGTTCGGCAATGACACCATCGTCGGCGGCGAGACCGGCGAGACATTCGGCGATACGCTCGACCTCTCTGCCGTGACCGGCCCGACCACCCTCGATCTGACCGCCGACAACGCCGAAACCGGCAGCGTGAGCGATGGCACCAGCACCGCGACATTCACAGAAATCGAAACCATCATTCTGGGCAGCGGCACCGACACGCTGCGCCTCGCCGATGGCTCCGGTCAGGATGCGGTCAGCGGCTTCGCCGCCCCCACCGACAATGGCGATGGCACCTATGCCAGCGGCGATCTTCTGGATGTCTCGGGGCTGACCTCGGATGGCACGACGCGCGTCACCACGGCGGACGTGACCATCAGCGACACCAATGGCGATGGCACCGGCGATGCGGTCCTGACCTTCCCCGGCGGCGAGAGCCTGACACTTTGGGGCGTGTCACCGGCGCAAATCTCCAGCCCTGCCGCCCTTGTGGCCATGGGCATCCCCGATGGGCGCGATTTCGTGGTCGAAGGCATGGCAGGGGCCGATCTTATCAACCTGGGTTACACCGGCGACCCCGACGGCGACCGGGTGGATGCGAACGACGCCGCCAACGGCTCTCAGGATGATGTGATCGACGCGGGCGCGGGCAATGACAGCATCGACGCGGGCCTTGGCAATGACCTGATTTTCGCAGGCGCGGGCGATGACGAGATTTTCCTCGACGGCAGCCTGCAAAACGACACCATCATCGGCGGCGAGACCGAAGAGACCGTCAGCGAAGGCGACCGGATCAACTTTTCCGCCATTTCCGACGGGCTGCTGATCAACTTTACCGCCGAGGGCACCGGCACCATCACCGATGGCGTCTCGACCACCCAATTCTCGGAAATCGAACGCTTCCAGATGGGCACCGGCGCCGATACCGTCATCGGCTCGGACGGGGTCGAGGAAATCATCGGCAATTACGGCAATGACAGCATCCTTGCGGGCGGCGGCGACGACACGATCTTTTCCGGCTTTGACAGCGACTATGTCGATGGCGGCGACGGCAACGATTCGATCCTCTCCTCCTCTGGCGCGGATACGGTCGTGGGCGGCGCAGGCAACGACCAGATCGACCTTGGGCCGGGCGACAACCAGACCGATCTTCTCATCCTCGCCGCCGGGTCCGGCGATGATGTGGTCTCGAGCTTCGAGACCCCCACCAACAATAGCGATGGCACCTTTACCGGGCGCGATCAGTTCGATGTAACCGGCCTCAGTGACGCGAGCGGCAACCCGGTCACGACCGAAGATGTCGTGGTGTCGCAGGATGCGGTCGGCAATGCCGTCCTCACCTTCCCCGGCGGCGAGAGCGTGACGCTCGTCGGCGTGCCGATCACGGCGGTGCAGAGCACCGCGCAACTGGTCGCCATGGGCATCCCCGCCTTCAAGGGCGATTTCGTGGTCGAAGGCACGACCGGCGCTGACCTCATTGATGGCAGCTACACCGGCGACCCAGAGGGCGACCGGATCGACAACAACGACGCGGCAGACGGCGGCAACGATGACCTCGTCTTTGCTGGGGCGGGCGACGATACCGTTCTGGGCGGTGCAGGTGCCGATGAAATCCACGGCGAGGATGGCAACGACAGCCTCGACGGCGGCGCGGGCGACGACACGCTCCTTGGCGCGGCAGGCGACGACACGCTCGCGGGTGGCGACGGCAACGACAGCATGGAGGGCTTTATCGGCTCGGACAGCCTGTCGGGCGGCGCAGGTGACGACTATCTCGACGGCGGCACAGAGGCCGACA
>NZ_JAGPVV010000362.1 GCF_018066915.1 Roseovarius sp.
CGGCTGCGCGGTGCTGGCACGGGCGGCACCAGAGCGGACTGCGTCAAACTCGGGCACGGATGTGGAAAACCCCGCCGTAAAGAGCCCTGCGGGGTCATAGGGCAGGACGGTTTGCCAGAGGCTCTGATCGAGGGGCGCACCGCAGGTATCGCCTGCCTCGGGGCTGAACGGATCTACAATCTGACCGTCCCGCAAAACACCCAAGTGGACATGGGGCGCATTGGTGAGCCCGCTCAGACCCACCTGACCCAGCACATCGCCTGCTGCTACGCTGGCGCCTTGGCGCACGCTGATGGACCCGCGTTTCATGTGGCAATAGAGTGTTTGCCAGCCGTCGCCGTGATCGACGCGCACGGCATTGCCACATTCCTGCCCGCGGATATCGTCGCGCGTTTCGGCTTTGACGGGGGTGTCGGCCATGCCGTCGCGGGTGGCAGCGACAGTGCCGGGAGCGGCGGCCAGAACGTTGACGCCCGCCTCCATCTCCTCGAAGGAAAGAAGCATGAAGTCTATGCCGCGATGATCGTCCCGGCTCTTGATCCCGCAGGTGTAGTCGCGCTGACCGGGGCCGGGATCGGTATCGACGTAATCCTCGATATAGCAGGTCCGCCCAAGCTCGCAGTCCAATGGGAGGCTTAGTTTAGGTGGTTCGGCGGTGGCTTGGGTAGCCACCGCCATGGTCAATATCGCAAGTGCAGTCCCCAGCCGTGCCGTCATTCGGCGGTCAGCAGGGGGGGCTTTTTCTTGCCGGTCAGGCGGCGCGTGACAGGACCCTCGACGATGAGGTCGATCTTGTTGTCCTTGACCCCCACCGTGACCACACCGCCCTTGAGCAGCTTGCCAAAGAGCAATTCCTCGGCCAGCGGCTTCTTGATGTGCTCCTGGATGACACGGGCCAAGGGGCGCGCGCCCATCTTGTCGTCATAGCCCTTGTCGCCCAGCCATTCCGCTGCTGCCTGAGTCAATTCGATAGTCACGTCGCGATCCATCAGCTGTGCCTCAAGCTGCAACACGAACTTTTCGACCACCTTGAGGATAACCGATTTCGGCAACGGACCGAACGAGATGACCGCATCGAGACGGTTGCGGAACTCGGGTGTAAACGTCCGCTCGATGGCGGCTGTATCCTCGCCCTCGCGCCGGTCGCGGCCAAAGCCGATGGCGGATTTCGCCTGCTCCGCCGCCCCTGCGTTAGAGGTCATGATCAGCACCACATTGCGGAAATCCACCTTGCGGCCATTGTGATCGGTCAGCGTGCCGTGGTCCATCACCTGCAAGAGGATGTTGAACACATCGGGATGTGCCTTTTCGATCTCGTCGAGCAAGAGCACGCAATGCGGGTGCTGGTCGACCCCGTCGGTGAGCAGGCCCCCTTGATCAAAGCCCACATAGCCCGGCGGTGCGCCGATCAGGCGCGAAACCGCATGTTTCTCCATGTATTCCGACATGTCAAAGCGCAGAAGCTCCACGCCAAGCGTATCTGCCAATTGCTTGGCCACCTCGGTCTTGCCCACGCCAGTGGGACCGGCAAAGAGATAGTTGCCGATGGGCTTTTCCGGTTCGCGCAGGCCTGCACGGGCCAGTTTGATGGCCGAACTCAGCGCCTCGATGGCGGCATCCTGACCAAAGACCACGCGCTTGAGCGCGCCATCGAGGTCCTTGAGCACCTCGGCATCGTTCTTGGACACGTTCTTTGGCGGGATGCGGGCGATCTTGGCCACCACCTCTTCGATTTCCTTGACACCGATGCTCTTGCGCCGCTTGGAGGCGGCCAAGAGATGCTGCGCGGCCCCGGCCTCGTCGATCACGTCGATGGCCTTGTCGGGAAGCTTGCGATCATTGATGTAGCGCGCCGAGAGATCCACGGCAGAGCGGATCGCCTCGTTGGTGTATTTGACGCTATGGTGATCCTCGAAATAGGGTTTGAGGCCCTTGAGGATCTTGACCGCATCCTCGACTGTCGGTTCCGCCACGTCGATCTTCTGGAACCGGCGGGCGAGTGCGCGATCCTTTTCGAAATGCTGGCGGAATTCCTTGTAGGTGGTCGAGCCCATGCAGCGCAGCTTGCCGCCCTGCAACGCGGGCTTGAGCAGGTTCGAGGCGTCCATTGCGCCACCCGAGGTGGCACCCGCGCCGATCACGGTATGGATTTCGTCGATGAAGAGCACCGCGTCGGGATGTTTCTCCAACTCGGTCACAACCGCCTTGAGCCGCTCTTCGAAGTCGCCGCGATAGCGGGTTCCCGCGAGCAGCGCACCCATGTCGAGCGAGTAGATCGTAGTGCGCGACAGAACGCGGGGGGTTTCGCCCTGCACGATCTTGTGCGCCAGACCTTCGGCGATGGCGGTCTTGCCCACGCCGGGATCACCCACCAGAAGCGGGTTGTTCTTGCGGCGGCGGCAAAGCACCTGAATGCAGCGCTCGACCTCGGCATCGCGGCCGATCAGCGGGTCGATATCACCCTTGCGGGCCTTTTCATTGAGATCGACACAGTATTTCGCAAGCGCGGAATCCCCCGCCTCGACCGCATCGCTTTCGGTCGATTTGCTGGTGCTCTCGCCCTCTTGGCTCGACGCGCCGGTGACGGGGCGGGATTCGCCATAGGCGGGATCCTTGGCCACACCATGTGCGATGAAATTCACCGCGTCATACCGGGTCATGTCCTGTTCTTGCAGGAAATAGGCGGCGTTTGACTCGCGTTCGGCAAAGATCGCGACGAGCACATTGGCCCCCGTGACCTCGGTCCGGCCCGATGATTGCACATGGATCGCCGCGCGCTGGATCACGCGTTGGAATGCGGCCGTGGGCACCGCCTCTGACCCTTCGATGTCTGTGACCAGATTGGCCAGATCATCGTCGATGAATTCGACCAGCGTGGTGCGCAATTCCTCGGTATTGACACTACAGGCCTTCATGACGCGGGCGGCGTCGGGTTCATCGACGAGGGCGAGCAGAAGGTGTTCGAGGGTCGCGAATTCGTGCTGGCGCGCATTGGCGAGAGCCAATGCCGCATGGATTGCCTGTTCGAGCGTGTTCGAGAATGAAGGCACGGTCGTGCTCCTTCTGATCTTGGCCGGGGCGGGCTGCCCACTAACCTTGGCCTCATAATCTTAAAGTTTGGTCGATAGTGGCCAGTCTTCAAGGATTATTTCATCAAACTGGCTCACATTTCGTTATACCAGCGTTGTTTTCATCACGCTCTGCTCAGAAACGGTCCTTGCGGGAGCGGATTTCGGCAAAGACATCAACCGGAGCGCGACCGGTCATGCCCAAGTTGTGCTGCACGCCCGCGTCATCGGCGCGCAGAAACGGGTTGGTGGCCAATTCCTCGGCCAGGGTTGAGGGGACAGTGGGCCGACCTGCGGCGCGGGTGGCGCTGATCTCTTTGACCCTTGATATAAGGGCCGGGTTGTCGGGGTCAACGGTCAGTGCGAATTTCGCGTTGCTTTGCGTGTATTCGTGACCGGAACAGACCAGTGTCTCGGGCGGGAGGGCGGCGAGTTTTCCAAGGCTTTCAAACATTTGCGGCATCGTGCCCTCGAACACGCGCCCGCAACCCATTGCCATCAGGCTGTCGGCGGTAAAGACCACGGCGCTGGCGGGAAAGTGAAACGCGACATGGCCGAGCGTGTGGCCCGACACATCGAGCACGCGCCCCTCTTCCGATCCGATCATGATCCGGTCGCCTTCGGTCACACTCTGGTCGAGCGGGGGCAGGCGGTGGGCGTCGGCGGCAGCCCCAATCACCGATGCGGAGTGACGCGCAAGCAGCGCGCCGAGGCCCTGAATATGGTCGGCATGGTGGTGGGTGAGCAGCACCAATGAGGCGCTCCAGCCTTGTTTATCAAGGGCTTGGAGGATTGGCTCGGCCTCTGGCACGTCGATCACCGCCGTTACCCCGGTGGCCGGATCATGCGCGATATAGGCATAGTTGTCAGCCAGGCAGGGGACAGTAAGGATTTGCAAAACCATGGTATTTTCCCGATTGCCGGTTAGTGTTAGGGTCAAGAGTGACTGATCTTTGGCCGGGCTGCAATGCATCTGGACGTACAAGACCTGCGAAATTTTTACTACCGCAGCACCCTGGGGCGCGCGGTGCAGAAAACCTTGCGCGCACAGGTCGCAGAGTTCTGGCCGGAGGCGCAGGGGCAGACGGTGGTGGGCTATGGATTCGCGGTGCCTTTCCTGCGTCCCTACCTTGCCGATGCGCGTCGAGTGATCGGATTAATGCCTGCACCTCAAGGGGTTATCGGGTGGCCGCAGGGGATGCCGAATATTTCGGTGCTCTGCGAAGAGACGTTTTGGCCGCTGGAAACGGGGCATGTCGACAAGCTTTTGGTGGTGCATGGGTTGGAGACTTCGGAGCAGCCGGGCGCGGTGCTGGAGGAGTGCTGGCGCGTGCTGGGGCCGGGGGGATCGGTGCTGTTCATCGTGCCGAACCGGGCCGGGCTATGGTCGCGGTCGGATCGCACGCCCTTTGGATTCGGGCGGCCCTATAGTCAGACGCAATTGGAAAGCCAATTGAAATCGCACAACTTTTTGCCAGAGCGTCACGCCACGACGCTCTATCAACCGCCGTCGGAGCGCCCTTTTTGGCGCAAGACCGCCGGCATGTGGGAGCGGATGGGGGCCAAGTTGTCGGTTGTGGCGGCGGGCGGGGTGCTGATGGTCGAGGCCACCAAGCGGGTGCAGGCGCCGAGCGGTCCGGGGCTGAGGGACAAGGTGCGCAAACCGCTGTCGGTGCTGCGTCCGCATCCTGAGGCCAAGCCGGTCTGAGACCTTACAGACCTTACAAAGCAGGTGTCTGTTATGTAAGCTCCCTCACCCCGCTGTCTGGACCTGCCGGTCGAGGGCGATATCGGCCAAGGTGCTGCGGTCGAGATCCTCGAGAAAGGCGCGCTCGGCGGCCCGCAACCGCGCCTTGAGTCGGCAGCGCCCGTCGAGGGAGCAATCCCCCCCGTCAGACCCGAAACAGGCGACGAGCGCCTGACCGGATTCGAGGTGACGGACGACATCCCCCAAACGAATCTCGGATGGGGGGCGGGCAAGGACCGCACCGCCGCCGCCGCCGCGCCGTGTGTCGATCAGACCGGCCTGTGACAGGCGTTGCATGATCTTGGCGAGGTGATGGCGCGAGAGGTCGAACTCGGTCGCCAACTCGGCGCTGGAAAAGGCGCGCTCGGGGGCGCTGGCCATGCGCATGAGCATCCGCAGGCCGAAATCGGTAAAGGAGGTGAGGCGCATGGTCGCTGGGCTCTCGATTAAATCGGTATTTACAATACCTATTAGCAGGGCTAGACCGGGATGGAAAGCGGGATTGGTGCCGCCTGCCCGTCCCGGACCACGGAAAGGACCGCGATATGTCCGATGCCTCGAAGCCGGGGAAATATGCCTCATCGCCCTGCATGGCGGATGACGTCGACCCGAGCTATTTGGATCGCCTCGCAACCGACCCGGAGCAGGCGCGCGATGTCGTGCTGTGGCGCAAATCCGAGCGTTTGCGCCTGCGCGGGTTACGCGATGCGTTGAGCGTGGCGGCGCGGCAGGAGATTGGGCGGGCCATCTCGGACCACCTGCGCACGGTGGTGCAAGAGAAATTCAACGGAGCGCGGGGCAAGGTTCTGTCTTGCTACTGGCCGATCAAGGGCGAGCCGGATTTGCGCGAGCTGATGGCGGAGTGGCACGAAAATGGCGTGCTGATCGCGCTGCCGAGTGTCGAGGTCAAGGCTGCGCCGCTGGTGTTTCGCCGCTGGACGCCCGAGACACAGATGGTGCGCGGCGATTGGAATATCCCGGTGCCGCCGCCCGAGGCGGAGCAGGTGACACCCGACATCACGCTTGCACCGATGATCGGTTGGACGACCGAGTGTTACAGGCTGGGCTATGGCGGTGGGTATTTCGACCGGACCTTGGCGGCGCTTGATCCACGCCCGGTGAGCATTGGTATTGCGCTGAGTGCGGCGCAGATCGGGACCATCTATCCGCAGCCGCATGATATTCCGCTCGACTTGGTCGTGACGGACACGGGCCTGAGGGCCGAAAGGACCGAGAGATGACGAGCACGGCAGAGCAGATGCGGGGCTGGCAGGGGCCTGCGCTCCTGAGTTTCGGGTTTCGGCCCTTTTTCCTGAGTGCAGGAATTTGGGCGGCGGGGATCATGGCGCTCTGGGTTCCGATGCTGGCGGGCGCGCTGAGTCTGCCGACGGCATTCGATCCAGTGAGTTGGCACGCGCATGAGTTCCTCTTTGGTTATCTGGCGGCGGTGATCGCCGGGTTCCTGCTGACGGCCGTGCCGAACTGGACAGGGCGGCTGCCGATTGTGGGCTGGCCACTGGGCGGTCTGGCGGCGCTGTGGCTGATCGGGCGGGGGGCGGTCATGGTTTCTGCCGGGATACCGCCCTTGGCGGTGGCGCTGATGGATCTGGCGATGCCGGTGGTTCTGGGCGCGTTGATCCTGCGCGAGATCATAGCGGGCAAGAATTGGCGCAATCTGATCGTGTTGGCGATGCTGGCGGTCTTTGCGCTTGGCAATGCGCTCTTTCACTGGGAGGCAGCGCGGGGGGATTATGCGGCGCAGGGTTATGGCCTGCGGCTGGGGCTGGCGGCGGTGGTGATGATGATCGCGGTCATCGGCGGGCGGGTCGTGCCGTCGTTCACGCGCAACTGGCTGGCGCGGCGGGGGCCGGGACGGTTGCCGGTGCCGCCGATGCAGCGGTTCGACAAGGGGGTGCTCTTGATGCTGCTGGCGGCGCTGGGGATGTGGGTTGCCCGGCCGGACGCACTGGCCACGGGCGGGGCGCTGGTGGTGGCGGGGGCGCTGCATCTGGCGCGGTTGACGCGCTGGGCGGGGGATCGCACCGGGGCGGAGCCGCTCGTCTGGGTGCTGCATCTGGCCTATGCCTTTGTGCCGCTGGGCGCGCTGGCGATGGGATTGGAGGCGCTGAGTTCTGGCGTATTTGGCGCGGCGGCGGTGCAGCATCTGTGGATGGCGGGGGCCGCGGGGTTGATGACGCTGGCGGTGATGACGCGGGCGACGCTGGGCCATACGGGCCGCCCGCTGACGGCTGGCCGGGGCACGGTGGCGATTTACCTCGCGCTGGTGGTGTCCGTGCTGGCGCGGTTGGCGGCGGGGCTGTGGCCTGCGGAGGCGAGTGCATTGCACGCGCTGGCGGGGATCGCGTGGATCGGGGCGTTTGGCGGGTTTGCGGTGCTTTACGGGCCGCTGATGCTGCGGCAAAAACCGGCAAAGACAATTCCGGGGGCCTGATGGGCTGGGTCGAGTTCATCGCGGCCTTTGGCGTCTTTTTCCTCAGCCATTCGGTGCCGGTGCGCCCCAAGGTCAAGGCCTGGCTGGTGTCACGGGTGGGGCCGGGGGGATTTACCCTTGGTTATTCGATTCTGTCGCTGGCGGTTCTGGCATGGGTGATCGGGGCGGCGGGGCGCGCGCCTTTTGTGCCGCTCTGGGGCTGGGCGGCGTGGCAGGGGCATGTGACGCTGGGCGTGATGCTGGCGGTCTGCGTGATCCTAGGGATGAGTATCGGGCGGCCCAATCCGTTTTCCTTTGGTGGGGCGAAGACTGCGCGGTTTGATCCGGAGCGACCGGGGATCGTGCGGCTGACGCGGCATCCTTTGTTGCTGGCGCTGGCGCTCTGGGCCTTGGGGCATATGCTGCCAAATGGCGATCTGGCGCATGTGATCCTCTTTGGCAGTTTCGCGGGCTTTGCGGGGCTGGGGGCGATGCTCATTGACCGGCGCAAGCGGCGGGCGATGGGGCCCGAGTGGGTGCGATTGGACCACGCGCGGCGACAGTCGGGATTGCGGCCGCAAAGCTGGGCGATGGCGGGGCTGCGGGGGCTGCTGGGCGTCTTGCTCTATGCGCTGCTCCTCTGGGCGCATCCCGCTGTGATCGGGGTGGCGCCGCTGGGATAAAGGGGGCAATTGCGTGCGCCGGGCGGTATGCCGCCGGTCATCATAATTAGGCGCGGCGGTTCCGCGAATCCATGATAGCGTTAACGCTTGACCATGCTTTGGGCGGGGTGTTTGTGAGGGGAATCGCCAATTGGTAGGAAAAAGTGAAGTTTTTTGAAGATTAAAAAGCGCGCATTAGGTCGCACTTGAGTTAAGTCATTGAAATAGTGTTGTATTCTTTCGTATACAATAGTTTTCAAGCGGCTTGCCCGCTTGGGAAGGCTCTGCTACACCGCAGCCGAATTTGGGTGGTTCGCAAGTCTCACCCTATGCCAACGCCCCCGGATGTGACCCTGCGTCACGGCTGACCAACCGGGGCCAGATTATCGGAAGGGTGGACGTGTCCGAACCAGCTTCGATCTCTACTGGCATTGCCGCGCGCTATGCCACTGCGATATTCGAGCTTGTGAGAGAGGCCAAAGGTTTGGCCAAGCTCGAAAGCAATCTCAATGATCTGGCACAGGCGCTGAGCGAGAGCGACGACCTGCGCGCGATGATCGCCTCTCCGGTGCTGAGCCGCGATGTGCAGGGCGCCGCGATGTCTGCTGTGGCGGCCAAGATGAAACTGCTGCCCGAGTTGCAGAACGGTCTGGCGCTGATGGCGCAGAAGCGGCGTCTTTTTGTGCTGCCGCAACTGATCGCGCAGCTCAACGCCATGATCGCCGAGGACAAGGGCGAAGTCAGTGCCGATGTGACCAGCGCCAAGGCGCTGACCAAGGCGCAGGCCGACAAGCTGGCCAAGACGCTCAAGGAGCGCGTCGGCAAGGATGTCAAGATCAATGCGACCGTTGATGAAAGCCTCATCGGCGGTCTAGTCGTCAAGATGGGCTCGAAGATGATCGACACGTCGATCCGCTCCAAGCTCGATTCCCTCCAGAATTCAATGAAAGAGGTCGGATAAATGGGTATCCAAGCAGCAGAGATTTCTGCGATCCTGAAGGACCAGATCAAGAACTTTGGCCAAGATGCCGAAGTTGCCGAGATCGGCCGGGTTCTCTCGGTGGGTGACGGGATCGCACGGGTTCACGGGCTGGACAATGTTCAGGCTGGCGAGCTTGTCGAGTTTCCGGGCTCGATCATGGGCATGGCGCTGAACCTTGAGAGCGACAACGTCGGTGTCGTGATCTTCGGGTCGGACCGTGACATCAAGGAAGGCGACACCGTCAAGCGCACCAAGTCCATCGTGGACGTGCCGATTGGCGACGAGCTGTTGGGCCGCGTTGTGGACGGTCTGGGCAACCCGCTGGACGGCAAGGGCCCGATCAAGACCAAGGCCCGCGGTCTGGCTGATGTGAAGGCCCCCGGCATCATCCCGCGTAAATCGGTGCATGAGCCGATGGCGACCGGCCTCAAGTCGGTGGACGCGATGATCCCGATTGGTCGCGGTCAGCGCGAGCTGATCATTGGCGACCGTCAGACCGGCAAGACCGCTGTGGCGCTGGACGCGATCCTGAACCAGAAAATCTATAACGAAGCCGCAGGCGACGATGAGAGCAAGAAGCTCTATTGCGTCTATGTTGCTATCGGTCAGAAGCGCTCGACCGTGGCGCAGCTGGTGAAGAAGCTCGAAGAGAGCGGCGCGATCAAATATTCGATCGTTGTGGCCGCCACCGCGTCGGACCCCGCGCCGATGCAGTTCCTTGCGCCTTATTCCGCGACCGCGATGGCCGAGCATTTCCGTGACAATGGCCGTCATGCGCTGATCGTCTACGATGATCTCTCGAAGCAAGCCGTGGCCTATCGCCAAATGTCGCTGCTTCTGCGTCGTCCGCCCGGCCGTGAAGCCTATCCGGGCGACGTGTTCTATCTCCACTCTCGCCTGCTGGAGCGGTCGGCCAAGCTGAACGAGGCCAATGGTTCGGGCTCGCTCACCGCGCTGCCGATCATTGAAACCCAAGGTGGCGACGTGTCGGCATTTATTCCGACCAACGTGATCTCGATCACCGACGGCCAGATTTTCCTTGAGACGGAACTCTTCTATCAGGGTATCCGCCCGGCTGTGAACACCGGTCTGTCGGTGTCGCGTGTGGGCTCTTCCGCTCAGACCAATGCGATGAAGTCGGTCGCGGGTCCGGTGAAACTGGAATTGGCGCAGTATCGCGAGATGGCGGCGTTCGCTCAGTTCGGGTCCGACCTTGACGCGGCGACGCAGCAGCTCTTGAACCGTGGTGCGCGTCTGACCGAGTTGATGAAGCAGGCGCAGTATTCGCCGCTGACCAACGCGGAAATCGTCTGCGTGATCTATGCTGGCACCAAGGGCTATCTGGACAAGGTTCCTGTCAAGCAGGTGGGCCGCTACGAGCAGGGGCTGCTCAAGCACCTGCGCGGCAAGCATGCCGATCTGCTGGCATACATCACCAAGGAAGATCCCAAGATCAAGGGTGAAGCCGAGGGCCGTATCAAAGCTGCGCTGGACGAATTCGCCGCTGACTTCGCATAAGGGGGAGATAAGGCAATGCCGAATCTCAAGGACCTGAAAAACAGGATCGCGTCGGTCAAATCGACCCGCAAGATCACCAAGGCCATGCAGATGGTTGCCGCGGCGAAACTTCGCCGCGCGCAGGATGCTGCCGAGCAGGCCCGCCCCTATACCGAGCGTTTCAACGCGGTGATGGGCAAGCTTGCGGCCTCTGTCGGCGATGCGGCCAATGCGCCGCGTCTGCTGGCGGGGACGGGCGAGGACAAGGTGCATCTCTTGGTGGTGATGACTGCCGAGCGGGGCCTTTGCGGTGGCTTCAACGCCAATATCGCCAAGCTGGCCAAGCTGCATGCCGCCGAGTTGCTGGCCAAGGGCAAGACGGTCAAGATCCTGACCGTCGGAAAGAAGGGCCGCGATGCGATGCGGCGCGACTATGGTCAGTATTCCGTGGGTCACATCGACATGAGCGAGGTCAAGCGCCTGGGTTATGCCGATGCGCAGGGGATCGCGGCCGAAGTGCTCAAGCGGTTCGACAGTGGCGAATTCGACGTCGCGAAGATCTTTTTCTCGCGGTTCGAGAACGTGGTCAGCCAGATCCCGACAATGCAGCAAGTGATCCCCTTCGACATGAGCGAAGTGGGGGAGGTCGATACCGACAGCTTCTATGATTACGAGCCCGATGAGCAGGCGATCCTTGCCGATCTCTTGCCGCGTGGGGTGGCGACCGCGATCTTTGCCGCGCTGTTGGAAAACGGTGCCTCGGAGCAGGGGGCGCGGATGTCTGCAATGGACAACGCGACGCGCAACGCAGGCGAGATGATCGACAAGCTGACGATCGAATACAACCGCTCGCGTCAGGCCGTGATCACCAACGAGCTTATTGAAATCATTTCCGGCGCGGAAGCGCTGTAAGAGAACCGGAGACGAAACATGGCAAATGCAAAAGGCAAGGTGACACAGGTCATTGGCGCCGTTGTGGACGTTCACTTTGACGGCGATCTGCCAGCCATTCTGAACGCGCTGCAGACCGACAACCACGGCAAGAAGCTGATCCTCGAAGTGGCGCAGCATCTGGGCGAGAACACCGTGCGCACCATCGCGATGGACGCGACCGAAGGTCTCGTGCGCGGTCAGGCCGTGAGCGACACCGGCGCGCCGATTTCGGTGCCGGTGGGCAACGCGACGCTGGGCCGCATCCTGAACGTCATCGGCGAGCCGGTGGACGAGGGTGCGCCGATCAAGGCGACGGAATACCGATCGATCCACCAGCCTGCGCCGGAGTTTTCCGAGCAGTCGACCGCGTCCGAAATCCTCGTGACGGGGATCAAGGTGGTGGACCTGCTGGCCCCCTATGCCAAGGGCGGCAAGATCGGCCTCTTTGGTGGTGCCGGTGTGGGCAAGACGGTTCTCATCATGGAACTGATCAACAACATCGCCAAGGTGCACTCGGGCTATTCCGTGTTTGCCGGTGTGGGTGAGCGGACCCGTGAGGGCAACGACCTCTATCACGAGATGATCGAATCCAACGTGATCAAGCCCGACAATCTGGAAGAGAGCCAAGTGGCCCTTGTTTACGGCCAGATGAACGAGCCGCCGGGAGCGCGTGCGCGTGTGGCCCTGACCGGCCTGACGCTGGCCGAGCAGTTCCGCGATCAGTCGGGGTCGGACGTTCTGTTCTTTGTCGACAACATCTTCCGCTTTACGCAGGCGGGGTCTGAGGTGTCGGCGCTTTTGGGTCGTATTCCCTCCGCTGTGGGCTATCAGCCGACGCTGGCCACCGACATGGGTGCCATGCAGGAGCGCATCACCTCGACCAAATCTGGTTCGATCACGTCCATTCAGGCCGTTTACGTGCCTGCGGACGACTTGACCGACCCGGCACCGGCCACGACCTTTGCACACCTTGACGCAACGACCGTTCTCAGCCGCGCGATTTCCGAGCTTGGCATTTATCCCGCTGTGGACCCGCTCGACTCGAACTCGCGTCTGATGGACCCGCAGATCGTGGGCGAAGAGCATTATCAGGTTGCCCGCGACGTGCAGGGGATTTTGCAGCGCTACAAGTCGCTTCAGGACATCATCGCCATTCTGGGCATGGACGAACTGAGCGAAGAGGACAAGCTTACCGTGGCACGTGCCCGGAAAATCCAGCGTTTCCTCAGCCAGCCGTTCGACGTGGCCAAGGTCTTCACCGGCTCTGATGGGGTTCAGGTGCCGCTGGAAGAGACGATCAAGTCGTTCAAGGCTGTGGTTGCCGGCGAATACGATCACCTGCCGGAAGGGGCCTTCTACATGGTGGGTGGCATTGCCGACGTGATCGCCAAAGCCGAACGCATGGCTGCTGACGCGGCCTGATCAACGCCTGTCACGGTTCTGCGCGGGTGATCCCCGCGCAGGCCTGACACCATGAGGGAGGCCGAGATGGCTGAAACAGTGCAATTCGATCTGGTGAGCCCTGAGCGGCTCTTGGCCTCGGTCGCTGCCCATGAGGTGAGCATTCCGGGGGCCGAGGGCGATCTGACCGCCATGGCCGATCACGCCCCGCTCATCACCACCCTGCGGCCCGGTATCCTGCGGGTTTCGGGTCCGTCGGGCGAGAAGGAATATGTCGTGACCGGTGGCTTTGCCGAGATCAGCGGCAAGAGCGTGTCGGTGCTGGCCGAACATGCCGTGGCGCGTGAGGATATGACGCGCGAGACGTTCAAGGCGATGGTGGATGCGGCGACTGACAAACTGGCGCATGCGCAGGAAAAATTCGTCAATGAGCCCGGCCCGGTTGACGAGATGGCCAAGCTCTTGGCCGACATGGTGGCCGTGGGCGATCATATCGGATTGTCCGCCAACTGAGGCGGCGACGGGTTTCGCAATCAAAAGGGCCGTTCCGCGGCCCTTTTTTCATTTTTCGCTCTCAATTTTGCCGGAAAAGCGGTGTAGGCTCGACCGAGTTTCGGAAGGCATCGTATGAAATTCTTGATCAATCAGGCCATAGGGATCGAACAGGGGGATGATGTCCTCTTTTCGGATTTTGCTGATGGCGGCGATATGTGGACCGGGTCGGGTGCGCGGGAACGGCGCAAGAAGATCACCTTTGACACGCCATTCAAATCAGAGCCTGCGGTGCATGTGGCGCTGTCGCTCTGGGATATGGACAGTGCCACCAATGCCCGCGCCGATGTGACGGCGGAGAAGATCACGACGAAGGGGTTTGACATCGTGTTCCGCACCTGGGCGGATACGCGGGTGGCACGGGTCCGGGTGCGGTGGATGGCGCTTGGCGAAGTGTTCCACGAGGATGACTGGCAAGACGTCTACTGACGCTGGGAGGGCCGGGATGGACACGCGATTGCGGCCCGGTGAGGTGGTGACGGCGCTGCCCGAGGGGCAGGATGCCGCGCTGCAGTTCATCGGTCGGATACAGACGCCCTGGACCCGGCGCGAGGATTGCCCGCGTCAGGGGCGGCTCGAGGGGCCGGAGTGCCGGATCGAGGTCTTTGCGCCTTGGGTTGCGGCGCTGGAAGGGATCGAGGCCTATCGGCATCTCGAAATCCTCTACTGGCTGGACCGGTCGCGGCGTGATCTGGTGCGGCAGAACCCCAAAGGCGATGGGGCGCGGTATTTCGGCACCTTTGCCCTGCGCTCGCCGCAACGGCCCAATCCGATCGGCACGTCGCAGGTGCGGCTGGTCGGGGTGGAAGGGGCGGTGTTGATCGTGCGGGGGCTGGATTGTCTCGATGGCACGCCGCTGGTGGATATCAAGCCGGACCGCTGCGAGTTTACCCCCAAGGCCCCGGAAAAGGCGGCGGATGCGGGGTAGGAGTGGGTATGGCAGAACTTGTATGGATTCCCCGCGCGGAACAAGGCGCGGAGCGCCGCCGCGCGGATCGCTGGGCCGTCCCGCGGACCAGCGATTTCGAGATGGAGCGCCTCACTGTGAGGTCATACGGACTTTGCTGGCATAAAGTGGCAGTCACTGACGTTGCTTCGCTAGTCCCCGGCCCAGCGACCGCGCGGCTTATGCCTTGACCTGAGGTTCTCCCACCCGCCAAACCCTCCTCTACTGCCTCGGCCAGAGCGGGTGCGGCACAGGGTCCTTGGCCCGCCAGAAATGGCTGCGGAAAATCTCGGCGTAGGAGCGATAGACGTAGCCATCGTTGCGGCGCAGGTAATGGTCGCGGCGCGCAGCATAGAGCGCGGGCAACTGATACCACGGCACCTCGGGGTGCATGTGATGCACCACATGCAGGTTGTTGTTGAGAAAAAGCCACGCGAGCGGGCCGCGATCCTCGATTACCACGGTGCGGCCACTGGCGCGCTCATGGGCGCGATGCTCTAGAAAGGTGCGGATTTTCAGCACCGCCAATCCGATCCAGACTGCCAGCAGATAGGCCCAGATCGGCATCGGCGCGAACCAGAGCCAGACAAGAACCAGCGCCACCGCCGGAATATGCCAGAGCCAGGCCTTGCGCACGGCGAGGTCGCCGGCGCGGATCGCCTGCCAATCTGTGCGCAGGAACATGACTTGCGCCACCAGCGGACCGATCAGCATCCGCCCCGCCAGTGTGTTGTTGACCCGCAGGACGATCCGCACCGCGCGCGGCAGGCGTGCCCAAACGGCGGGGTCGAGATAATTCGCCTCGGGGTCGTCATAGGGGTCTGTCAGAAACTCCTCGCGGTGATGCGCAAGATGGGTGTCGCGAAAGCGTGCGTAAGGGATCACGAGGCAGAGGCAGGGAAAGATCAGCGTTTCATTCAGGTGACGGGAGCGGAAAGGATGGCCGTGCAACGCCTCGTGACAGAGCGAGGAATGGAGTGCTATGGCAAGGGCGGTGAGCAGGATGCCGAGCGGGAGCCAGAGACCTGTCGCCGCCGTGGTGCCGAAGATCCAGGTCGCATAGCAAAGCGTCAAGAGCCCGAGCGTGGGCCATTCCACCCTCGTGCGCGGGTGGCTGGCGCTCTCGGCCAAGGTTGGTATGCGGTGCGATTGGGCCTGCATTATTGCTCCTGTCAATTGGCAGCATGGCGCGACATTGGTTGCGAATGCGTTGATGTGCCATTTCGGAAATGGTTAACATTTCTCCGCAACTGTGATAAAAGTCACCAAATGAGCCAAAACATCGACAAACGCCTGCGCGCGACCCTGTTCCGCACCCGGCTGGCCGAGGCGATGCGCCTGCGGGGCAGCAATCAGAGCGTTCTGGCGCGGACCATCGGCGTGGACCGCTCGACCGTGTCGCAACTGCTCAAGGGCGATGCCGCGCGGCTGCCCAATGCGCAGGTGGTGGGGGAATGTGCCTCGGCGCTGGGGGTCTCGGCGGATTGGCTCTTGGGGTTGACCGACCGGCCCGAGACTGCTGCTGATATGCTGGCCAATACGCTGTCGCTGACCGAAGCGCCGCGCGCCTTGGTGGATGAACAGATCTTTGCCTGGCACCGTGAAGCGGCGGGATACAAGATCCGGCATGTGCCTGCCGCACTTCCCGATATGCTGAAAACCCGCGCGATGCTGGAATGGGAATATGCGCCACATCTTGGCCGCTCGACCGATCAGGCGATTGGGGCGTCCGAGGATCGCATGGCTTGGATGCGGGCGGCGCGGTCGGATTACGAGATTGCCCTGCCGCTCTATGAAATCGAGAGTTTCGCGCGGGGCGAAGGTTACTATCGCGGATTGCCTGCGGGGCTGAGGCGGGCGCAGTTGGATCATCTGATTGCCACCACGACGCAGCTTTATCCGCGTCTGCGGCTTTATCTTTATGATGCGCGGCGGGTTTATTCGGCACCGATCACGATTTTCGGGCCGCTCTTGGCGGTGCTCTATCTGGGACGCAATTACATGGTGTTTCGCGACACCGAGCGGATACAGGCGATGACGCTGCATTTCGACGGGCTGGTGCGCGAAGCGGGCGTGACGGCGCGGGCCATCCCGGAGCATTTGCGCGCCTTGCGTGACGGGGTGTTAAAGTAGCGGCGCGCGCGCCGCAGGGTCAGCGCGTGCGGCGGGGCAGGGTGGCGTTGTCCTCGGCCTCGGCACGGGCCACATGCTGGGCGCGGCGGCTAAGCTCGGCGCGCTCTTGCAGGATCTGCTGGCGGCGCTGGTGCTGCGAGAGGTCCTGTTCCACGGCGGCGCGTTCCTGCCGTGTGCGCGCCATCTGGCTGCGCGTCGCCTCGAGCTGTTGCACGAGGGTGCGGCCCATGAAATGCGCGGTGCTGAGTTGGCCGGGGGTCATCGGCTGGGACGGGGCCTGCGCACTCTGATCGAGCATCTGGCCCAGACGGTCGGCCATGTCGAATTGCTGCAGTTCCTGCCGGCGCAAATGGCCAAGCTGCATCGAGAGATGCCCCAGTTCGCGGTTTTCCTGCCGGGCCATCAGGGTCAGCAGGCGGTGTTGGCGCGCGCTCATGCGGCACCGCCTGTCAGCGCGCACAGGGCGCTGATGCTGTCTTCGAGGCTGGCGGGTTCGTGGATGTCCTGTCGGATGAAGTTCTCGATCCGGGGCCAGAGGGCAACGGCCTCGTCAAGCGTGGCGTCCTGACCGGGGGAATAGGCACCCATGAGCATCATGTCGCGGTTCTCCATATATAGGGCAATGAGGCGGCGCAGACGGAGCGCGGCTGCGTGGTGGGGTTTGTCGGCGATGTCCTTCATCACGCGGCTCACCGATTGGGTGAGGTCGATGGCGGGGTAGATGCCCATCTGCGCCTGATTGCGCGAGAGCACGAAATGCCCGTCGAGAATGGCGCGGGCGGTGTCCACAACGGGATCGTTGGTGGTGTCATCGCCATCGGCCAGAATGGTATAAAACGCGGTGATGCTGCCCTGACCGGGCAGGCCGGGGCCGGCGCGCTCGATCAGACCGGGGATCATCGAGATGACCGAAGGGGTATAGCCCTTGGCGGTGGGTTGTTCGCCAAGCGCCAGACCGATTTCGCGGCGGGCATGGGCCACGCGGGTGAGGCTGTCCATGATCAGCATGACCTGTTTACCCTGATCGCGGAAATATTCGGCAATTGCGGTTGCGCGATGTGCCGCGCGCAGGCGCAGGAGCGGCGAGCGGTCGGCGGGCACGGCCACAACGCAGGTCTTGGCGCGGTTTTCGCCGGTCATCACCTTGGAGACGAAATCGCCCACTTCGCGGGCACGCTCGCCGATCAGCCCGACGACGATCACATCGGCAGAGGTGTAGCGGGTCATCATCTCGATCAGCACGGATTTGCCCACGCCAGAGCCTGCGATGATGCCCACGCGTTGACCGCGCCCCACGGTGAGAGCGGCGTTGATCACGCGCACGCCCACGTCGAGCGGGGCATCCACGGGTTGCCGCGCGAGCGGGTTTTGTTCGCGCCCCGAGAGCGGGCGGATGTCGGGGCAATCGGGCGGGCCAAAGCCATCGAGCGGCACGCCTTCGGCATCGAGCACGCGACCCAAGAGGGCGTCGCCCATCGCGGCATTATGGCCGCCGCGCACTTTATGCACCATGCAGCCATGGGTGATGCGTGCGCCGGGTTGGTCGAGAAAGAGCAGGTTGCGTCCATTGGCAAAGCCCACGATTTCACCGGTGGCACCTTTGCCATCCTCGGTGTCGATCCGGCAGCGGGTGCCGGGGCTGGCGGGAAAGCCCGCACATTCGAGGATGAGGCCATCGTAGCGCAGCACCTGACCCGAATAGCCGGGGGGTGGCACCTCGGTCATGGATTCGGTGGCTTGGGCCAGACGCGAGAGCAGATCGGTCATGCCAGCCCCCCGTCGCGTTCAGCGATCACGTCGGAAAAGGTGATCTCGTCCATGCGCAGGCGCAGATCGCCACGTCCGAGCGTGGTGTCGGGCGAGAGGCGGCCTTTGGCCAGCGGGCTGAAATCCTTGATATGTGGCTTGATCGCCATGAGATCGGCAGGGTTCATCAGCACGACGGTATTTTCCGCCCCGGCGGCGATTTGGTGCGTGATCTTTTCGATCCGGCGCAGAAAGGGGCGGGGGGCCTCGTCGATTTTCTGCCCGGCGCGTTGGGTGGCCAATTGGCGCACGGCGAGTTCCAGCTTGGCAGTGAGGTCGGCAAGGCGTTCGTTTTCCGCGCTGGTGAGGCGGGTGATGGCGGCGGTGAAGGCATCGCGCACCTCGGCGATATCCTGTGCGGCGGTGGCGCTGGCCTCTTCGAGCGCCTCGGCGCGGGCTTTGGCGCGGGCGGCCTCGATCTCTTGCATCGCGGCGGCGTGGCCCTCGGCCCAGGCGACGCGGCGCTCGGCCTCGATGTCGAAGGTGGGGGGCGGCGGGGCAGGGGTAAAGGCGGCAGCGGGTTTGGGGTCGGCTGCCGGGGCGACGGGTGCCGGGGCTGCTGCATCCGCGCGCGGGTGCAGGGGGCGCACCACGGCCTGCGGGGCAAAGCCGCTCTCGGCCTGTGCCACAGGCTTGGCGGGGTCGCGGCGCTGGAATTGTTGCGAGGAGCGGCGCACGAGGGCCAAGAGATCCTCGGGCGTGAGCGCGCCGGGTTCGGGGGGCAGGTCGGTGGCGGGCATGGCGGTCATGGTCTCAGACCATCTTTTCGCCGCCGCGTCCGGCGAGCGTGATCTTGCCCTCGTCCGAGAGGCGGCGGGCGACGGTGATGACCTGTTTCTGGGCCTCTTGCACCTGGCTCAGGCGCACCGGGCCCATGGCCTCCATCTCGTCCATGATATTGGCGGCGGCGCGGGCCGAAACACAGCCCAAAAGCTTGTCGCGCAGGGTGGGGTTGGCCCCCTTGAGGGCAAGAACCAACATTTCGCTCTCGATTTCGCGCAGCACGGTTTGCAGGGCGCGTTCGTCGGATTTGATGAGGTAGTCGAACACGAAGAGATTGTCCTGAATATCCTCGGACAGGTTCTTGTCGTCCTTGCGGATGTCCTTCATGATCCGCTCTTCCATGTCCTGACGGGTGAAGTTCATGATCCGGGCGGCGGCCTTGACCCCGCCGATCTGCGAGGCGCGCAGGGTGGTGTTGGCCTTGAATTTGGCGCGCATCACCTCTTCGAGGTCGCGCAGCGCCTCGGGTTGCACGGTGTTGAGCGTGGCGATGCGACGAATGATCTCGGGCTGGGCCTCGGGCGGCAGGAGTTTGAGCACCTCGGCCCCCTGCGCATAGTCGAGCGAGGCGATGACCAGCGCCATGATCTGCGGATGTTCGTCCTGGATCAGTTCGGCCACGGCAGACGGGTCCATCCAGTCGAGGATTTCAATCGGGCGTTCGCTGTTGGAGGGCACGATGCGCGAGAGCACCGATTGCGCCTTGTGGGCGCCAAGAGCCTGATCGAGCACCTGGCGGACATAATTGCCCGCGCCGATGCCGATGCCGGTCTGATTGCTGACCAGCCCGAGAAATTCGTTGAGCACGGCATCGACCGTATCGTGATCGACGCCTTGCACGGTGAACATCGCCTCGCCCAGCACCTGCACTTCGGAGGGGGAGAGGGCGCGCAGGATCTGGGCGGCGGTATCCTCGCCAAAGACCATCATCAGGATGGCGGCCTTTTGCACCGGGGTCAGGTCGGCACCGGGGCGGGCACCGGCAGGGGCAGGCAGCGCGAGGGTCATGGACGGTCCTCACCTGTGGGGGCGATCATGGATTTGAAGACGCCCGCGATGCGGTTGGTTTCGGCCCCGGCCATCTGGCGCAGGAGGTCGATCTTTTCCTCGTAGGTGATGGCCCCGTTGAGGTCGTCGGCGCTGGGTGCTGCGGTCTCGAGCCGTTGACGCAGGGCTGACAGGCTCTCGCCACGGGGCACTTCGATGGCGTCGCCATAGGTCATGCCGGTGGAGGCGGTGGTGGCCCCGACGGGCGGCAGCAGGCGGTTGAGGATCGGGCGCACGACCCCCAGCACGATAATGCCGAAGAGGGCCAGTTGCGCCAGTGTGCGCCCCAGTGTGGGCAGCCATGCGGCGTCATACCACCGCTCGGCGGAAATCATAGACGGTGCCACGACAAAGGGGGCGCTGGCCACGGTGACGATATCGCCGCGGGTGTCGTCAAAGCCGATGGCGGAGCGGGTCAGCGCCTCGATTTCCGCGAGCGGCACGGCCTCGGGGGCGGGGGCCGCGTCACCTTCGGCGGGGGCGGCGGGTGTCGGCAGGCGGTGCAAGAGCACGGCGGCATGCACGCGGCTGATCTGGGCGGTCTGCGGCTGGCGGGTTTCCACCCGGCGGCTGACTTCGTAATTGCGGGTCGACGAGGTGGCGCTGTTGGTGGTGCCATCCTTGGCCCCTTGGGTGGCGGCCTCGGCCAATTGGGCCTCATTGGGGGGCGTGTTGGCGACGGCACCGGGAACGCCGCCGGCCTGTGCGCCGTTGGTTTGCTGGCTGCTGCTCTGCTCGCTGCGCAGGGCGGTGTCGGGGAGGTATTCTTCGCTGGTGATCTCGGAGCGGGTGAAATCCATATCCAGCGTCACTTCGACGGCGGCATTGCCTGCGCCCACGATGGGCGTGAGGAGCGCCAGAACGCGGTCGCGGTAGACGGCTTCAAGGCGGCGCTGGTGCTGCATCTGGCGGTCGGCCTCGGCCTGCACCGGGTCTTCTTCGGGGCTGGTCAGAAGTGTGCCGGTCTGGTCCACGACCGAGACATTGCTGCGCGGCATGTCGGGCACGGCTGCGGCCACGAGGCTGACGATGGCGCGGACCTGCGCCTGATCGAGGGTCATGCCGGGGGCGAGTTCGAGGAATACGGAGGCGCGGGGCGGCTGGCTGTCGCGGACAAAGGCGCTGCGTTCGGGCAGTGCCAGATGCACGCGGGCGGCGCGCACCGGGCGCAATTCCTGAATGGAGCGGGCAAGGTCGAGTTCCTGCATCCGGCGCAGGCGGGCGGATTCGATCTGGCGCGAGGTGCCCATGGGCATTTCGTCAATCGCGGACATGCCGTCGGTGGCCCCTTCGGGCAGGCCCTGGGAGGCCAAGAGCATGCGGGCGCTGTGATACTGGTCGGCAGCGACGGTCAGCGCGCCGGAGGAGGGATCAAGCTGCGCGTCCATGCCCGCGGCGGTCAGCGCCTCAAGCGCCAGGGATTTTTCAGCCTCGGGCAGACCTGCGTGCAGGGTCACGCGGTCAGCGGGGGCCAGAAGCAGCCATGCGGCCAGACCGAGGGTCACGACCAGCAGCACGCCAATCGCGGGCAAGGCACGGCGCAGGGCGGGCTGGGCGATGAACCCATCCATGCCCGAGAGCGCGAGACGCGCCCGCTGGACCAGCGAGGTGGCGCCAGCCTGTGCCGGGAGGGTGGTTTGCTGTCCGTCCATATTCTCTACTTCCGTGGTTCTGGTCTGGGGTCAGGCTGGGGTCAGACTGGGTGGGGTCAGACTGGCATGTTCATGATGTCGCGGTAGGCTGTGAGGGCCTTGTTGCGGACCTGCATCGTCATCTGGAACCCGAGCGAGGCGACCTGTTGCTCGACCATCACGGCGGCGAGGTTCTCGGTGCGTCCGGTCTCGAAGTCGCGAGCGGCCTGAGAGGCCTTGCCCTGTTGCACGTTCACGCCCTCGACCGCCTTGCCCAGCCGTTCGGCAAAGCCCGGCCCCTGCGCGTCGGCCATGGCGGTCGGGCGCTGGATCGGGTCAGGGCGTGCTGCCGCCTGTGAGGCGTGCATCATGCTGACGGAAGAGGAGATGCCGGTCAGGCTCATGTCAGGTCAGGATCAAGCGGCCAGAGGGGTGGGAAGCGCTGCGGGGCGCGCGGTGAAGAGCGAGGTGGGGCGAGCAACGAGCATGATATGTTCGGGTGCAATCACCATGCCATCGGCCAGCACCAGCGCGCGCTGCATGACGTTTTCCAGCTCGCGCACATTGCCGGGCCAGCTATGTGCGGCGAGGATATCGCAGGCCTCGGGCGACAGGAGCGGCGTGGGCAGACCCTCGGGCGTATGGCGGCGCAGCATGGCCTGGGCCAGCACCGGCACATCCTGCGGACGCGCAGAGAGGGCCAGCGTTTCCAGCGGGAACACGTTGAGGCGGTAATAGAGGTCTTCGCGGAAGGTGCCGCGGGCGATTTCGCACTCCATATCGCGGTTGGAGGTGGCGAGGATGCGGACATCGACCGGGGTTTCGGTCTGGCTGCCGAGGGGGGTCACGACCTTTTCCTGAATGACGCGCAGGAGTTTGGCCTGAAGCGCCATCGGCATTTCGGAAATCTCGTCGAGCAACAGCGTGCCGCCGTCGGCGGCGCGCAGATAACCCTTGTTGGCGGTGTTGGCGCCGGTGAAGGCGCCCTTTTCATGGCCGAAGAGCAGCGCTTCGAGCATGTTTTCGGGGATCGCGGCGCAGTTGATCGCGACAAAGGGTTTGTCGGCGCGCGGCGAGGCCTGATGAATGAGGCGCGAGAGCACTTCCTTGCCGCTGCCGGTGGGGCCGTTGATGAAGACGCTGACGTCAAAGCGGGCGACGCGGCGGGCCATGTCGATCAGCGCGCCCGAGTTCGGATCGGCGGCGACCATGGTGCCAAAGGGCGCGGCCAAGAGATCGGCCAAGGCCATCAGTGCGGCATCGCGCAGGGCGGGCAGGCCGCTGTCGGGCAGCGACACGGTCAGCATGCGCCCACCCAGATCCTCGCGCAGGGCGAATTCGGGGGCCTGACCTTCGATCACCACGATGCGTTTCGCGCCCAGTTTGCGGGCCAGTTCCACCAGCGCGCGCTGGTCGGTCACAGGGGCACCCTGCACCAGCGTATGACAGGTGGGCTGATAGCCGATGCGGACATTCAGACGACGCCCGTCGAGCAGGGCCTTGAGGGCCTGAGCCTGAGGGAAATTCGCGGCGGTGATGCAGATGTCGGCCATGGGAAACCTCGTTGATTGCGATATGAAATGAGTAAGCAGGGATCGTGCCACACGGGTTTTGGGGGCATTTTGGCCCCGGATTGGCCCAAAGTTGTGATTTTGCAGAGGGTTTCGGCCGGTTGCGCCGGGAAAACGTCGCAACTCCGACGAAAAGGGCGGGTGTCGACTGTCGTGTGTCGAGGCTTCGTCAGTCGGGTAGAGCGCGGGCGCTGTCCTTTGCACAGACCAGCACTTTCAGCGCGGGATCGCGCCAAAAGCGAGCGCCCGCGCTCCAAAGATACTCGGGGGGTATGTCCCTCAAGCGCTCACATTTTCGGGGAAGGGTCCGTTTGGGGAGTCAGAAGAGCTCAACTGGTAGGCAACAATGTTATCGAAAACGTATCATCTCAAGTTTCCAAGCCTCGACGCGGCACAAATCGCGGCACCATTCATCACGGAGATTCTGGGAAATGCGATTCCGGAATGTCGCATCTCGGGTTTGACGGTGATGATCGGCAAGGAAGGTGACATTTCTGTCAACCTGTTCTTTCCGACCATCGCGGATCTCAAGAACTTCGAGAAGAAGCACGGGGGCTTCATCCAGACGATGAAGAAAACCTTTCTCTTCCGATCTACGGGGTTCGAGGGGGTTTGTATCTTTAACTTCGACGGGAACGCCGAAGATGCCGCCTGACGGCGCTCCTTAGTCTGGCACGCCGGTTGCAGTCCTGCGTGCAGATGTAACCGGCACGCAAGCCGACAGTTTTAGAAAGACCCGTTCACATGGCGAGTGTGTCCACAAAGAAGCTGTGTCCTGAAGCAGGGCCGCAGGCATGACGGCGCGTGCAGAGCAGGTGCCCGAGCAGGCCTCGGGCGGGGCGTTGCTGCGCGTCTCTTCGGACAAGATCGGGCGGTTGATGGACCTTGTGGGCGAGTTGTCGTTGTCTGTGTCGGAAACCATCAACGCGCCGGAACTGGCCAATCTCGACCTTGTGGGGTTCGAGGCCGCCGCACATCGCCTGTCGATGATCGTGGGCGAGGTGCAGGATGCGGCCAGCGAATTGCGGCTGGTGCCGGTGGATGAGGTGTTTCGCCGCCTCAAGCGCATGGTGCGCGAGTTGCAGCGCGAGACCGGCAAGCAGATTGATCTGGAAATGCGCGGCGAGGATACCTCGATCGACAAGCTGGTGGCGGACCGTCTTTATGATCCGTTGCTGCATGTGGTGCGCAATTCTGCCGATCACGGGCTGGAGCCGCCCGCAGAGCGCGAGGCGGCGGGCAAGTCGCCTGCGGGGCGGATTATTCTGTCGGCCGCGCAGGTGGGCAGCGAAGTGCGGATTCAGGTGATCGACGACGGGCGCGGGCTGAACCGGGGCAAGATCCTCGCCAAGGCGCGCGAGCGGGGTCTCTTTGGTCCCTCCGAAGAGCCCGAGGATGCCGCCGTCTGGAAGGCGATTTTCGAGCCGGGGTTCTCGACCGCCGAGGCGGTGACGACCCTGTCGGGGCGCGGCGTGGGCATGGATGTGCTCAACACCACGATGAAGGATTTGCGGGGCCGTATCGGGGTGCAGAGCGAAGAGGGCCGTGGCACGACTGTCTCGCTGCATATTCCCGTTTCATTGGCGTTTCTTGACAGTGTGATCCTGCGGCTGGGCACGCAGCTATACTGTGTGCCGATCGACGATATTGCCGAGATCGTGAAACCGGGCATGGGCGATCATCTGGCCCTGTCGGCCGAGGGTGGGCGCGAGATGCTGCGGCAGCGCGACCGCTTTATTCCGGTGTGCCGGTTGGAGAAGTTCTTTGCGGGCATGCGCAGCGAACTGCCGCCACTCTCGGAGATGGTCTTTATCGTGTTCGAGTCGACCTCTGGTCCGATTGCGGTGCCGGTCGATGAAATTCTCGACCGTCAGCAGGTGGTGATGAAGCCGCTCGAAGGCACGCTGACGCGGGTGCGCGCAAGCTGGGGCTTTGCGCTTTTGGCGTCGGGCGAGGTGGCGATGGTGCTCGATTGCGAGCGATTGGCAAACGGAGGCGTGCGGTGATGCAGGTCTATGCGGATCAGGCCGGGTTCGAGCAGTTGCGCGAGTGGTTGAGCCGACGCTGCGGGATCACCTTTGGCCCGTCCAAGGCCAATCTGCTGCGGCAGCGCATGGACCGGGTGTTGCGCCGGTTCAACCTGCCCGATCTCAATTATCTGGCGCGCGAGTTGGACCGCGCAGGCGCGCAGGACCTGCAGCTTGCGGTGCTGCACGCGGCCTCGATCAATCACACCTATTTTTTTCGCGAGATCGAGGTGCTGGATCAGTTCATGGACCTTGCCCTGCCCGAGTTGAGGGAGCGGTCCGAGTTCCGGTTCTGGTCGGCGGCCTGTTCCAGTGGCGAGGAAGCCTATACGCTGGGGATGATGCTGGCCGAACGGCTGGGGCCTGCCGTTCTGAACCGCACGCATATTCTGGGCACCGACATCAGCGAGCCGGTGGTCGAGCGCGCCGAGTTGGGCATCTATTCCGCCCGTCAGTTTTCGCAGACCGATCCTGCGCGGGTGAAACGCTGGTTCGAGCCTGCAGGGCTGGATCAATACCGCGTGGCGCCCGAGTTGCGCCGGGCCTGCACGTTTCGGCGGATGAACCTCAAGGCCACGCCCTATCCGTTCAACCGCCCGTTTCAGGCCGTGTTCTGCCGCAACGTGCTCTATTATTTCGACCGGGCCGATCAGGCCGCCACGGTCAATGCCCTCTATGACGTGGTCGAGCCGGGTGGCTGGCTGATTACGTCGGTGACGGAATCCGTGCGCCAGTTGGGCACCCTCTGGGAGCCTGTCGCCACCGGTCTTTATCGAAGGAGGTCGTGATGACCAAGCCTGATGCACCGATCACGGTGCTTGTCGTAGACGATTCCAGTTTCTTTCGCCGGTTTCTGACCCGGACGCTGAGTGCCGATCCGGGCATCGAGGTGATCGGCGAGGCCGCGAGCGCCGAAGAGGCGCATGATTTTGTCATGGCGCGCCGCCCGGATGTGATCACGCTTGATCTCGAGATGCCGGGGCTGGGGGGGATGGCGTTCCTGCGTCAGACCGTGGCGCGGCTGCGTATTCCGACGATCGTGGTGTCTTCGACTACCCAGCTTGGGGCGCGGCGCAGTATCGAGGCGCTGGAGGCGGGCGCGGTCGATGTGATGCCCAAGCCGGAGGGCGTGGCACCGGGGATGGCGGATCACATCGCGCTGGCTGCGATTGCCGCGCGGGTGCGGGCGGTGGCGCAGGTCGATCTGCACCGGCTGAAGCCTGCTGCGGTCAGCGCGCCTGCGGGGTCGTCCGCTATGGTGTCGTCCCGCGCGCTGTCGCAGGATTGGGTGATCGCGCTTGGGGCCTCGACGGGCGGGGTGCAGGCACTGGGCACGGTGCTGCATGCGCTGCCTGCCGATTGCCCGCCGGTGGTGATTGTCCAGCATATGCCCGCAGGGTTTACCGAGGCCTTTGCCCGGCGATTGAATACGACCTGCGCCATTGAAGTGCGCGAGGCGCGGCAGGGCGACCGGTTGAGTGCCGGTCTGGCCCTTATCGCGCCGGGGGGCGAGCGGCACATGCGGCTGCGCCGCGCGGCGCAAGGTGGCCTGATGGTCGATCTGGTGGCGGGCGAGCCGGTGTGTTTCTCGCTCCCGTCGGTTGATGTGCTGCTGGCCTCTGCCGCGCAACTGGCAGCACCGCGTCTGAGTGCGGCCATTCTGACCGGCATGGGCAGCGACGGGGCCAACGGATTGCTGGCCGCGCGTCTGGCCGGGGCGCAGACCTTTGTTCAGGACGAGGCGACATCGCTGGTCTACGGCATGCCGGCGCGCGCCTGGGAACGGGGGGCTGCGCTGGCGCAGGTGCCACTCGACCAGATCGCGGCGCAGCTGCTGGCCTCGGTTGGCACGACATCTGCATCCCCCCGGGCAAGCGCCGTCCCGGCCCCCCGACCGACCCATAGAGGAGTCTGACCATGACTAAAACCGCGTTTGCCGATGCGCAGACCCCGCAGACCGAGGTTCAGGCCGAGCCGTCGGATTCCATCGAGACCATGTATCTGACCTTTCCGGTCGGATCGGAGCTCTATGGGGTGTCTATCGGCGTTGTGACCGAGATTGTCGGGCTGCAACGTATCATGAGCGTGCCGGACGTGCCGCATTACATCAAGGGTGTGATCAACCTGCGGGGCAAGGTGATCCCGCTGATGGATGTACGGCTGCGCTTTGGCATGCCCGACAAGGCCTATGACGACCGCACCGTGGTGATCGTGTTGCAGGTGAATGATGCGCCCGTGGGGCTGATCGTCGATGGCGTCAACGAGGTGCTGGATATCCCCGCGCATCAGATCGACCGGACCCATAGTTTCTCGGGCGCCGAGGGCCGCAGTCTTGTGCTGGGTCTGGGCCGTCTGGAGGAGCGGGTGGCGATCCTGCTCAACGTCAATCTCTTGGTCGAGGATGACGCGCTCATCCCGCCGATGATGGCCGAGGCCTGAGCCATGGCCGCGCCGCAGTCCAATCCCCCGGTTGCCGATCAGGAACCGATTTTCACGTCCAGTGCCGCGGCTGCGTCGCGGATGGATGTTTCAGCCCCCCAGCCCGCGCCGGACCAGCCCGCCGGCGACACCGAAAGGAAAGAACAAATGACCTCGCAATCCCCGCGCGACAGCAAACTCAAGGCCAACGACACCATGGACGATGTGAAGGAAACGGAATTCTCGAAGCGCATTGTGGCCACCACGCTGCTGGCCTCGCTTGGCAATCCCGTCATGGTTGCTGATGAGGATTACAACATCCTCTACTGCAACGAAGCCGGGTTCCAGATGTTTGAGCGGATCGAGAGTGACATCCGGCGCGATCTGCCGAGTTTCCGGGCGCGCGACATCATCGGCAAGAATGTCGATGTGTTCCACAAGAACCCGCATTACCAGCGGCGTATCATGGACAACATGACCGGCCCGCACGAAGGGGCGTTTACCATCGGGGGGATCTCTCTGGAGTTCACCGCGACGCCGGTGCCGGGCATCGAGCGCGGGACGCAATTCGTGCTGGTGGAATGGCGCGATGTGACCGAGATCAAGCGCGTCAAAGCCGAGAATGACCGCACGCTGGATCAATTCCGGCTTCTGCTCTCTGAGATGGAGAACATGGCCGCTGCGCATGACGCGGGCGATATCGACGTCTTTATCGACAGCAAGAACTTTGACAAAGCAGAAGTTGGCAAGGCGGCTGAGATGCTCAATGCCATGGTGCAGGCGCATATCGACACCAAGAAACTGGCGATGAGTGTCGTCGAGGAGTTTGGCGAGGGGAATTTCGATGCGCCCTTCCCGCAGATGCCGCGCAAGAAAGTGTTCCTCAACCACATCATCGAGAAGGTGCGTGGCAATTTCCGCGGTGTGGTCAGCGAAATTCGCGCACTGTCGGATTCCATTGTCTCGGGCAATCTTGACGTGCAGGCGGATCTGTCCAAGTTCAAGGGCGAATATCGCAGCGTGATCGAGTCCTTCGAGCAGGCCTTTGGCAGTCTCAACAGCGCCTTTGCAGTGATTGCAGAGCAGGTGGATCAGGTTGCGACCACGGTCAACCAGGTGGCCCATTCGAGCCAGACTCTCTCGACCAATTCGCAAGTGGCCTCGGCTTCGGTGGAAGAGGTCTCGGCCTCGGTCAACCAGACCGATCAGCAGGTGCGCGCCAATGCCAATTCGACGCAGAAAGCGTCGCAATTCGTGGGCAGCGCCGTGGGTCTGGCCGATCAGGGCGCGGCCAAGATCAAGGACATGGTCACGGCCATGCATGGCATCAAGACCTCGTCGCAGGACATCGCCAAGATCATCAAGGTGATCGACGAAATCGCGTTCCAGACCAATCTCTTGGCGCTGAACGCGGCGGTCGAGGCGGCGCGGGCCGGTCAACATGGGCGCGGGTTTGCCGTGGTGGCGCAAGAGGTGCGCAACCTTGCCGGACGCTCCGCCAAGGCGGCGCGCGAAACCTCGGATCTGATCGAGGATGCGTCGAACCGGGTCAATGCAGGTGTGCGGATTGCGGATGAAACCTCCGAGGCCTTTACCGGCATTTCGCAGCAGATCACGCAGGTTCGGGAAATCGTCGAGGAGATCGACCGCTCGGGTGCCGAGCAGTCGCGCGGCGTGGCGCAAATCTCGCTGGCCATGTCCGAAATCGCCAAATCCGCGCTCGATACCAGCCAGCAGGCGGACGAACTGGCTGCCGGGGCCGCCGAGATGAGTGCGGCCACCCAGCAGATGAAGGAAGAAATCGGTCGCTTCAAGCTGCGCCGCACGGCAGCATCCCTGCCGATGGGAGGCTTTAACGGCCTCACACCCGAGATGATGGCGCAGATTCAGGCGATGATGAACGGCAAGCCCAACGGGCGAGTGAATGGCGGCGGATCGCTCGATCTCGATGCGCGCGGCTTTCACGGCTTCTGAGGGGGCGGGGGCGGCGCGGTGCCGCCCCACGTTTTCCGAAGTCCATACAATTTGGAGACAAGACAATGCCTTATAATGTGATGGTGGTGGACGATGCCGCAATGATGCGGCTCTACATCTCCAGTTTTCTCAAGTCGCGCAAAGAGTTCAAGCTGGTGGCGCAGGCCGCCAATGGGCAAGAGGCGCTGGACAAGCTGCCGGATCTTCCGGACCTCGATCTGATCCTGCTCGATATCGAGATGCCGGTGATGGATGGGCTCGAATTCCTGCGTCACGCCAAGCTCAAGACGCGGGCGAAGATCTGCATGCTGTCGTCGGTGACGGTGCAGGGCTCGCCCCTGGCGGCCAAGGCGCGCGAACTGGGCGCGGATGGGGTGGTTTCCAAGCCCTCTGGCACGGTGTCGCATGACCTTGAGGAAAAGACCGGAGACGAGTTGACGCGCGTGATGCGGGCACTGGTCGGGGCCTGAGGGCCGCAATGCAACCCACTGGGCGGGTGACACCATGATGGACGAGATGGACGAAATCTGGATGCTGTATGCCGATGACGGCGCGCAGTCCCTTGACGCGATGGAAGCGGCGCTGGATGCCCTCAACGGGGGCAAAGGCGACATGGGTGCGCATATCGGCGCGCTGTTCCGGGCTGTCCATACGTTCAAGGGCAACTCGCGCGTGCTGGGATTGGCGCAGGTCGAGGGGCTGGCGCATCTGGCCGAGGACCTGATCGGGCTGGTGCGCGATGAGGGCGTGCCGCTGAGTGGCGAGATCACCGATATCCTGATGCGCACCGGCGACGCGTTGCGCGGCATGCTGGAAGAGACCGCGGACACCCGCGCCGATGTGGAGCCGGGGCCGACGGCGGGGCTCAAGCAGGATCTGCGCGCGATGATCGGGCGGTTGACAGGGCGCGAAACCGAAGCGGCGGCGCCTGCACCGGCGCCGCAGGCCGAGGGTGCGCCGCAGAAAGACGCCATGGAAGAAGCACCGGCACCGGCTGCTGCGCCAAAGCCCAAGGTTCCGGCCTTTGATATGGGCCTTGCGGGGTTGCTGGATCAGTTGGATGGCGGCGATGGCACGGATTTCGACGAATTCGAAGGGGATGACGACGAGGCGGAGGTTGCAGACGACGACGCGCCCGAGTTTGAGCCGGAACCGGAGTTTGGCGAGGCCGTAGAGCCTGAAGTGGTGGTGGAGCCTGAGCCTCCGCTGGAGCTTGAGCCTGAGCCTGAGCCTGAGCAAGCGCCCGCGCCGCAGGTCAAGACCGTGGCCGAGGTGACAGAGGGCAAGCTCTTGGCCCCTGACCCCGAGCATCACAAGATTTTCAACGACATGGCCGACAAGACCTGCGCCGCGCTGGATGCGCTGATTGCGGATTGGGCCGAGGACAGCAGCCCGAAAGCGCGCCGGCAGGCGGACAATCTGCACTATGCCGCCGGGCAATTGAACCTTGCCGATTGGCTGGCGCTGTTGGGGCCGTTCCTGAGCGCGGATGCGCCGGACCTGGGCGCGACGCGTGATCTGAGTGCCGCGATGCGCCGTCTGCTGAGCGGTGAGACAGAGCCGGAGGCTGTGCCCGACGCGCTACCCGAAGCGCCCGCGCCAGACCCCGTGGCCGAGCCTGCGCCCGTGGCGGTCCACGCGCCAGAACCCGAAGCCGCGCCCAAACCTGCGCCTGCAAAGAAGGCGGTGCCGCGTGCGAAACCCGTGGTCGAGGTCACGGAAGGCAAGCTGCGGGCGGATCAGACCTATCACCAGATCTTTGCCGATATGGTGGCGAAGTCGCTCGAGAAACTGGACGCGCTCTGTGCGAGTTGGTCGGAGGCCACCAGCCTTGCCGCGCTGCGCAAGGAAGCCGATGGCCTGTGCTATGCCGCGCAACAGCTAGATTTGGCCAGTTGGGTGGCGCTGCTGGGTCCGATGGCCGAGGCCAAAGGCATGAGCCACGCCGCAGCCGAAGGCCATGTGGCGGCGCTGCGCGCGCATGCGGCACAGGAGTTTGGCGGCGGTGATGCTGCCCCGGTGCAATCGCGCGGTCCGGTTGATCCGGCCGCGGATGGCCGGGCATTTTTCCTTGTCATGGCAGAGCTTTACCCGCTGATTGCCGAGCAGGGCACGCGGATGTCGGGCGATGCGCCCTGCACCGTGGCCGAGCGGCGAGACCTCGCCGAGCGGATCGCCGATCAGGCCGCGCCGCGCGGGTTTGTTCGCCTTGTGGACAGCGCGCTTCGGTTGTCGCAAGAACCGGCGGGCCATGCTTACCGCGCCGCCGAACTGGCGCTTTATGAGGAATTGGTCAGCGTCGAGCGCAGCCTGCCCGCGTCGGTTTTTGATGCCGAGATGATGGCACCGAGCCAGATTTTGGGGGCCTGGTGCGCCGATCATATCTTTGAGACGCTGCAAAGCCTGCGCAAGGGGCTCGAGGCGCGGGGCGCCGAGGCGGGGGCCAACTGGTTCCCGGCCTTTGACACGCTGATGCGGCAGGTGCATTTCGCCTGTCTGAATTACCGGATCGACACGGCCTCGCAACTTACCATGGCGTTGATCGACCTCTTTGCGCGGGTGCGCATCGACCAGAAAGCGCCGGATGTGATCCTGCTCCAGATGGGGCGCGGTTTTGTCGATACGATGGAACTGGTGTTCGATGCGCTGGATCAGGGCGACACGCCCGACACCTCGCGGATCGAAAAGATGTTCGAAGAGGCGACCAACGCCTGTTTCGTCGCCAGTGGCGTGATGACCGCCAAGAGCATCGAGACACGTTTGGGCCTGCCGCCGGAATTCCACCGGGTGATGTCGCCCGAGAGCGTCAAGACCGCGCATGAGGCGATCCGGGAGGGTCTGCATTTCTACGTGCTGCGGGCTGATCTGAATGACGATGACGCGCTGGCGCAGGGGTTCCTTGAATGGATCACCACGGGCGTGGTGCGGATGATCACCAACGTCACGGTGTTTCTGGACAAGGCGACGCTGTTTGATTTTCTCGTGGCGTCAACCCTTGAAGAAGACCGGATGGTCGAGCGGCTGGCGATGCTGGACCCGTCGGGTGCGCGGCTGATGATGGCGCAGGCCCTGCGGGTGCGCGAAGCGCCCGAGGTCGAGGCGGCAGAGCCGGACTCGCTCGATCTGATCCCGATGTCCGAGGTGGGCGACAGTCTCGCGCTGCTCGAGGCGGTGGGGGCGATTTCCGCCAGCCACGCGCAGCTCGAGCATGAGTTGACGCAGCTTGCCTCGGTCGATCTGGTGCAGGATGTGCTGGAGGCGCTGCGCGCCGCCGGTGTGGGCGAGTTGGAGCAGCGCGTGCGCTCTGTCCTGCGCGACCGGCTGGAGCAGCACAATCTGCGGCTTCAGGAAATCAGCGAGTCGGGGGCGCAGCTCTCGGCAGAGCTGTCGCATCTGCAACAAGAGAGCGTGGCGCAACGGTCGCGCCCTGCCGAAGTGTTGTTGCGCCCGCTCAAGGCCTATGTGGCCACGCGCGCGCGCAAGATCGGCGTCGATGCCTCTGTCACCTATGTGGGGGGCGATGTGATGCTCGACCAGATGTTGATCGAGGAACTGCGCGGGCCGCTCAAGACCTTGGTCAACCTGCGGCTGGCCGGGGAATATCCGGCGTCACGGTTCCATATCTCGGTCGAGGCCGAGAGCGATCACGTGCGGGTCGAGTTGACCGACAACAGCCCCGAGCCTGCGATGGCCCCTGCCTATGGTGCGCTGGCCGATGAGATGGCGCGCAAGAAAGGCGCGCTGCGTCGGGTCAGCCTGCCGGCCGGGGCCGGGGTGCGGTTTCACCTGCGAGTGCCGCAGCACATGATCGTGCTCGATGGCATGGTCGTGCGGGTGGGGCATGTGCGCTATGTGCTGCCGGTGGATGCGATCCACCGTATTCTTCAGACCGACCGGCTCTTGCCGGTGTCGGCCTCGGGGGCGACACGGATGCTGCATATCGACGAGGGCGCGCTGGTGCCCGTGCATCCCTTGATGCCGGAGCCCGCTGCCAGTTCAGGAGGCGCGCGGCTCTATGTGGTGCTGAGCAGCAACGAGACGCGCATTGCCATTCCGGTGGATGAACTTTTGGGTCAGCAGCTTGTGATGCTGCGCCCCTTGCAAGGCGTGCTGTCGGGCATGCGCGACATGAGTGGCATCGCCATCCTGTCGGGGGGCGAGGTGGGCATGGTTGTGGCCGTCAGTGCCCTGGCTTCGGGCGATGCGCGCAAGGCCAGCGTTGCGGCCTGAGACCCGGCCCCGGCGGTTATGCTGCCGGGGCTAACATCCTGACGCGATTTGCCGTTTTGAGAGACAGATCTGGCAATCATGTCAAAGGAAGTTTCGATGAGTTTCGCCTTCGCCCGTTCCCGTTACCGTCAGGCCGAGACCCTCGTGCAGGAAGCGGCAACGGACCCCTACGACATCGTGTTTGTGACGCTGCGCGAACTCAACCGCTCGCTTGGTGTGCTGGCGCGGACGCAAGAAGACGCGCGCCCCTTGCCCTCGGATCACGTCAACCGTGTGTTGACCGCGATTTATATCCTGCAATCGAGCCTTGATTTCGAGGCGGGTGGCGATCTGGCGGGGGATCTTTTCCAGCTTTATGAATTCGCCCGTTTTCACGTCCTCAAGGCCATGCGCGGCGAAGAAGGCGCCCGTCTGAGCGAGGCCGCTGCCGCCATGGGCGATATTCTGGACGCCTGGCAGCAGATCGGATCGCAAGTCAAGGCACAGGCGGTATGACACGTGTGGTGCAACAAATGACCTACAGCCTTCTTGGCGATCAGATCCGGCAGTTGACTGCCGGTCTGGTGGCGGCGGCGGAAACGGGCGATCTGGCGGCGGTGTCGCGCGCCGATCATGCCCTGCGATGTGCGGTGATTGCGCTGGTCGGGGGTGCGTCGCTGTCCGAGGATGGCGCGCAGGACCGTATCGCGATCCTGTCCGAGGCGCTCGATGCCGTGCGTCGCACCGCCGATCTCTTGTCGGCCAAGGCGGCGCGGCGGGCAGGGCAGGGACGGGCCAATCTGGTCTATCTCAACTGCGACCGCAAGGCGGGGCCACGCTGATGTCGGGCGCGCAGGAACAGACCTGCGCCACCTGCCTGCGGTTGCGCATGTTCCTGACGATTGCGGGCGGCTTGATTGCAGGTCTGTACCTGCAACCCGGATGGGCCACGGCGGTGGCCGGGCTGATGCCTGCGCCGCTGATGATCGGTTGGGGGATTTGTGCTGTGGGCAGCCTGAGCTTTGGTCTGCGGTTTCGCGACCATGTGCGGCAGCGTCGCTGACAGCACCGGGCTGTGCAGTCTCAGCAGAGGCGGCGCAACAGGCGCACCAGACCCCAGACATGCTGACGCCGGGGTTCGCCGTTTTCGTCACAGATCACGAGTTCCACGCCGACCTTGTGTGGATCGGTGCCGGGGGCGGGAATGAAGGTCTGGCGCATGGCGATCATGGGATGTCCTTTCTGGGGTCTTGGATTTGATTAAAGTTTGCAAGAATCCTGCCAATCAGGGCGCATGCGCCCAGTCGAGGATCAGCACCTCGAGAATGGCGGGCTCTTCGCCCATGGTGATGAGGCGGGCGTTCATCGCCTCTTTCAGCGTCTCGGGCAGGCTGCTCCGCAGCGCTGCGAGGCGGGTGTCGGCGGGATGGCTTTCGGCGTCGCGCAGCACGACACCGGCCAATTCGGCCTGTGCCTCTTGCTGGCGATCCGCGAGGCGCGCCATGAGATCAAGGCTGCCCTCTTCGCGCAGGGCCACGCCAAGCCCGATGCTGAGCGTGCCGCCGCCCTCGGGCAGCGTCACCGTCACCGGCATCATGAGCGGCAGATAGCGGCGCGGCTCGGGTCCGGCGGGGGCGTCGGGCGCGGGCGTGACCGGGAGCGCGGGCAGGGGCACGGCAGGTGTCTGGTGCAGAACCCAGAGGCTTGCGCCGCCAAGTGCTATTGGCCCCAGACTTGCAGTCAGGGCAAAGACAAGGAGAGGTTGGCGGGGCGAAATCCGGGTCATGCGAAGCTGAGAGCAAGGATCGCGCCAAGCGGCGCTAAACTGACGCGGTTTTCTGTCGTTAGGGGTATGTGGGGCCGTGTCGCCCGTGCGACGGACGGGAACCAAAAGGAGTGGGCAGAGTGGCGGGTGCCTTGTCGAAATTCAGGCTGCTGCGTCGCGCCGCAGGACAGGCCACGCCGGGACAGACCCCGGACGCTTTTCCTTTGGTGCGGCGCAGCACCAATCTGCACGATATTTCGCTGGTCGAGCGGCATTTGCCGGAAATCCTCGGGCGGGCCTTGGCGCGCAGTTGGATCGACCGGGCGTTCAGTGCGGCGCTCTTGGCTGATCCCAAGGCGCTCTTGGCGCAGCATGATATTCAACTGCCCGAGACAGTCAGTATTGATGTCGAGATGACCCCGACACAGCGGCATCGTCTGGTGGTTTATGAGCAGCGCCCCGACGGCGAACGGCGGCGCATGATGTATCTGCAACTGGTGATGATGGCGGGCAAATAGATGCGGCGGTTTCTACTGGCCTCTGTGGTTTGGATATGCGGTGCTGCGGCGATGGCCGGGTCCACGCCGGATTTTGGCCGGGCGGTGGCCATGGCGCAGGACGGGCAGGCCGGGGCAGCGGTGGCGATCTTTGCCGATCTGGCGCAGGCCGGGCACCGTGCGGCGCAGGTCAATCTGGCGGTGATGCTGGCGCGCGGGCAGGGCGTGCCGCAGGACGATCAGGCGGCGGCCTATTGGGCCTGGCGCGCGCGTCTGGCGGGCGAAACACGGGCGATTGCGGTGAGTGATCTGCTGTTGGACCGTCTGACAAAGGCCGCGCGGGCGCGGCTGGCGGATCGGTTGCTGGCGGATCTGAGCGCGCGGGCGAAAGAGGGCGTGCCGGGGCAATTCGCGGCGATTGGTCGGGTCGAAGCGCAGTTGCGCACGCCCGCAAAGAAGGACGAGGCGGCGCTGTGGTTCACACTTGGGGCCGCGTTTGAAGAGCCGGGCGCATTGGCGCTGCGCGAGGTGACGATGGCCGAGTTGGAGCCCAAGGCGCGGCTGGCGGTGCAGGAGCGCGCGGGAGCAGAGTTTGCCAAATGGTGCGCAGAGATGCCACAAGACGCCCGCCCCGAGACCTGCGCGCGCGCGCCCTGAGGCGGTGATCCCCGTCATTTTTCGGACAAGGGGCTAAAATTGCTGAGACATTGGTCGTAAGACCTGATTGGGCTGGCACGCGGTTTGCACACTGAGATCGAACAGAGACCTCAGGAAAGGCAGCGCCGATGTCCTCGAACGTGATGCATGTGGCCAAAACCGGGCTCAATGCGCAGCAAGCCCGTATTCAGGTGATTTCCAACAACCTGGCCAACGTCAACACCACCGGATTCAAGCGCGACCGCGCGAATTTCGAAACGCTGCTCTATCAGACGCTGCGGCCTGCGGGCGCGCAGACCTCAGAGGCGACCGAGCAGACGGCACCGACCACGCTGGGCACCGGGGTGCGGCTGGTCAGCACCGAAAAGATGTATACCCAAGGCAGCCTGACCACGACCGACAACGCGCTTGATCTGGCGATTGACGGCAAGGGGTTCTTTCAGGTGCTGATGCCCGACGGGCGCATTGGCTATACGCGCAACGGCACCTTTTCGCAGAATGCCGAGGGCGTGCTGACCACCGCGAGCGGCTATGTCGTGCAGCCCGAAATCCAGATCCCCCCCGAGGCCACCAGCATCAGCATTTCGCGCGATGGCATCGTCAGCGTGACCCTGCCCGATGCGGTCGAGGCCGAAGAGGTGGGGCAGCTGACCCTTGCGCAATTCGCCAATCCGCGCGGGCTTGAGCCTGTGGGCGAGACCTTTGTGGTCGAGACCACCGCCAGCGGCGCGCCGGTTGTGGGCAATCCGCTGGAAGAGGGCATGGGCGATCTGGTGCAGGGTGCGCTGGAAACCTCGAACGTCAATGTGGTGCAGGAGCTGGTCGACATGATCGAAGCGCAGCGCGCCTATGAAATCAACTCGCGCTCCATCTCGGCCTCGGACGAGATGATGAGCTATCTCGCCAATAACCTCTGAAGGGGACCATGATGCGTCGTTTCACCTGCACCGCCGCCGCGCTGATCGCGCTGGCGGGCTGCTCTACCAAGATCGAAGAAGCGGAATCGGAGCTTTATGCGCCGGTTTATCCGGTCGAAGAGGTGCAGCAATCGCGCCTGATGCCCACCGGCTCGATCTATGCCGGGTATTCCAACGGTTTGTTCGTTGCCGACCGGCGCGCGCGGGCCGTGGGCGATATCCTGACGGTCGAATTCTCGGAGCGCTTTGCCGCGAGCAAGTCGCAGGCGGCGGGATCAAGCAAGACCGACAATTTCGAGCTGGACCTGCCCGATGCCCTGTCCTTTGGCTTTGACGACACGCGCCTGACCAGCGGCACCACCCGCAGCTATGCCGGGCGGGGCAATGCCACGCAGTCCAATTCGCTGACCGGCCGGGTGTCGGTTTCGGTGGTGCGGGTGCTGCCGGGCGGCAATCTGGAAATCATCGGGCAAAAGCAACTGACGCTCAACAATGGTCAGGAATACATCCGCCTGCGCGGTGTGGTGCGGCCCACGGATATCTCCGCCGACAACGTCGTGCGCTCGGACCGGATCGCCCATGCCGAGATCAAATACGTGGGTGCCGGTGATGTGGCCGATACCGCCAAGCAAGGCTGGCTGCGCCGCGCCTTTGAAACCGTGTCGCCGCTATGAGGGGCGCGGGCATGCTGCGGTTTCTGCTGTTGCTGGTCTGTCTTGTTCCCGGCGCGGCGCTGGCCGACCGGCTCAAGGATCTGGCCGATGTGGCCGGGGTGCGATCAAACCCGCTGGTGGGTTACGGCCTTGTCGTGGGTCTGAATGGATCGGGCGATGGCAATTCGGGGCTGACGCGGCAATCCATGCAATCCATCATCTCGCGCCTCGGGCTTGAGGTGGGGACCAATGATCTGGATGCCAAGAACGCGGCGGCGGTGATGGTGACGGCGGAATTGCCGCCCTTTCTCAAGCCAGGTCAGGTGCTGGATGTCACGGTTTCGACCGCTGGCAAGGCCAAGTCTTTGCAGGGTGGCACACTTTTGATGACGCCGCTGATGGGGGCGGATGGCGAGGTCTATGCCATCGCCCAAGGCAATCTGGTGGTGGGCGGTCTGGGGGTTCAGGGTGGTGACGGCTCGTCTGTGGTGGTCAATGTGCCCACCGTGGGCCGGGTGCCGCGTGGTGCCACGGTCGAGCGGATGGTCGAGACGTCCTTTCTTGAAACCGAATATTTCGTGCTGAATCTCAACCGCCCGGATTTCTCGACCGCGAGCAATGTGGCCGATGCGATCAATGCGCAGTTTGGCGACGGCGTGGCCGTGGCCTTTGACGGCAGTTCGGTGCGGGTGCGTGCGCCCGCCGATCCGGCGGCACGGGTGCCGTTCATGGGCCTTTTGCAGGATATCGAGGTCGATCCCGCTGCGCCCCCGGCGCAGGTGATCATCAATGCGCGCACCGGGACTGTGGTGATCGGGGGCATGGTGCGGGTGACGCCCGCTGCCGTATCGCACGGGTCGCTCACGGTGCGGGTGAACGAGGATTTCAACGTCGATCAGGCCGCGACGGTGGTCAATGGCCAGGATGGCGGCGTGGTGGTGCCGGGCAACGCGGTGGTGACACCCGATAGCCAGATTGCCGTGGATCAGGCGAACAACCCCGCCTTTGTCTTTGATCCCGGTGTGTCGCTGGCCTCGTTGGTTGATGCGATCAACGCCGTAGGGGCGAGTGCCGCCGATCTGGTGGCCATTCTCGAGGCGCTGCACCGGGCCGGGGCCCTGCGCGCCGAATTGATCGTGATCTGAGGAGCATATCGCCATGACCCTGCCGCCGGTTGCCACAGCGTTTGACGCGCGCCAGACCTCGAGCCTTGGGGACGCGCGCATTGCGGCCAAGGCCACGCGCGACGAAGACCGGCTGCGCGGCGCTGCGGAGGGGTTCGAGGCGCTTTTTCTCAACCAGATCCTACAATCGGGCCGCGCCGCGTCGTTTGGAGACTCGTTGACGGAAAGTTCGGCAACCCAGACCGCCCAATCCCTGCTCGACAGCACGCTGACCGAGGTGGGGGCCGGGCGCGCGGGTCTGGGCCTGTCCGAGGCGATTTACCGCCAGTTTTCCGCCCATCTGGGCGGAGCACAGGAGTAAACCATGGTCGATTTGATGGACATCGGGCGCGGCGGGGTTCTGGCCTATCGCACAGCGCTTGGCGTGACCGGCGAAAATATCGCCAATGTCGACACGGCCGGCTATCGCCGCCGCGATGCGGTGATGCAAGAGGTGGGTGTGGGCGGCGGCGTGGACGTGGTGGACATCCGCCGCGCCTTTGACGGTCTGGTGGCCGCGCGCAGCCGCGACGCGCAAAGCACGCTGGGCGCGGCGGAAACCCATCTGAGCCATGTGCAGGCGCTTGAAGATCGCCTTCTGCCGGGAGAGGGCGGATTGCCCGATCTGCTGGATGGCTTTTTCGATGCGCTCGACGGGTTGTCGCAGGTGCCTGAGGATCAGGGGCTGCGGCAAGCGGTCCTGAGTTCGGGCACGGCGCTGGCAGGTGGTGTGGCCGATCTGGCCGAAGGGATCGACGTTCTGGCGCGCAATGTGCGCGAAGAGACCGAGCAGACCGTGGCGCAGGCCAACACCGTGCTGAGCGGTCTGGCCGAAGTTCAGGAACAATTGGCGCAAGTGACCGATGAGCGCGCGCGCAATCCCCTGTTGGATCAGCGCGACCGGCTGTTGGTCAATCTGGCCGAGTTGGTTTCGATTGATGTGAGCCTTGACGATGCCGGTCGCGCGACAGTGCGATTGGGGGCCGATGGCAGCGGGCCGCTGGTTCTGGAACGGGGCCGCGCCGGGCGGATCGAGCAGGGCACGGGCGGGCGCTATCTTGTGACCTCTGCTGATACAAAGGCGGTCGAAGTGCAGACCACCCTGCGCGGCGGGATGCTGGGCGGGCTGGCGAGTGCCGCCGGGGCCATGGCGCAGGCGGGCGACGATCTCGACCTCTGGGCCAGCCGGATGGCCGAGGAAATCAACGCGGTGCATGCCCAAGGCCTGACGCCTACGGGCGGGCGCGGTGGGGCGCTCTTTTCCGTGTCGGGATGGGAGGCGGCGCCGGGTGCGCTGATGCGCGGCACGGGCGCGGCCAGTGTTACCATCACAGATGCGACTGTCATGCCCGCGGGGCCGCTTACTCTGGTGCAGGATGCGCCCACGGGTCTGTGGCAGGCGCGGGATGCGGCGGGGCAGGTGCTGGCAACGGGTGAACAGACCCTGAGCCTGCCGGGATTGCGGATCGAGATGAGCGGCGTGCCGCAGGATGGCGACCGGATCACGCTGACGCGGCAGGATGCGTCGGCGCGGCATATGACGCTGGTGCTGAATGATCCGCAGGGGATTGCGGCGGCGGGCACGCTGACGGTGAGCGCCGTGCCGGGCAATCGCGGCACCGCCACGCTGAGTGCCACGGTGCTGAGCGCGCAGGCCTCTGGGCCGCGTGATCTGTCGGGGATTCTGAGCGCTGAACCGGTTGAATTCCTGAGTGCAGGCGTTGTCGGGGTGATCCCGGCAGGCCGCGCGGGGGCTGCTTTGTCGGTCCAGCCGCGCTTTGCGGCGATGGATCTGGGGCCGCTGGCGGGGGCTGCGCCGCAAACGCTGAGCCTGACCACGCCCGAGGGTGTGGCGCAATTCGCGCTGCCTGCGGGGCTGACGACCGACGCCTTGGCGGGGGCGCTGAATTCCGGGGCGGTGCAGACGGCTGAGGGGCAAAGCCTTGGGGCGCTCGGTCTTATGGCCGAAGCGATCGGCGACACGCTGAGCCTCTTGGCGCGCGATGGGGATTTGCCGCTGTCGGCCAGCCTTGCGACCGATCTGGGCAGTTTGGCGGGCGTGGTGGTCGCGGATGCGGCCCCAGCGGCGGTGCTGTCGGTCTTTACCCGTGACGGGCGGCAACTCTCGGGTCCCCCTCTGGGCGCGAGCGCGGCGGCGGCGCTGCTGACGCCGGAAAACGGATTCTCTCCCGATGCGGCCTATAATGCCGATTACCTCGACGGGGCCGCGCCCTATGGCGGGCTGAACCTGACGCGGCAATCGGTCAGCGGCGATCACGTGGCGCTCTTGGGGCAGGCGGGCGGGATTGCCACCTGGACCGGCACCACCCCCGCCCCGGCCAACCCAAGCGTTGAAATCGGCTATGAGGGGGCCACACAATCCAGCACGCTGCGCCTTCCCGAAGGGGCCAATGCGGCCTGGGCGGCGCAGGAGCTGACAACGGCCCTGCCGGTGCGTGCCGAGGCGGAAACCCGTTTGGCGCTGGATGTGCCCACAAGTGGCGTGCTGTCGTTCCAGCTTGCCGGGCAGAACCTGACGCCCTTGACGATTGCGGCCGATCTGGGCGCAGTCGGTGCGGCGGGGCTGCAAGCGGCAATCAATGCACAGTCGGGGGCCACGGGCATCCGCGCCGAGCTTTCGCCCAACGGCGGGCGGCTGGTGCTGGTCGAGGCCAATGGTGCGGATATTTCGCTCTCGCGCTTGGCCCATTCCGGGGCCGAGGCGGTGACGCTCACACGGTTGGCACCGGATGGCGCGGCGCTGGGCACGGTGAGCCTTGGGGCCGGTGGGCCGGATGCGGCGCGGATTTCCGGCACGGTGCGGCTGAGCGGCGGCGCTGGCTTTGGCGTGACCGAGAACGGGATTTTGCAAACGGCGGAGCCTGACGGCTTTGCCAATGGTCTTGTTGCGCGCCAGACCGGTGCTGCGGGCGCGCAAGTTACCCTGACCCCGGCCGAGCCAGGGCCGGGGGATCTGAGCCTGCGGCGGATCAGCGTGACCGGGGCCGATGGCCGTGTGGTGACAGCCGAGGCCGATCCGGCGCTGGGCACCGGGGCGGCGATGGCGCGGGCGCTGGCCGCCGATCTGCGCGCCACGGCCCCTGCCAGCCGGATCACCGGCGCGGCGCTGACTGCGCTACCGCCTGAGGGCGCGCAAATGCGTGTGAGCCTTGGGGCGCAGGATTATGCCATCCGCATGAGCGGTGGCGCGCCGGTGGTGAGCGGCCCCGAGGCGGGGCGCGTCACCGCGCGGTTTGACGAGAACAATCGCCTGATCCTTGAGACCGAAGGCGGCACGCTCGATGGCGCGGCGCTGCGTTTGCCCGGCGATGCGGGTGAGGCGGCGCGCTTTGGCATGGGGCAAGGCAATGCGCCGGTGACGACCGTCATTGGCCAGCCGTTCGATGCGGGCAGCCTGCCATCGAGTTTCACCATCAAGCTGAATGGGCAGGAGCATTTTGTCAGCGTGTCTGCAGGGGCGGTCGTGCTGCCTGCAACCTTCCCCGGCACGGGCCATATCAACACCGCCTTTGGCCGGGTAGAAATCCAGTTCAGCGCCCTTGACGGCGAGATGCTGATTGACGCGCAGCCGGGGGCTGCGGCGGCGGGGTTCGAGACCTTGGGCCTGCGCGCCGAGGTGACAGAGGGTGGCGCGCTGCGCCTGACCGCCACCGATGACCGGGTATTGGCGGTCGAGAGTGTGGCCAGTGGCGGCGGATCGGTGCTGCGTTTGAAGGACATTCCCGACGAGGATCTGATCGTGGTCATGGGCGGCACGGGGGCCTTGCGGCTGGCCGGTGAGGTCAGCGACACGCCGGCTGCTGAGCGCGCGCGCGAAGTGCGGGTGCTCGATGCCGCCACGGGTCTGGTTGGTCTTTTTGACAGCGCGAGCGGCGCGCATCTGGCGTCGCGCACGCTGGATGCCGCAGGCACCGCGCGGTTTGGCGATCTCGAGGTGACATTGGGGGGTGGGCGCGTGACGGGCGACCGATACCTCCTCTCGCCCAGCACCGGCGGGGCCGGGGACGGGCGCAGCATCGAGACACTGGCCAATCTGCGACAGCGCGACGGGCTGACCGGGCAGGGCGGCTATGCCACCGGCTTTGCCAGCCTGCAACAGCGGGCGGGCGCGCAGGTCACGGCCAGCGAGAGCCGGGTCGCCACCGCCGAGGCCGAGGCCGAAAGTGCGGCGCGCGCGGAATCCGAATTGGGCGGCGTCGATCTCGATGCAGAGGCGGCACAGTTGATGCAACAGCAACAGGCCTATCAGGCCAATGCGCAGGTTCTTTCCGTGGCGCGTTCCCTGTTCGACACCCTGCTGCAAGCAATATGAGGCTCTGAATGAGTATCGGCACCAGTTTTTTTCACAACGTCACCACGCGCAACCTGTCGCAGGTGAATGAGCGGATTTCCGATCTTCAGGGGCAGATTTCCTCAGGGGTGAATGATCCGCGCCCCTCGGCCGATCCGGTGCGCGCGCTGCGCCTGTCGGCGGCGAAAGAGCAGCAAGAGGCGCTGGACCGCTATTCAAGCAATCTTGACCGGGCGGGTGCGCGGCTTGATCAGGCCGATACGGTGCTGTCTGAGGCGGGCAATGTCATGCGCCGGATTGGCGAATTGGCGCTGCGTGCGGCCTCGGACACGGCGACGGCAACAGAGCGCGACAGTATCGGCACCGAGGTGCGGTCGTTGCGCGACAGTCTCTTGGGTCTTGCCAATGCCCGCGACGAGAGTGGTCGCGCGCTCTTTGGCGGCTATGGCACGCAATCCGATCCGTTCCGTGATGGGCCGGACGGTGTGGTCTATCAGGGTGATGGCGGGCAATCGCGGTTGCAAGTGTCGGAATCCCTGAGCCTGCCGTCGGGGCTGAGCGGCGATGCGGTGTTTGCCATGGGGGCCGAGGGCGGTGATGTCTTTGCTGTGATCGACGATTTTCTGGGCAGTCTTGGCACGGCAAGTGCCGCGCCGCGCGCCAGTGTGACGGGGGCCGGGCACCTGAGCGTTGAGCCTGCGTTGACCCGCGCACCGGCAGAGTGGGCGATGACGCTTGAGGGGCCATTGGGCACGGCGACAGTTCCGTTTGTCGCAGCCCAAGGGGCCATGTCGGGGGCGGTCGAGGCGATCAATGCCCAGACCACCGCCACTGGTATCAGCGCCGCCCTTGATCCCGAGACCCGCGGTCTGATCCTGACGGCTGAGGGTGCTGTTACGGTTTCGAATGTTGCCCGACAGCCCGACGACGGCGGCGTGCTGATGGTGGCGCGCGATGCCGAAGGGGGGACACAGGCGCTGGTGCCGCACGCGCGCACGCGGGATGCGGTGATTGACCGGCTGCGCGGGGCGTCCGAGCATCTGATCGACCAACGCACGCAACTGGGGGCCTTGTCAGCGGATGCCGCGCGACATTCGGACATGATCGACAACCGCAAGCTCGCGATGAGCAAGGCGGTGTCGGGATTGGAGGATCTGGACCTTGCCAATGCGCTGACCCGGCTCCAGCAATCCATGCTGACGCGGGATGCGACGCAACAGGCCTATGTGCGGATCGCGCAACAGAGCCTCTTTGATTTCCTGCGCTAGGGTTTTTGGCCATCAGGCCACAGTTGGCCCGACGCTTGCAAAGCTGGGGCATGAGACATGTAATCCTTCTTTGTGTGGCGCTTTTCTGGGTGCCGTCCCTCTCTCTCGCCAGCCCCGCGAATTGCGAGGCGTTGGCGGCGCAGGCTGCCGAGCGCTATGGTTTGCCCGAGGGCCTCTTGCGGGCGATTGCGCGCACGGAATCGGGGCGCGCCGAGGGTAAAGCAGGCGCGCGCGCCTGGGCCTGGACCGCGAATGTGCGGGGCAAGGGCTATTACTATGACAGCAAGGATGAGGCGCTGACGCATATGCGGCAGTTGGTGGCGCGCGGTGTGCGGGGGTTCGATGTGGGCTGCATGCAGCTCAATTATCGGTGGCATGGCGACAATTTCGCCGATCTGGAAGAGATGATCGACCCGGCCCGCAACACGGAATATGCCGCCCGTTACCTGAGCGAGTTGCGCGCGGAAACCGGGAGCTGGGATGCCGCGACGCGCTATTACCATTCCCGAGACCCACGGCGGGGGGCAGCCTATCTGGGCCGGGTGCGTCAGGTTCTGGCGCGGCTGGGGCCGGTCGAGGCCTCTTCCGAGAGGGGGCAAGAGGCAGAGGTTGCGCGGGCCGCGATGGGGATGACGGGGCCGATGATCCCGCCGCGCGAGGCCCCGCGTCTTGCAGAGCCTGCGCCGCGCGAGGACCGGCGCTTTGCCGGGTCGGCACCACTTGTGAGCCAAGTGCAGCAGGTGCGCTATTGGGAGACTGCGGCCCTGCCAGAAGGCACGGTGCCGCGCATGCCCGCACGCAAGACCCCCGACAAGACGCGTCGTTGAGTGCGTGGCCACGGGCGCAGCGCGTATCTTTAGATAATCGGCGGACTCCTTTTGCACGCATAGGTAACGTCCGAGATGCTGTTAATGAGGATGCATATCCTTAAGCATACCGGATCGCGTAGCATGACAAGTTATTGGCCGACCTCTTCCATCACGGAACAGTTTCCCATCGACCTGCGGCTGGATGCCGTGCTGGTCGGTGATGCGCCGGTGATGCGGCGGTTGAAACAGGCGATCAGCATCATCGCCCCGAGCGATGTGCCGGTTCTGATCAACGGACCCACTGGCGCGGGCAAAGAGGTGGTGGCCAATGCGATGCACCTAATGTCGGGGCGCACGGGGCCGATGATTCCGGTCAATTGCGGGGCCATTCCCGCCGACCTGCTCGAATCCGAACTCTTTGGCCATGAAAAGGGCTCGTTCACGGGCGCTACGGCGCAGCGGATCGGGTTGATCGAACAGGCCGAGGGCGGCACGCTCTTTCTCGACGAGATTGGCGAGACGCCGCTGCATGTGCAGGTCAAGTTGCTGCGTGCGCTCGAAACCCAGACCATCCAACGGGTCGGGGGCGGCGCGCCGATCCCGGTCAATTTCCGCCTACTGAGTGCCACGCACCGCGATTTGCAGCAAGAAGTCATCCAAAAGCGGTTCCGCGAGGACCTGTTGTTCCGCATCGAGGTGTTCAGCCTGTGCGTGCCGGCCCTTTGTGAGCATGCCGAGGATATTCCGCAAATCCTGCGGGCGATGGAGCAGGGCAGCCGGGGCGGCAGCACGCTGCAACTGACCCCCGGTGCACTGGCGCTGCTCATGGCGCAGGACTGGCCGGGCAATGTGCGCGAATTGCGCAACTTTCATGACCGGGCGCAAATCCTCTTTCGCAACCGCACCATCACCGAAGAAGAAGCGCGCATCGCCATGGTGTCGCGCCTGAGTTTTGCCGGGGGTGCCCCGGTGGCGCCCGAGCCGGTGGTCGATACATTGCCGGAGGGTGTGACCGATCTCAAGGGGATGCTGGCCGGAAGCGGCACACTCGACCTGCGCACCATGTTGCAGCGGGTCGAGGTCAAGGTGATCCAATCGGCGCTGGAACTGAGCGAGGGGCGCGTTACCCGTGCGGCGGAAATGCTGCGGCTCAAGCGGACCACCCTCATCAGCCGCATGCAGAAGCTGGGGCTTGAATCAGACGGTCTCTGAGGTCGCGCCGGAATTTCCATCCGCAGGCAGAAGGGGTGCGAAATCGCTGCGCGCCTCGTTCAAGAGCGCCCGTGCAGCGGCGACGAGCCCGGTGGTGCCGGGGTCTGTGCCCGCCCGCGCGAGGGTTTCTGCCTCTGACAGGGTTTCTGTCAGCTCTTCCAGCCCGATGACGCCGGTCGATCCCACCGCCTTGTGAATGATCGCCGCCTTGTCGTCGAGCGTGAGGCCGGTGTCGATCATGGCCGCGAAGGCAGCTTCGGCATCGCTGAGCGTGGTGCGGACCAGCCGCCGCGCGGTATCGTGGCCCACCATTTTGCCCAGATCGTGCAGCAGGGTCGCGGCATCGCGGCTCTCGGTCACAAGATCCTCGTCCGCATCACCTTCTGCGGTTTCGACGGCGGCGCTCTCCTTGCGCCGCGTGTCGCGGATTGCGCGGGCGAGATGTTCCTGGCTGACGGGCTTGGTCAAGATATTGTCCATCGCTGCCGCCTGCTCGTCGCCGGTATGCGCGCCGATGAGGGCGGTCACGCCGATGATCACCGCCTGCGCGGAGCGCCCGCCAGAGGCGCGGATCATCCTGGCCGATGTCGGCCCGTCCATCACCGGCATCGAGAAATCCATCAGGATCACGTCAAAGGCCTCGGTCGCGGCCTTGTCCAGCGCCTCTTGGCCGTTCATGGCGGTGGCGGGATTATGGCCCATGCGCCGGACCATTTCGGTCATCAGGGTCAGGTTGATGTCATTGTCATCAACGACAAGGATACGCCGGGGCGTGTCCGTGATGAGGCGCTCTGCCGCCTTGGGTGCGGGTGCGGGGCCTTGCTGCGGCGCTTGTGACAGGCGCAGCGGGATCGTGAAGAAAAAGCGGCTGCCAACGCCCGGTGTGCTGTATAGGCCCAGAACGCCGCCTTGCCGTTCGATCGCGAGCTTGGCAATGGGCAGGCCAAGGCCCGTGCCCATGGCGGAATTCACCTCGCTGCGGCCAACGGTCTCGAAGCTCTCGAAAATGCGCTTTTGATCCTCGGGGGCAATGCCGATGCCGGTATCCTCGACCTCGACCGTGAGGTCGAGATTGTCGGGCGCGTGGCCGCCCAAGCTGAGCCGGATGGTGATGGTGCCATTCTTGGTGAATTTGGCCGCATTGCCGGCAAGATTATAGAGCGTGCGGGAAAAGGCATTGGGCAGACCTTCCAGCCGGTGCAGGTCAAAGTCGCCTTGGGTGATCAGTTCGATCCGGTTATTGGCCTTTTTGGCGAGGGGCTGCAATTCGTCCACGATGTCGGCGGCGATACGCGCGGGGCTGAAGGGCACGGGCGTTTCCGTGCTCTCGCCCAGACGGGTCAGTTCCAGCACGTCATCGACCTGAACGAGCGCGCGGGCGCTGCAATCGCGGGCGGTTTTCAGCAAGGCGCGGTTTTCGGGATACATGTCGGTTTCGTTGATCAACGAAAGCGAGGCCATCAGCCCATGCAGCGGCGTGCGCATCTCATGGCTCATGGTGGCGAGGAACATGCTCTTGGCGCGGGCGGCCTGTTCAGCCTGAACCAGGGCTTCACGCAGATTGGTTTCGGCCTCGACCTGAACCGAGATATCACGGATGAAGAGAATGACGATGGGATTGCCGGAAATGTCGTGATCCTCGACCATCGCGAAATCCACCGGAATCTCGCGGCCCACAGCGCTGCGGCAGGCGGCGACAAAGGGGGCCTTTTCCCGAGGTGCCAGACCCTCGACCGCGTCGCGCGGCACGGAGGGATCGAAGATCAGGATATCCTCGGCACGCATGGTCTGCAGGTCTTCGGCGGTATAGCCCAGAAGGCGTTGCGCGCGGGCGTTGCTGTAGAGGATGCGTGATTGCGGATCGGTCACGATGACCGCGTTCATGGTCGAATTGAACGCGGTCGAGAGCATGGCCGCGATGCGCCCTGTCTCGGCGGTGCGGCGCTCCAACTCGCGCCAGATGCGCACCGCCAGAACCGCGCCGATGGCCATCAGGCAGAAGAGAAGCAGGGATTGGATGAAAAAGCGCACAAAGAGGCGTTTTTCCTCTCCGCGCGCGCGGGAGGTTTCGACGGTGATTTCCTGAAGCCCGGCCACGGTGATGTCGCGGACCATCGGATAGGTGTCTTCGACGGCGGTGCGGAACGCCTCGAGTGCCGCCGGATCATCGCCTTTGATGGCGTCGATCCGGTTGGCAAGACGTTCGCGCGCGACCTTGAGCCGCTCGACCTGGTTCAGCAGGTCCTCGGATACCTCCATGCGTTGCAGGGTCGCGCTGAAGATGTCTACGCGGCTGTAAAAGATATCAAACTCTCGCTTGACCATGGCCAGCGTTTCCGGAGTGAGCGGTGCCGTGATATCGGGCCGCGTCACCAGAACTGCCGCATCGAGTTTCTGCATCAGCCCCAGATGATCCACCTCGAGCTGGGCCACGACCCAGCCGCCATTGTCGGTGTTGGCCGAGCGGATATCTTCGAGGCGCTGCTGAAAGGCCATCGCGCTGACGAGCAGCGCGATGCTGGCCACAAGCATCAGGAACAGCAGGATTTGCGCCGAAAGACGCTTGGTCGTGTTAAAGACCTTGTCTGGACCAGAACCTGTGGGGGGCGGAGTCAGCACGGGTCATTCCGCGAGAATGTCGATCTTGTTCAACTGCCACACACTGAGGGTAAAATACTCTTCGCTCTGATAGCGGGTGTCGGAATCATAGGGAAACACCAGCCAGAGCGGTCCTTTTTCGCGCACCGAAAAGGCCGCATCGTCGATCCGGATGGCGAGGATCGGCACGTTTTCTTCCATCCGCGCCTCGGGGAAGGTCACGTTGTAATCGTTGATGGCATAGACCCGCAGGTTGCCGGGCGTGCTGCCTGCGGCATCGAGCACGGTTTTCAGCGAGGGGCCCGAAAAGGTTTTGGGCGTCGTGTCGGTCCAGATGGTCGTTGTCTCAAAGCTCTGTTGCGGCAGGGCGAGAAGATCGGCCTCGGTGAAGGTCTTGGTCGCACCGCTGCGCAGATCGTTCACGGTCAGGATGACCTCGTCGGCGAAAGCAGGGCTTGCGACGGTTTGGGCAAGGGTAAGGCCAAGGGCCGCGAGGGTCAGAAAGAATCTACGATTCATGATGTGTCTCATTTGGATACCGGAACAAGGCGATGTCGCCGTGAGTGTTCTAGCAGAGTTTTTGGGGAGGCGGGTGCTATCTAAAGGGATAGGCATATCTAAAGATAGCAGCGCCCGGTGAAAGTGCTGCAAAATCAACGGATGGGTCGCTTGGGGAAGCCGTCACATAAATGTGAATTCTGCCCCTATGTTAGCATCCGCGCCCAGGATTGCAGCGGGTTGCGCAACGTCACATCACCGGCATAACGCGCAGGCCCTGAGCGATGCGGCGGGCCCAATTGGTGATATGCGGTTCGAATCGCAGGCGGGCATCGGGCAGGGCGGCCATCAAGACCATGATCGCGCGCTCGCGCCCGTCCTGCGGGGCCTTGAGACCCAGCCGGGCATGGTGCCAGATGCCATCGCCAAAGCACACCTCGCCATCGCGGTCCTGCAAGAGGCGCGCGGTCCATTTGGTGCCGAGGGTGTCAAAAGCCATGTCATAGGGCGGTTCCTGGGCGGTCTGGGTGCGCACCGCATGGGTCATCAGGAAATCATAGAGCACATCGGGATCGAGCAAGAGGATGTCTGATCCGACCTCGATCCAGCCTTCGGCGATGCGGCGGTCAAGCGCGCACCATTCCTGCTGGCCCTGCGCCCGAAAGGCCAGACGCTCGCCCTCGCCCGTGGCCTCGGCGATCTCATAGCTGCGCGCGCCCAAGGTGAGGTGGGCAAACGGTGCGCTGGCGCTGCAGACATGCCCATGGCTGGCGCAGCGGGGACGGCCCTCGGCACGGGGGGCGAAGGTATCGGTCATCAGTGTCTGGCTGTGCATGTGCAGGTCTCGATCTTGGGTCTGGGTCTGCGTGTGTCAACGACCGCCCCTGTCGGAATGTTAGCCGCTCACTTGGCATGAACCCTGCACGCTGGGGTCAAAGCCGGGTCTCCCGGTATGCCGCAACATCCGAAGGATTCCCGCATGACCACCCCCCCGACCGAGCTGGAAAACAGTATTCAACTGGCGCTGGAGGCGGCGACCGCCGCCAATGACAGCGCCGAGGACGTGGCGCGCGTGTCCACCGAGACATTGGCCGCCGCCGCGCGGCTGGACAAATTCGCCAAGGGCATGAAGCCGCTCTTGTTCGGTGTGGTGGCCGCGGCGGTGCTCTGTGTGGCGCTGGCCGGGCTGGTCTATCTGCGCACCCTGTCGGACATGCGCACCGCGACCGCCACGCAGATCGAGGCGCTGACGGTGTTTTCCAAATCCGTGGGCGATTTGCAGGCGCAGTTGGAGGCGCTGGGCGATATGTCCGAGAAGGTGGCGGCAATCGAGGCGGCACAGACCGCCGGGATCGAGCGGCTGGAAGCGGCGATGATGGCCGAGACCGCGCGTCTGGCCGAGGCCATGTCGGGCACCGAAGATCCCGCCGCGCCGCAAATGCTGCGCGGTCTGGTGGACCGGGTCGAGAGCAGCCATGTCGAGACACGCGATGCCTTTGCCAAGGGGTTGTCGGATCTGCAACTGGCCCTGACCAAGATGCTGGCCGAGCGGACCGAGGTGACGGCCAAGGCCGCACCTCAGAGTGTCGCCGCCGCCCCCAAGCCGGTTGCCAAGGCACCGTCGCGCAAGAAGCCGCAGGCCCGCGCCGAGCCCAATCCCTTTGGCTTTCCCTAGGAGGATGGGCGCATGAGTCCCTCTGATCCCGTGCTGCGCCCTACGGCGCTTGCGCTGGCCTCGGTCAATCCGCAAGGGAAATCGCTGGGGCTGCGGCCCGGTGACATCCTGTTGCGGGTGGACGGGCAGGCGGTGGATGGCAAGACCAAGGATATTCAGGCGCTCTTTCGCGCACAACCCGATCGCGCGCGTGTGCTGTGGATCTGGCGCGATGGGCAGGTGTGGCCGGTGCTGGGGCGCAGCGCCATTCTGGGGCGTTGGCGGGTGATGCCACGGCCAGAAGGGATTGCGACCCTGCCAGAACATCGCCCGGCGGAACGCTTGCAGAATTTCGATGTGATGATTGGCCCGGACGAGACCTATGATGCGCAGCCCCGGACGCCTTCGGTGATGGCGCTCTTGCCGCCGCTCTACATGGTCCAGATGCGGCTCTGGACGCCGCTGGCTCTCTGGGCGGCCCTGGCGCTGGTGTCCGTCCCTTTGGGATGGGTCGCGGGCGCGGCGCTGCAGATTCTGGTTTGTGTTTATTTCTGGCGGGCGGCCCCGATGCTGGTGCGGACGGATCGCACGGCGCGCGGCTTTCGCCTGTGGCGGGTGATTGCGGCGCGGTCAGAGCGGGACTTGCACCGGCAGATGACCAGCTTGGCGCCCGATCTGCGGTTTTTCCATGCGGCGGCACGGCCCATGCCCAAGCGGGTCGAGGCGCGCTGACGCCTCGGCCCTCTGTTACATCCCGTTCAACTTGCCCTGACGCTTGCGCTGAAAGGACGAGGGGATATGCAGCATGTCGCGGTATTTCGCGACCGTGCGACGGGCCAGAACCGGGCCATCGGTGCTGATCATCTGGGCGATGGCATCATCGCTGAGGGGATTGGCGGGGTCTTCATGCGCCACCATCTTTTGAATGCG
>NZ_JAGPVV010000363.1 GCF_018066915.1 Roseovarius sp.
ACAAGCGCGGCATCGGCATGGTGTTCCAGAATTACGCACTGTTTCCGCACATGACGATTGCCGAAAACCTCAGCTTTCCGCTCGAGGTGCGCAAGATGGGCAAATCCGACCGCGAGGCCAAGGTCAAGCGGGCGCTGGAAATGGTGGAAATGGGTGCCTTTGGCGGGCGCCGCCCGTCGCAACTGTCGGGTGGGCAGCAACAGCGCGTGGCCTTGGCCCGTGCGCTGGTGTTCGAGCCCGAATTGGTGCTGATGGACGAACCGCTTGGCGCGCTGGACAAGCAACTGCGCGAAAAGATGCAGTTCGAGATCACCCATCTCGCGCACAACCTCGGGATCACCACCGTTTATGTGACCCACGACCAGACCGAAGCGCTGACGATGTCGGACCGCGTGGCCGTCTTCAACGATGGCCGCATCCAGCAGATCGCGCCGCCGGATGAGCTCTATGAGAGCCCCAAGAACAGCTTTGTTGCGCAGTTCATCGGTGAGAACAACACGCTCGAGGGTCGTGTCAAAGAGATCAAGAATGGCATCGCCGTCGTGCAATTGGACAATGGCGACCTGATCGACGCCAAGCCCGTGAATGTCGAAAAACCGGGCGATCGCACGCTGATTTCCATTCGCCCCGAGCGGGTCGAGTTCAATCGCGACCGGCTCAAGCCTGATGCGCATACACTCAAGGCCGAAGTGCTGGAATTCATCTACATGGGTGACATTTTCCGCACGCGGCTCCGGGTGGCGGGATCGGATGAGTTCATCATCAAGACCCGCAACGCTCCCGATCAACGCCGCCTGCAACCGGGCGAGCAGATCGAGATTGGCTGGTTGCCAGAGGATTGCCGCGCGCTGGATGCGCCCCAAGTATAGGAATACGCGTGCCGGTCAATGAACCGGTGCGGGTTGAGCAAGGCCCTCGACGTTCTGCCCGTAGCGCGGGGCCCAACCACCGAAAAACGGGATAAACTGGGAGTATGTTTATGAAACTGACGAAAACCCTGCTCGCGACCACGGCTCTGACCGTCGCTGCGGGCACCGCCGTCACCGCGCAGGATATGGCCAACAGCATGACCATCGTCAGCTGGGGCGGGGCCTATCAGGCCAGCCAGGACAATGCCTATGTTCAGCCCTATCTGGCCGCCAATCCCGGCGTGAGCGCGACCTGGGACGAAAGCTCGGCCGAGGCTGTGGCCAAGCTGCGTGCGATGAACGAAGCAGGCAACATCACCTGGGATCTGGTCGATGTGGTGGCTTCCGACTCGATGCGTCTTTGCGACGAAGGTCTGGCGATGGAAATCGACCATGACGAAATGCTGGCCGCAGCGCCCGATGGCACCTCTGCCAGCGACGACTTTGGCGATCTGATCGTCAGCGACTGCTTCATTCCGCAGATCGTTTACTCGACCACCTTTGGTTATCGCACCGACATGGTGCCCGCCGGCACCGAGCCGCCGAGCACCGTTTGCGACGTGTTCGACCTTGCCAAATATCCCGGCAAGCGGTCGCTGCAAAAGCGTCCGATCGACAACATGGAATGGGCGCTCTATTGCGACGGCGTTGCCAAGGACGAGATCTACGACGTTCTGGGTACCGAAGAAGGTGTCGAGCGCGCGCTGGCCAAGCTGGGTACGATCAAGGATCAGGTTGTCTGGTGGTCCGCCGGTGCGGAAACCCCGCAGCTTCTGGCCGATGGCGAAGTGTTCATGGGTTCGACCTTCAACGGTCGTCTGTTCTCGGCCATTGCTGAACAGAACCAGCCCATCGCGATGCTGTGGGACATGCAGTCGTTTGACCTCGACGGCTGGATTGTTCCCGCCGGTCTGCCCGCAGACCGTCTGGCGCGCGTGATGGACTTCCTCAAGTTCGCCACCGACACCCAGCGTCTGGCCGATCAGGCCGCGTATATCTCCTACGGTCCGGCGCGCACCTCTTCGGCTCCGCTGGTGGGCAAGCATGCTGACCTCGGGATCGACATGGCGCCGCATATGCCGACCGATCCGGCCAATGCGGGCAACGTCCACATCTATGACTACGAATGGTGGGCCGACAACCGCGACGATCTGGACGCCAAGTTCCAGTCGTGGCTGGCCCAGTAATCTGGCGCAAACTCTGGTGGGGCCGCTCGCGGCCCCACCGCTCCTTTGACCGGGCTCAAGACCCGGCTTGAATAACCGGATCACTTCGACGGGGAAGACATGAGCGATAGCACCCACACCGGCCCGATGCTTGCCGCGGATGGCACGCCTCTGAAACGCAGCTTGCGCCGCGCCTTGCGCGCGCAGAAAATGCGGGCACTGGCGCTGATCGCCCCCTTGTTGATCTTTGTCCTTCTGACCTTCATCGCGCCCATCGTCGATATGCTGTTCCGCTCGGTCGAGAACCAGATCGTTGGCAACACCCTGCCCATGACGGTCGAAGAGTTGCGCGATTGGGATGCCGCCGATACGCCAGACGAACAGGTGTTCCGCGCGCTATTTTTCGATCTCTTCCTTGCAGCCGAGGCGAAGGAGCATACCAAGCTGGGCAGCCGCCTGAATTACGAGGAAAGCGGTATTTCCTCGCTCTTCCGCACCTCTGGGCGTGACATGAGTGATATCGGCGAGGTGTTTCAGGATGCGCTCGAAGAGATTGATCCCGCCTTTGAAGAGGCAGCGACCTGGGTCGAGATGATGTCGGGCGGTGCCGGGGCAGAGCCCAACGAGCGGCTCATGTCCAATCAGATCGCCCGGATGGAAGCCCTTGAGGCGACCACGTTCAGCGGCGATGCCGAATTCGTTCCCGGTGCCGCGATTTCCGACATTCTGCCCAACACCGCGCGCGCCTATGCGGCCTTTGCCGCCTTTACCCAGTTTGTCGATGGCAAGAGCGTGACCAAGGAAGAACCGTGGGAGGCTGTTTATGCCGCCTTGGCACTTGATCTTGAGGACCCGGCCACGAAAACGGCGCTTGCCACCTATTCCGGACCGGCTGCCGAAAGCCTGCGCGCTGCAGCAGCGGCGCAACTGCCGCCGATCGCAATGCGCGACGCCTTTATCGAGTCAAACAAGGACTGGGCCAAGGTCAATTTCTGGGAAACCATCAAGACCTATTCGCCCCCTTACACGACCGGCTATTTCCTCAACGCCGTAGACATGGAAAAGACGCCCCAAGGCATCGCCCTGCGTAGCGAGGATGAGCGGATTTACGGTATCCTCTTTCAGCGCACCATGTTCATGTCGCTGATGATCACCTTTTCCTGCGTCGCACTTGGCTATCCTGTGGCGTGGATTCTGGCCAACCTGCCGTCGCGCACCGCGAACCTTTTGATGATCCTCGTTCTTTTGCCATTCTGGACCTCGCTCTTGGTGCGTACAAGCGCTTGGAAGGTGATGTTGCAGCAACAGGGGGTCATCAATGATGTTCTGGTCTGGTTGGGGCTGGTCGCGGATGAGAACCGGCTGGTGATGATCAACAATCAGTTCGGCACCATCGTGGCGATGACGCATATTCTGCTGCCGTTCATGATCCTGCCGATGTATTCGGTTATGCAGACCATTCCCCCAACCTATCTGCGCGCCGCCAAATCGCTGGGCGCGAATAACTGGACCGCGTTCTGGCGGGTCTATTTCCCGCAATCGGTGCCGGGTATCGGGGCAGGCTCGATCCTCGTATTCATCCTCGCCATCGGCTATTACATCACGCCCGAGATCGTGGGCGGCACCACCGGCACGTTCATTTCCAACCGGATCGCCTATCACATCTCGTCCTCGCTCAACTGGGGTCTGGCGGCGGCACTGGGCACGATCCTGTTGGCGGTGGTTCTGATCCTCTACTGGGCCTATGACAAGATCGTCGGCATCGACAATGTGAAGCTGGGGTAAGCGACATGAACGGATTCACACTCACACCGGTTGAAACCAAGCCGCTTTCTTTCGCTCTGCCGGTGATCGGCGCGGCGGGGGCCTTTGTCGGGCTCTTTGTCGGCACCGCGCATGGTTCTGGCCTCATGGGGATCGCGGTTGGTGCGGTGGCGCTGATGGTGCTGGGCTATATCGCGCTCGCGGTCTTTGGTCTGGGACAGGAAAAGATCACGCGTTGGGGTGTCATTGCACTCTTTATCGTTGCGGGCGTGCTCTTGGCCGGGGTGCCGGGGTTCGTGCTGGGCCTGCTCTTTGGGCTATTCTTTTCGTGGTTCATTTTCTGGATCGGCGAAGGGCGCTACCGCGCCAATCTCGCGCCTTATCTGACCAGTGGCCAGGTGCTCTGGCACTATACGTTCCGGGTGATCTGTGGCGCGATCTTTGTTTTTCTGATCACGCCCATTCTTGTGGTGATGCCGCTCAGCTTCAATGCGCAGAACTTCTTTACCTTCACACCGGAAATGCTGCGTTTTGATCCGGCTGGCTATAGCCTCAAGCATTACAAGGATTTCTTTACCTCGAACGAGTGGCAACAGGCGCTGCGCAATTCGCTGATGATCGCCCCTGCGGCGACGCTCTTGTCCGTCAGCTTTGGCACCTTGGCGGCCATCGGCCTTAGCTCCGAACACGTGCCGTTCCGCCGCGCGATCATGGCGATCCTGATTTCACCGATGATCGTGCCGCTCATCATCTCGGCCGCCGGGATGTATTTCTTCTATAGCCGGATCGGGTTGCAGGGCACCTATTTCGGCGTGGTTCTGGCACATGCGGCACTGGGGATTCCCTTTGTCATCATCACCGTGACCGCCACACTGGTGGGGTTCGATCGCTCGCTCACGCGAGCGGCAGCGAACATGGGCGCAGACCCTGTGACGACCTTCTTCCGCGTTCAGATGCCGCTCATTCTACCGGGTGTGATTTCGGGCGGTCTTTTTGCCTTTATCACCTCGTTCGATGAGGTGGTCGTCGTGCTCTTTGTTGGCTCGGCCAATCAGCAAACCCTGCCGTGGGAGATGTTCACCGGCCTGCGTGAGCAGATCAGCCCGACCATTCTGGCTGTCGCGACGATCCTTGTGGTGATCTCCATTGCGCTGCTCTCGACGCTTGAATACCTGCGGCGCCGGTCCGAGCGTCTGCGCGGCATGAGCCCAGGCTGATCCTGCGCCTCTCTGACGCCACGTCGCGCTTTGGTCGGGGGTGGTCCCCGGCGTAGCGTGACCGGGCAGGGGGAGGCGGCCATGGTCTATGATTACATCATCGTGGGGGGCGGATCGGCGGGCTGCGTGCTCGCCGCGCGGCTGAGCGAGGACACTGGCACCACCGTCTGCCTGATCGAGGCGGGCGGCTCTGGGCGCGACATATTCATTCGCGCGCCGGGGCTGGTGGCGGCGATGGTGTCAGGCCGCCCCAAGATCAACAACTGGGCGCTCAAGACCGTGCCGCAGCCGGAATTGAACGGACGCCGAGGGTTTCAGCCGCGCGGTCGCGCGCTTGGAGGCTCGAGCGCCATCAACGCCATGCTCTACGCGCGCGGCCACCCCGGCGATTATGATGAATGGGCCGATCTTGGCTGCGATGGCTGGGATTGGCAGAGTGTTCTGCCGTGGTTTCATGCCGCAGAGCGGAACGCGCAGCACGGCGGCGCGCTGCATGGCCAGTCCGGGCCGCTTCAGGTCACGGACCAGAGCGCGCCGCGTGCCATTTCCGAGGCTTTCGTTGCCGCCTGCGAAAGCCTGCAAATCCCACGCAATTCCGATTTCAACGGACCAGTTCAAGACGGTGCGGGGCATTATCAGGTCACGCAATTCTTTGACGGTCCGCAGCGTGGTGAACGCTGCTCTGCCGCCGCGGCCTATCTCTTTCCGGCGATGACACGGCCCAATCTGACGGTCATCACAGGGGCTATGGCCGAGCGTGTGCTCTTTGACGGCAAGCGCGCCACCGGCCTGCGCTATCGCCACAAAGGGCAGGCGCAGGAGGCGCGCGCCAAGCGCGAGGTGATCCTCAGCGGCGGCGCTTTTGGCTCGCCCCAGCTTCTCATGGTGTCGGGCATAGGTCCCGCCGAGGCGCTGCAGGCGCATGGCATCGCTCTGGTACAGGACCTGCCCGGCGTGGGCGAGAACTTGCAGGATCATCTGGATTATATCCTTGCGGAAACCTCGAAACGGGACGATGTCATCAGCCTTGATCCCAAGGGCCTCTGGCGTTTGGGCAAGGCGGCGCTGGAGTGGCGCAAGACCGGTCAGGGCCAGTTTGCCACGCCCTACGCCGAGGCAGGCGCGTTCCTGCGGTCCAGCCCGGCCGCCCCGCGCCCCGATCTGCAACTGCATTTCGTCATCGGCATTGTCGAGGATCACATGCGTCGGCTGCATTTCCGCCCCGGCTATTCCTGTCATGTCTGCGTGCTGCGGCCCCATAGCCGGGGGCGGGTGACGCTGCGCTCTGCCCGTGCCACGGATGCGCCGCTGATTGATCCCGCGTTCCTGAGCGATCCGCGCGATCTGGCGCTGATGATGCAGGGGGCCCGAAAGATGGATGCGATCCTGCGCGCGCCTGCGCTCGCACCTTGGCGCAAAGAACGGCTACATCCGCATGATTGGTCCGACGCCGCGCTCGAGGCCGATATTCGCGCCCGAGCAGACACGATTTATCATCCGGTCGGCACCTGTGCGATGGGGCGCGGGGATATGGCGGTGGTCGATCCCGCCGCGCGTGTTCTCGGTGTTCAGGGGCTGCGCGTAGTTGATGCCTCGATCATGCCGCGTCTTGTGGGCGGTAATACCAACGCGCCGACGATCATGATGGCGGAAAAGATTGCGGCTGACATGCTGGGGCGCGGTGCCCCACATCAGGCGCGATAGCGGGCCAGAAACATCTCGACCGCGCCATTAACCACGCGCTCGATATCCGCCTCCGACACCTCTTGGCACATGCCACAGAGGCTGCGGATAAAGAGATCGCCCTTGCACAATTCACCGAACTGGTTAGCGGCCAGATCCATATCGTCGATCCGGAGAATTCCAGCCTCGACATAGGGGCGCAGAACCTTGCTCAGCCGTTCGCGCACGAGACCCGGACCAGAGGCATAGAACCGCTGGCCCAATTCGGGAAACCGATGCGATTCCGACACGCAGATGCGAAACACCTGCTGGCCGAAATCCGACAGAAAAAAGCGGAGGATACGGGTCGCCGCCTCGTGCAGCACATGTTCCACCGTTGCGCCCTTGGCGATCACTTCCATCGCCTCTTCGGCCTGCCGGTTACACTCGAGCCGCGCCACTTCGGAAAAAAGCAGTCGTTTGTCCGGGAAATAGCTATAGAGTGTCGCCTTGGAGACCTGCGCCTCGCGCGCAATCTCGTCGACGCTGGCCCCCTCGAATCCATCGCGCATAAAGACCCGCCGCGCCCCTTCGAGCACTTGGTCGAACTTGCGACCTTTCTTGATTTCAACGGCGGGTGCCGACATCCAACCCCTCCCCACAGGTCGGGACAGTGTAGTCGGCCCGACCCCGTAACCGCAAGCCCGTCTGCGCGCGGTCACGGGACGGTGTTTCTGGCGCGGCTTATCGGTTGATGCCCGCGTTGCCTTGTGTCACCGGCGCGGGCGCAGGTTCGGGATAGGTGAGCGTCGGTGTCAGGCTGCTGGTATCAAAGCTGAAGGCCAAGGCGGGTGCCGCGATCAGGCTGAGCGAGAGGGTGAGAACGGTCAAGGTGTGTTTCATGTCGAACTCCATAACTGAACTATTCTGTTCACTTTCAAATCTAAACAGATCGGTTCAGAAATCAAGATTAAAGTGAACAGAGCGGTTCACTTTTTTGCGTGGCATCAAGCCCCTTTGCCTTTGCTCCACCGGCGCGCTAGAGTGATTTAGAACAATTCTAATTGAGGTCTTCGATGATTCCCGGCATGACATCCCGCCGCCGATTTCGTGATCTGAGCGAACAGGAAATCCTGGCGCTCGCGATTTCCTCGGAAGAAGATGACGCGCGCATCTATCGCTCCTATGCAGAGATGCTGCGCACTGATTTCCCGGATACGGCCGCGATATTCGATGGCATGGCGACCGAAGAAGACGGCCACCGCAAGCGCCTGATCGAGCTGCATCGCAGCCGCTTTGGCGAAGTAATCCCGCTCATCCGGCGCGAGCATGTGGCCGGGTTCTATGCCCGGCGTCCTGTCTGGTTGATCGAGAACCTTGGGATCGAACGCATCCGCGACGAGGCCGAGGCGATGGAGCGTGATGCGGGTGCCTTCTACCTCAAGGCCGCGCAGCGCACCACGGATGCCGCGACCCGCAAGTTGCTGGGCGATCTGGCCGCCGCAGAGGCAGGGCATCAGACCCGCGCCGGAGAGCTAGAGGCCGAACATCTCGATTCCGATGCGCGGGATTCCGAAGACCGCACCGCCAAGCGGCAATTCGTGCTGACATGGGTTCAGCCGGGGCTTGCCGGGCTGATGGATGGCTCCGTTTCCACGCTCGCGCCGATTTTTGCCACGGCTTTTGCCACGCAGGACACATGGACAACCTTCCTCGTCGGCCTCGCGGCCAGTGTGGGCGCGGGCATTTCCATGGGCTTTACCGAGGCCGCCAGCGATGATGGCGAACTCTCGGGGCGCGGCAGCCCGATGAAGCGCGGCTTTGCCTCGGGCATCATGACCACGGTCGGCGGGCTTGGGCATGCGTTGCCCTATCTCATCCCCGACTTCTGGACCGCGACAATCATCGCCTTTGTGGTTGTGTTCATCGAACTCTGGGCGATTGCGTGGATTCAGAACAAGTATATGGAAACGCCGTTCTTTCGCGCGGCGTTCCAAGTGGTTTTGGGCGGGGCACTGGTCTTTGCCGCCGGTGTCCTGATCGGCAGCGGCTAGACCCTAGTCGCCATTTTCAAACGGCGGAGGCGGTGTGTTGGATGTGTCAGTGGTGATGACCCGCGTTTTGCCAGCATCGCTGCGCCTTATTTCCTTCTGTGTGGCTAGAAACTGTCGGACTCTCTCCTGACAGAGTGATGGACTTCCAGAGCAATCGACCGGAGCACCATCCACCAGGACAATCACTTGCGGTCTTTGTGCAGCGCCAAATGAGGATGGGTTGTAGGTCGTGGACATCATGTAGGTTTTACCATCGACGGTGACAGAGCTCAGATCAGTGACAGGAGACTCACAGGCCGCCAAAGCAACTCCGGCCACCACGGCCAGTATTCTATAATTTCCAGACATTGCTTTTCCCCCAAGCAAGAAAACCCCCCGCGAAAAACGGGCGGAAACCATCCTGACCAGGGTAAAGCCAGATTATTATTCCAAATTTATCAATACCTTGATCAGGTTTTTGAAACCGGAAACCAGATACGGACAGACAGTCATCTTAGCAAAAACTGCGAAAAAAGATAGATAGCGCCACTGTGGGGGCGCTGTCGCCTTGGCGCTGCCGGATCAATGCGCGTGATGCTGCGTTCTCTTGGCTATTTGCCCGCTCATGTGATGGTTGCGATTGACCCGGGCTATGGGTCTGTCTACCAAACCCGCATGCTGAGTATCTTTCTCCAGACCCTACCTTTCTTCATGATCATCGGGCTTGGGTATGGCGCCGGGCGCACCGGGTTCTTTCCCGAGGCGGCGACGGCGTGGCTCACGAAATTCGTCTTCTACTTTGCACTCTCGGCGATGCTGTTCCGGTTTTCGGCCAATCTCACGCTGGCAGAGGTGTTGGATTGGAATTTCATCCTCGCTTATCTCTGGGCCACGGCGTTTGTCTATGGCATCGCCACGGCGGTGGCGCTGGTGCGCCGGGTGAATATCCAAGAGGTCGCCATCGAGGCGCAATGCGCGGTCATTGGCAACGTGGGATTTCTGGGCGTGCCGATGCTGGCGATGCTCATGGGCGAGGCGGCGATTGGCTGGGTGATGATCGTCTTGGCGGTGGATCTCATCGTGTTCGGCTCGCTTGTGGTTATTCTGATCACCGGCTCACGCGATGGGCGGCTCAGCCTTGGCATTCTGCGCACGGTCGGCATGGGTCTCTTGAAAAATCCGATGATTGTCTCGATTGTTCTGGGCCTGACATGGTCTGGTTTGCGCCTGCCCATTCCAGACCCGATCAACGATTTCGTGCGTATTCTGGGCGGGGCGGCCACGCCCGGCGCGCTCTTTGCCATTGGCGCATCGCTGGCGTCGAAATCGGCAGAGCGGCCCTATATTGCGGGCTGGCTCTCGTTCTGCAAACTGGTGCTGCACCCGATTTTCGTGGCCTTTGCCGTACTCTACCTCTTCGAGGTCGACCCCTATGCCGGGGCGGTGATGATCGCGGCCTCCAGCCTGCCCGTGGCGGGCAATGTCTTTATGCTTGCACAGCATTACGGCGTCGCGCCCAAGCGCGTGTCGTCGTCGATCCTGATTTCCACCGGCGCTGCCATCATCTCGGTGTCGCTTGTCATTGGTTGGGTGAACCAGCTTTACTGAACAGTCTTACGGACGTTAGAGGAGAACATGATGAAAACGGTTTCGGAAAACACCTGTTTTGGCGGCACGCAGGGCGTCTATACCCACCCTTCCGAGGCTTGTGGTGTCGACATGACCTTTGGCCTCTTTCTGCCTGCGGAGGCGAAGGACGGGCCGGTGCCGGTGCTCTGGTATCTCTCGGGTCTGACCTGCACGCATGAAAATGCGATGGTCAAGGCTGGCGCACAGGGCTGGGCAGCAGAGCAGGGCATCGCGCTGGTGTTCCCGGACACAAGCCCGCGCGGCGATGGCGTAGCCAATGACGAGAATTACGATCTGGGGCAGGGGGCCGGGTTCTATGTGAATGCCACCCAATCCCCTTGGGCACCACATTTCCGGATGTGGGATTATGTCGCTACCGAATTGCCCGCGCTCATCGGTGAGCATTTTGCGGTGGACATGGACCGTCAGGCCATCACCGGACATTCCATGGGCGGTCATGGCGCGCTGACGTTGGCCATGTCCCTGCCGGGGCGGTTCCGGTCCGTGTCGGCCTTTTCCCCCATTTGCAACCCCACCAACAGCGATTGGGGCCGCAAGCAATTTACGGCCTATCTCGGCGCGGACAAGTCCACTTGGGCGGCGCATGATGCCAGCCTCTTGATGGCAGAGCGTGGTTTTGATGGGCCGGTTCTGGTGGATACCGGCACCAAGGATCAATTCCTTGACCTGTTGCGCCCCGAAACGCTGGCCCATGCCATGACCGCGCGTCGCCAAGAGGGCACGTTCCGGATGCAAAAGGGCTATGACCACAGCTATTTCTTCATCTCGACGTTCATGGAGGATCACGTGACCTTCCATGCAGAGGCGCTCTATGCGGAGTGAGGCATGAGCCATTATGACCTGATCATCGTTGGCAGCGGTCCTGCAGGACGGGCCGCTGCCATTCAGGCGGGCAAGCTCAAGCGCCGTGTTCTGGTGATCGACCGCAAGGATCGGCTGGGCGGCGTGTCGGTTCATACCGGCACGATTCCGTCCAAGACGCTACGCGAAACGGTGCTCAACCTCTCGGGCTGGCGCGAACGCAGCTTTTATGGCCGCTCTTACCGGGTCAAGGACAACATTGGCGCTGACGACCTCAAGGCGCGGCTGCATATGACCTTGGATCACGAGGTCGATGTTCTGGAACATCAGTTCAACCGCAACCATGTCGACACGCTGCATGGAATGGCGCGGTTCGTGGATGACAAGACCATCGAGGTCGCGACCGAGGCGGGTGATGTCACGCGCCTGACCGCCGACCGCTTTCTGATCTCGACCGGCACCAAGACCCATCGCCCCGATACTGTTCCCTTCAACGGGCGCACCGTGGTGGATAGTGACGAATTTCTGGAACTGGCCCGCATTCCGCGCAGTCTGATCGTCGTGGGCGCGGGCGTGATCGGGGTGGAATATGCCACGATGTTTTCCGCCCTCGACGTGCGCGTGACCTTGATCGAGCCGCGCGATACCTTTCTCGATTTCATCGACAGGACGCTCATTCAGGATTTCACCCATCAGATCCGCGAGAATGGTGTTGATCTGCGCCTTGGCTCTGCCATCGAGCGGATTGAGGACGCGGGCGAGCATATCGAGGTGAGCCTTGCCAATGGCCGCCATGTGCGCGCCGAAATGCTGCTCTTTGCCGCCGGGCGTATGGGTGCCACGGATAACCTCAACCTCAAGGCTGCTGGCCTCAAGACGGACCATCGCGGCCGGATTGAGGTAGACCGCAAGACCTATCAGACCGCCGTGCCGCATATCTATGCCGCAGGCGACGTGATCGGGCATCCCAGCCTTGCCTCAACCTCGGTCCAACAGGGACGCGTCGCGGCCTGCCATGCGCTCGACATCCCGACCCTGCCCGAGAGCCCGTGGTTTCCCTATGGCATCTATTCCGTGCCGGAAATTTCCACCTGCGGCATGTCGGAAGAGGAAATGCAGGCGCGCGGTATCCCCTATGAGGTGGGCGTTGCGCGGTTCCGCGAAACCAGCCGCGGGCACATCATGGGGTTGGAGCATGGCATGTTGAAGATGCTCTTCTCGCTCAAGACGCGCCGGGTTCTGGGCGTGCAGATCGTGGGCGAGGGGGCGACGGAGCTGATCCACATCGCGCAGGCGGTTTTGAACCTCAAAGGGACAGTGGATTATTTCGTGCAGAACACGTTCAATTATCCGACGCTCGCCGAAGCCTACAAGATCGCGGGGCTCGATGCCTTTAACCGCATGCCAATCCCCGAGGCTTACAAAGTCAGGCGTGACGCGGCCAAGTCAGATAGCGTTTGACCAAAGTTCCTTGGCGAAAACGCCCCTCTGAGCAGTCAGAGAGGCGCTTCCAATTTTAGTGGACCACCGCATCCTTGGGCGGTTCTTGCCTTGTGCTGCCGACCCGGTTGCCGATGATCAGTCCCTCGGGCCCCGCCGTGACCGGCACCACGGCCCCGTCGAGGATATCCCCGGACAAAAGCGCCTCGGCCAGCGGGTCTTGCAACGCGCGTTGGATCACCCGCTTGAGCGGGCGCGCGCCGTAAACCGGATCATAGCCTTCATCGGCCAGCCATTTGCGGGCGGCGTCATCCAGTTCCAGTTGGATCTTGCGGGCTGCCAGCCGCTTGAGCAGGCGCGCCATCTGGATATCGACGATACCGTCCATCTGCGGCCGCGTGAGCCGGTCGAACACCACGATCTCATCCAGCCGGTTGAGGAACTCGGGCCGGAAATGCGCACGCACGGCGTCCATCACATCGCGCTTGGCGGTGGCGGCATCCGCGCCCTCGGGCAATTGGCTGAGCGCTTGGCTTCCAAGGTTTGACGTCAGGATGATCAGCGTCTGCTTGAAATCGACCTTGCGCCCCTGACCATCGGTCAACACACCATCGTCGAGCACCTGCAAGAGCACGTTGAACACCTCGGGATGCGCCTTTTCGACCTCGTCGAACAGGACCACCTGATAGGGCCTGCGACGCACCGCCTCGGTCAGCACACCGCCCTCGTCATATCCGACATAACCCGGAGGCGCACCGATCAGACGCGAGACCGAGTGTTTCTCCATGAACTCGCTCATGTCGATGCGCACCATGGCGTTGTCATCGTCAAAGAGGAACTCGGCCACGGCCTTGGTCAACTCGGTCTTGCCCACGCCGGTCGGCCCGAGAAAGAGGAAGCTGCCCAAGGGGCGCCCCTCGTCGTTCAGCCCGGCGCGCGCCCGGCGTACGGCATTGGCCACGGCCTTGATGGCGGTGTTCTGACCGATCACGCGGCGGTGGAGGTTCTCTTCCATCCCCAAGAGCTTGTCACGCTCGCCTTCCAGCATCTTGGCGGTGGGAATGCCGGTCCAGCGTTCCACCACCTGCGCGATCTGCTCGGGGCGCACGGCTTCTTCGACCATGACGCCATCGTCGCCTTGGGTTTCGGCCTCGGCCAGTTGCTTTTCCAGCCCCGGAATGACGCCATAGCTCAGTTCACCGGCACGGGCGAGATTACCTTCGCGCTTGGCGATGTCCAACTCGGCACGGGCGCGGTCAAGCTGTTCCTTGATGTCGCGCGCACCGGCCAGCTTGTCCCGCTCGGCCTGCCATTTGGCGGTCATCTCAGCAGAGCGCTGTTGCAAGTCGCCCAGTTCCCGCTCCAGCTTGTCCAGCCGGTCGCGCGAGGCGGCGTCGTCCTCTTTCTTGAGCGCCTCTGCCTCGATCTGCTTTTGCAGGATCTCGCGGTCGAGCGCGTCGAGTTCTTCGGGCTTGCTGTCCACTTCCATGCGCAGACGGCTTGCGGCCTCGTCCATCAGGTCGATCGCCTTGTC
>NZ_JAGPVV010000147.1 GCF_018066915.1 Roseovarius sp.
GCAGGGCTTGCTGGCGGCGTTCGGCGGACCGGTGGCGGCCCCTTCGGCCAATCCTTCGGGGCGGATCAGCCCGACCACGGCGGCGCATGTGTTGGCGGGGCTTTCGGGGCGGATCGAGGCGGTGATCGAGGGCGGTGCCTGTGCGGTGGGGGTGGAATCCACCATCGTGGGGCTGGTTGGGCGGCCCAGTCTGCTGCGCCCCGGCGGGGTGCCGGTTGAGTCCATCGAGTCCCTTCTGGACGCGGATTTGGTACGCCATTCCGCCGATGATCCTTTGGTGGCCCCCGGCCAGATGCAATCCCATTACGCGCCGGGTGCGCCCGTGCGTCTGGACGCGCGCGAGCGGCGGGCCGGAGAGGTGCTGCTCGGGTTCGGGCCGGTGGACGCGGACCTGAACCTGTCGCCCTCCGGCGATCTGGTCGAGGCGGCGGCCAATCTCTTTGGTCATCTGCACGCACTTGATTCGCGGGGGGCACCGATCGCGGTATCGCCCATTCCCGAAACTGGGCTTGGTCGTGCCATCAACGATCGCTTGCGTCGTGCGGCGGCCCCGCGCGACGAGAGTTTGCCGGGGTAACAACCTTTAGCCTTTGGGCAAATAGGGAATCGAGCCTGCGGCATCGGTGTCGTCGATCACCCAGAAATGCCCTTCGCTGCCGGCCTGCCGCGCCTGCGCCAGTGGTGCGTAGTCTGGATCATGGGCAAAGGCGCGCGCGGCATCGGCCGAGGGAAACTCGATCAGGGCAATCAGGGTGGTGTCGGGCGCTGTGCCTTCCAATGTCGCGATGTTCGCGCTGCGCGAGAGATAGCGCCCGCCATGTCTGGCGGCGATGTCATGCGTCCGGGCCGCGTAATCGGGAACCCAGGCATCATCGGTGATCTTGACCTGCGCGATAAGATAGGCTGGCATGCGTTTCCTCCTGATGTGAAGGGCCACCATCCCCATGGCCCCAATGCCCGCAGAGCCTAACATGCCCGGCGCGCGGGCTGCCACTTTTGACGCTCCTACTTAGGTCGCAACCCTGCCGCGCGGCGGGCGCGCAAAAATTTTCCGCGCGCCGCGAATTTTCCTCTTGCAGCCGCGCGCCAGAGTTTATAGATCACGCCTCACCCAAGGATGCGGGCGTAGCTCAGGGGTAGAGCATAACCTTGCCAAGGTTAGGGTCGGGCGTTCGAATCGCCTCGCCCGCTCCAAATTTCCTTATAATTAAAGAAATTTGGGGCGATCCGCCGGGGGGATCGTGACATTCCGTGCTTGGCGCTTGGCCTGCGCCACGAGGCGCAGTATAGAGCCACGAAAGCTTGACGGAGGCCCCATGCGCAGCGCCACAATCACCCGTAAGACCGCCGAGACCGACATCAGCGTCACCATCAATCTCGACGGCACTGGTCGGTATGACAATCAGACCGGGGTCGGGTTCTTTGATCACATGCTGGATCAACTCGCGCGGCATTCGCTGGTGGACATGACCGTGCGCTGCACGGGCGATCTGCATATCGACGATCACCACACGGTCGAGGACGTGGGCATCGCCCTTGGTCAAGCGTTGAGCCAAGCGCTTGGCGACAAGCGCGGCATCCGGCGCTATGGGGCCTGTCTCTTGCCGATGGATGATGCGCTGGTGCGCGCCGCCCTTGATTTGTCGGGGCGGCCCTATCTGGTGTGGAACATGGATCTGCCCACGCAGAAAATCGGCACTTTTGACACCGAATTGGTGCGTGAATTCTTTCAGGCGTTCAGCACCCATGGCGGGATTACATGCCATGTCGATGCGCTGCACGGGATCAACAGTCACCACATGGCCGAGGCGGCGTTCAAGGCCGTGGCGCGCGCCCTGCGCGAAGCGGTCGAGACCGACCCGCGCAAGGCGGATGCGATTCCCTCGACCAAGGGCAGTCTCTAGCCCATGACCACCGTCATCGTCGATTACGAGAGCGGCAATCTGCACTCGGCGCAAAAGGCGTTCGAGCGTATGGCGCAAGAGACCGGGGCAGGGGCCGTGATCGTGACCTCGGACCCCGAAACCATCCGCACGGGCACGCGGATCGTGCTGCCGGGGGATGGGGCCTTTCCGGCCTGTCGGCGGGCGCTCTATGACCATCGCGGCGTGTTCGAGGCCATTGAAGAGGCGGTGATCACCCATGCGCGTCCCTTCATGGGGATATGCATCGGCATGCAAATGCTCGCCACGCGCGGGTTGGAATATGAGGAAACCGCCGGGTTCGACTGGATCGGCGGCACGGTCGGGCCGATTGCCCCCTCAGACCCGGTGCTCAAGGTGCCACATATGGGCTGGAACGATCTGGTGATCGACCACGCGCATCCGGTGCTCGATGGGATCAGCACGGGGGATCACGCCTATTTCGTGCATTCCTATCAGTTTCGGGTTGATGACCCCGCGCATATGTTGGCGCATGTCGATTATGCCGGGGCGATCACCGCTGTGGTGGGGCGCGACACCATCGTGGGCACCCAGTTTCACCCCGAGAAAAGCCAAAAGACCGGCCTACGCATGATCGCGAATTTCCTGCGCTGGAAACCCTGAATGGCGCAGGCGCTGCCCCCGCTCCAGCCGCTGCTGGACGAGATCACCGAGATTGCGCGCGCCTCTGACGACCGAGGCAAGGTGGCGGATTACATTCCCGAATTGGCGGATGTGGACCCGAACCAGTTCGGCATCGCCATCGCGCGGCCCGGTCAGCCTACGGTGATGGCGGGCGATGCGCAGGTGCCGTTTTCGATCCAGTCCGTGTCCAAGGTGTTCATGCTGGCCTTGGCCCTTGGCAAATTGGGCGACCGGCTCTGGTCCCGCGTCGGGCGCGAGCCGTCGGGGCATTCGTTTGATTCGATGCTGCTCTTGGAGTTGGAAAAGGGCTATCCGCGCAACCCGTTCATCAACGCGGGCGCGATTGTGACCACCGATGCGGTTCTGCAAGGGGCCACCCCGCGTGAAACCCTTGGCGCGCTCTTGCGGTTCATCCGCGCGGCGGCGGGGGATGAAGCCATCCATATCAATCATCGCGTCGCCCATTCGGAAATCGCCACCGGCCACCGGAATTTTGCCCTCGCGCATTACCTGCTGTCGCATGGCAACCTGAAAAACCCGCCGGACCTGACGCTTGGCACCTATTTCCACCAATGCGCGGTCGAGATGACCTGCGCGCAACTGGCCAATGCCGGGCTCTTTCTGGTGGGGGGTGAGGGTGCGCCGCGGCTGGTTTCACAGGCGCGTATTCGCCGCATCAACGCCCTGATGATGACCTGCGGGCATTATGACGGGTCGGGCGATTATGCCTTTCGCGTGGGGCTGCCGGGCAAGAGCGGGGTGGGGGGCGGTATTCTGTCGGTCGTGCCGGGCGTGGCGGCGATTGCGGTCTGGTCGCCGGGGCTCAACCACTATGGGAATTCCAAGCTGGGCACCGAGGCGATGGAGCATTTGACCACGCGGATCGGCTGGTCGGTGTTCGGGCCAGCCTGACCGGGGTAGATGCACAGGGGCAGATGCGCCGCATCCGCCCCGTGCCGGACCGTCTGGCCCTTATTTGACCTTTTGCCAGGTGCCGCCGTCGCGGCAGATGCCCAACACGCAGCCACTGACCGACAGCGTATCGCCCGAGAGTTGCAGCTTGGAGTTATAGGTCTTGTCGCGGTCGGGCGAATAGACCTTGCCCTTGTATTCGCCGCCGCCCGTGGGGGCAGTTTCGGAAATGATCTGGCGGCCGATATTCTTGCTCTGCATTTCCTTGCCGCTCTCATCAAAGGATTTGACCAGCGTGCCGCAGAGTTTCGCGCCGCAGGGCGCCACTTCGATCAGCCCGGAATGGCCATTGTCATCCTTGGCGGTGCGCCATGTCCCGAGGAGCGGCTCTGCCATCGCCATCCCGGCCCCCATCGTGAATACCGCCGTCATCATCACCAGTTTACGCATGTCTGATCCTCCCTGACATTCCCGAAAATCCTGTGCCACTGAGGCGCTACAAATCAAGTCTGACGTCGGGTCGCGTTGCAATTCCCCTGCGTGCATGCCAAATCGCGCGGGCAACACAGATGAAAGGCCCGCGCGATGATCCTCTACCCCGCCATCGACCTCAAGGACGGCAAGGCCGTGCGTCTCTTGCGGGGCGATATGGACCGCGCGACCGTGTTCAACGAAGACCCGGCGGCGCAGGCGCAAGAATTTGTCGCGGCGGGCTGTGAATGGCTGCATCTGGTGGATCTCAATGGCGCCTTTGCCGGGGCACCCGTCAACGCGGCCCCAGTCGAAGCGATTCTGGCGGCATGCCCGGTGCCCGCGCAATTGGGCGGCGGTATCCGCGATATGGCGACCATCGAAGGGTGGCTGGCCAAAGGTCTGGCGCGGGTGATTCTGGGCACCGTGGCTGTAGAAAACCCCGCGCTGGTGCGCGAGGCGGCGCGCGCCTTTCCGGGGCAGGTGGCCGTTGGGATCGACGCGCGCAATGGCCGCGTGGCGACCAAAGGCTGGGCCACCGAGACCGATGTGGAGGCGACAGACCTCGCGAAATCCTTTGAGGATGCCGGGGTGGCGGCGATCATCTATACCGACATCAACCGCGATGGGGCCATGCAGGGCCCGAATATCGAGGCGACAGCGGCCCTTGCCCGTGCTGTGAGCATTCCGGTGATCGCCTCTGGGGGGGTGTCGTCGCTCGAGGATCTCATCGCGCTGCGCGATTGCGGCGTGGCGCTCGATGGGGCGATCTCGGGGCGCGCGCTCTATGATGGGGCGCTTGATCTTGGGGCGGCCTTGGCCGCGCTCAGGGGCTGAGCGCGGCCAGAGCGGTTACTGTCCTGCGGCCGCGCCCGTCAGCTTGCCAAGCGCGCCAGTCATCATCTTGATGTATTCGGCGTCGTCGTTGATGCCGGTGTCGTCGAACATATCCTCGGGGTCTTGATAGGCGAGCCAAGTTTCCCCTGCGCCATCCTGATAGACCAGCACTTTCATCGGCAAGAACAACCCGGCCAGCGGGTCATCCTGCATCGCGGCCGTGCCCATCTTGGGGTTGCCGAAAATCAGCACCTGCGAGGGGTCAAGCGCCAGATCCACGCTGGCAGCACCCGCCGCGTGATCGACCCTGGCAAAGACCGTGGCCCCGGCTCCGGTTACGGCTGCTTCCAGCCGGTCCATGGTCGTGGCGACATCGCTGGTGGATTTGACCTTGATGATATCATCCTCACTGGCGAGGGCGGGCAGGGCGGTGAGGGCCATCGTGGCTGCGACAAGAAAACGCTTCATGGTAAACTCCTTCATTTGCAACGCTTATATGGGTCTTATCCTCTGGCATGTTAACCGATTTGCCCATAAACAACGGCGTGAAATTCCTGTAACAGCGGTACTATGCTCAAGACCCGTATCATCCCCTGTCTCGATGTCGCTGATGGCCGCGTGGTCAAGGGCGTGAACTTTGTCGATCTGCGCGATGCGGGCGATCCGGTGGATGCGGCGCGGGCCTATGATGCGGCGGGGGCGGATGAGCTGTGCTTTCTCGACATTCACGCCACGCATGAGAATCGCGGCACCATGTTCGATGTGGTCCGGCGCACCGCCGAGGCCTGCTATATCCCCCTGACCGTAGGGGGTGGCGTGCGCAGCGCGCAGGATGTGCGCGCGCTCTTGCTGGCGGGGGCGGACAAGGTCAGCTTCAATTCCGCTGCCGTGGCCGATCCCGATGTGGTGGCGCGTGCCGCCGATCAGTTTGGCAGCCAGTGCATCGTGGTGGCCATCGACGCCAAGACCGTTAGCTCCGGAAAATGGGAAATTTTCACCCATGGCGGGCGCAAGCCCACGGGCATCGACGCGGTCGAATTTGCCCGCCTTGTGGCCGCCAAGGGGGCGGGGGAGATCCTGCTCACCTCGATGGACCGCGACGGCACGCGGGCGGGCTTCAACCTGCCGCTCACCCGCGCGATTGCCGATGCGGTGAATATCCCCGTGATCGCAAGCGGTGGTGTGGGCACGCTCGACCATCTGGTCGAAGGCGTGACCGAAGGGCATGCCTCGGCTGTCCTCGCCGCCTCGATCTTTCACTTTGGCACCTACACGATTGCCGAGGCCAAGGCGCATATGGCCGCCGCTGGTATTCCCATGAGGCTGGCGGCATGACACTTGACGACCTCGCCCAGATTATCGCCGCGCGCGCAGGGACCGACCCCGAGAGCAGTTGGACCGCGAAGTTGCTGGCCAAAGGGCCTGAAAAATGCGCCGAGAAATTCGGCGAAGAGGCCATCGAGGCGATCATCGAGGCGGTAAAGGGCGACCGGGCGCGTCTGACCTCAGAGGCGGCGGATGTGCTCTTTCACCTGTTGGTGATGCTGCAATCGCGCGATGTCGCCCTATCTGACGTCATGGCCGAACTCGCCCGTCGTCAGGGCACCTCTGGCCTGACAGAAAAAGCCTCCCGCTCGAAAGACTGAGACATGATCCGCCATATTGTATTCTTTTCCGCCGCCAACCCGGACGATATCGAACGCATCCGCGACGGGCTGATGATGCTGTCGCGGATACCCCATTCCTCGCATTTCGAAGTGGGGCGCAATCTCCAGAGCGATGTGATCGCGGGCGCGCAGGTTGATCTGGTGGTCTATGCGGAATTCACCGATGAGGCAGCGCTTGCCGCCTACAAGGCCGATCCGATCTATGCCGAGTGCATAGCCCTAGTGCGGCCGCTGCGCGAATTGCGCATCGCGGCGGATTTCAAATCCACGTAACAGCCTTTTGGCCCATATCCCCCGGCACCTCGGGGAGAGTGTGAGGTGCCGGGGGAGGGACGGGGCAACCGATCAGAGGTTGCCGCGTGACAGTTCCCCCGCGATGTGATCCGCCTGACGCATGGCAAGCGCCACGATGGTCAACGTCGGGTTTTCCGCAGCCCCGGTGGTGAACTGCGAGCCGTCCGAGACAAAGAGGTTGGGGATGTCATGGGTTTGACCCCATTTGTTCACCACCCCGTCGCGCGGGTTTTCGGACATGCGGTTGGTCCCCAGATTGTGGGTCGAGGGGTAGGGCGGCGTCGGGAAGGTGCGCGTAGCCCCCACCGCCTCGTAAACCGCGATGCCCCGGCTGTAGGCATGGTTGCGCATCGCCACGTCATTGGGGTGATCCGAGAAATGCACATTGGCCACGGGCAGGCCCCACTGGTCCTTGACGTCATGGTTTAGGGTGACGCGGTTGGTTTCCTGCGGCATATCCTCGCCCACGATCCACATGCCAGCCATGTTCTCATAGGCGTCAAGCGCGGTGGTGAATTCGCGCCCCCATGAACCGGGATCGAGGAACGCAGCCATGAAGGGCAGGCCAAGCGCCAGCGTTTCCAGCTCATACCCGCCGACAAAGCCGCGCGAGGGGTCGTGCCGCGCTTCGTCCTGAATGATGCCCGCCATGGTCGTGCCGCGCCACATCTTCACCGGCTTGTCGAACACGCCGTAGACTGATCCGGTCATGTGACGCATGTAGTTGCGCCCCACCTGACCCGAGGAATTGGCAAGCCCGTCGGGGAACATCGACGAGGCGGAATTCAAGAGCAGACGGGGCGATTCGAACGAGTTGCCCGCAACGCAAACGGCACGCGCCTTTTGCATCTGGAGATTGCCCGCCTCGTCGAAATACTCGACGCCCGTCACCTTGCCGCTGTCGTCATGCAGGATGCGCGCGACATGCGCCTTGGAACGCACCTCGAGATTGCCCGTGGCCTCGCCGCGCGGAATGTCGGTATAGGCCGCAGACCATTTCGCACCCCATTTGCAGCCCTGAAAGCAGAAGCCCGTCTGCTGGCAAGCCATGCGCCCGTCATATTCCTCGGAGTTGATGGCCATGCGCCCGGTGTGGACTTCCTTGTAGCCAAGCGCCTTGGCGCCTGCCTCGAACACCTTGTAATTGTTGTTCCCCGGCAGCCCGGCCAGATCGTTGGTGCGGGTCACGCCCAGTTTTTTCTCGGCCTTGTCATACCACGGTGCCATTTCGGCAGCGTCGATGGGCCAGTCGAGCAGGTTGGCACCCTGCACCGGGCCATAGTTGGTCTTGGCCTTCCATTCGTGGTCCTGAAAGCGGATCGAGGCCCCGGCCCAGTGGGTCGTGGTGCCGCCCACCGCCTTGACGATCCAAGCGGGCAGGCCGGAAAAATCCTTGGCCACGCGCCAGTCACCCGACGTGGTGCGCGGGTCGAGCCAGGCCAGTTGTCCAAAACTTTCCCATTCGTCGTTGATGTAATCCTCGGGCAGATAGCGCCCGCCTGCTTCGAGCGCCACGACGGACACGCCGCGTTGCGCCAACTCGTTGGACAGCACGCCGCCGCCCGCGCCGGTGCCGATGACAACAATCACAGTGTCGTCATTATGATCAAAAGGTGCAGCCATAGTCTTTCCTCCCTAGATGGCTATGGCTCAGAGCCAGTTGATGTCGTCAAAGCCGCGGTTGATGTAACCGCCCTGGCTAAAGGACTCGCCCTCATAGCCAAAGAGCGGCCAAACCGCCTTTTGGTTATAGAGGCCCGTCACCAGCCCGCCCCGGATCTGCTGGAAAAACGCGCTGTCTTCGATGCTGCGCAGAATGTCGACACGGTCACGCTCCCAGCCGATGCTCAGGTAATCGGCGTGGCCTTTGCCCTGTGCCGCGGCGTTGAGGCCTGCGATGCCTGCTTCGATCCCTGTCGCGGCCTCGGCGCTGTCATAGCCCTTGACCGCGATGGCATAGTATTCATCGGCCAGATGGTCATGGGGATAGATATCGCGGGCCATCTGGATCAGCGTTGCCATCGTTTCAGGCTTGAGTGCTTGGGTCTCGAGCGCCCAGGCCGCATCGGTGCTGGCGACATAGCCAGCGCCTACGACAAAACTTGCGCCCGCCGCAATAGAGCGCGAGAGCAACTCGCGCCGGGTCAGCCCTTTACGGGCATTGGTATCAGTCATTGGTTCTCCTCCCTAATGGTAAACGCTCGCGCCCGGTGTGGCGCGCGCGCCTGCTCTCATTTGAAACGCCCACCGCGTTCCAGAACTTCGATTTCATAGCCGTCAGGATCGGCGACAAAGAAAAACTTGCCCACGAGTTTGCCGTCAGGGGCGAATTCCACCATCTTGCGGGGATTGAGGCCCTCGGCCTCGAACCGCGCATGCTCTGCCGCCAGATCCTCGACCAGAACGGCCAGATGACCATAGCCATCACCGCGGTCATAAGGCTCGGTGCGGCCCTTGTTGATGGTCAGTTCCACCTCGAACGGGCTTTTGTCATTCGACATGTAGACGAGGGTGAATTTCTCGAAATCCAGCCGGTCC
>NZ_JAGPVV010000010.1 GCF_018066915.1 Roseovarius sp.
CGCATGTCATCGTGACCCACGATCACGCGCTTGATCTCGAGCTGTGCCATCAGCTCTTGCAACGGCCTTTCGCAAGCGCGGGGCTGATCGGCTCTGCGACCAAATGGGCGCGGTTTCGACAGAGATTGGCGGCACTCGGACATACCGACGCGCAGATTTCGCGCATTTCCTGCCCCATTGGCGATCCGAACCTTGGCAAACACCCGCAAGCCATTGCGCTTGGCGTGGCGGCTGCGCTACTGAAAGAGCCGGGCCTCAGGGCCGCAGACCGAAGGAGAACCGCGTGACAGGCGATTTGCTGACCGTCTCGGGTCTGACCAAGGCCTATCCGGGAGTTGTCGCCAATGACGCCGTGTCCTTTGCCATCCGCGAAGGCGAGGTGCATGCCCTTCTGGGCGAAAATGGCGCCGGGAAATCCACCCTCGTCAAGATGATCTATGGTCTGGTCAAGCCCGACAGCGGTGCCATGACGCTGCGCGGCGCGCCCTATGCCCCGCCCGATCCACATGCCGCGCGCATGGCAGGGGTGGCGATGGTGTTTCAACATTTCTCGCTCTTCGATGCGATGAGCGTGGCGGAAAACGTGGCCCTCGGGATGGAAAACCCACCGCCGATGCGCGATCTGGCTGCCCGCATCCGCGAGGTATCGGAAACCTATGGCCTGCCGCTTGACCCCGACCGAACGGTTGGCGACCTCTCGGCAGGGGAACGCCAGCGGGTCGAGATCATCCGCTGCCTCTTGCAGGGTCCGCGCCTCTTGATCATGGACGAGCCGACGAGCGTGCTCACCCCTCAAGAGGTGGAAATCCTCTTTCAGACCCTGCGCAAGCTGACGGCAGAGGGCGTGGCGATCCTCTACATCTCGCACAAGCTCGAGGAAATTCGCGCGCTCTGCGATCATGCCACAATCCTGCGACAGGGTCGCAACGTGGGCACCTGCGTGCCGCGCGACACCTCGGCGCGCGAGATGGCCGAGAGAATGGTGGGGGCAAGCTTTGCCGCCCCGGCGCGCGCGGGACGCAGCAAGGGGGCCGTGGCGCTCGAGGTGGCGAACCTGTCGGTGGCGGCACAAGGGCAATTCGGCACCGCGCTCAGCGGCATTTCCTTTGCCGTGCAGGCCGGAGAGGTTCTGGGCATCGGCGGGGTTGCGGGCAACGGACAGGATGAGCTTTTGGCCGCGCTCTCGGGGGAAATGCCGGTGGCGGCAGAGGCCGTGCGCCTGAAAGGCGTGGCCATCGGCCAGCACGGCCCTGGCCCACGCCGCGCCATGGGGCTGCTCAGCGCGCCCGAGGAACGGCTGGGCCATGCCGCAGCCCCGGACATGAGCCTGACGGAAAACGCGATCCTTACGGCAGCCGTGCGCGAGAACCTGGTCAATCGTGGCTTTCTCAGATGGGACGCCGCCGAGGCCTTTGCCCGCCGGATCATCACCGGCTTTGACGTGCGCACACCGGGCCCCAGCACCGCCGCGCGGGCGCTCTCGGGCGGCAATCTGCAAAAGTTCGTCATTGGCCGCGAGGTGCTGCAACGGCCCGAGGTTCTGGTGGTCAACCAGCCCACTTGGGGTGTCGATGCCGCCGCCGCCGCCGCGATCCGGCAAGCCTTGCTCGATCTCGCTGCAGGTGGCGCGGCGGTCATCTGCATCAGTCAGGATCTTGACGAGTTGATCGAGATTTCCGACCGGTTCGGAGCCTTGAGCGAGGGGCGGCTCTCGGAGATACGGCCCACCCAAGGCCTGAGCGTCGAAGAGATCGGTTTGATGATGGGCGGCGCACATGGCATGGAGGTGGCGCATGTCTGACCCGTCGTATTCGAGTATTTTTGCCGAAAAGAAGCATAGGCGCGCGCCATGCTGAAGCTGGAAAAGCGTCCCCAACCCTCGCAACTCTGGACATGGGCCACGCCGGTTCTGGCGGTGCTGATCACCATGGTGGCGGGTGGCGCGCTCTTTGCCGCGCTTGGCCAGGACCCGGTCGCGGCCATCTCGACGATCTTCTGGCAGCCGCTCTTTGGCGAATTCGCGTTTTATTACCGGCCCCAACTTCTGATCAAGGGCGCGCCTCTGGTGCTGATCGCCATTGGCCTCAGCCTCGGGTTTCGGGCCGGCATCTGGAACATCGGGGCCGAGGGGCAATATATCGTCGGCGCGCTTGCCGGGGCCGGGGTGGCGCTTGCCTTTTACCCGGCGGAAAGCGCGCTGATCTTTCCGCTGATGGTGCTGGCGGGCGCACTCGGGGGCTGGGCTTGGGGCATGATCCCGGCCATCCTCAAGCTGCGGTTCGGCACCAATGAAATCCTCGTCTCGCTCATGCTGGTCTATGTCGCCGAACAGTTGCTGGCGGCCATGGCCCTTGGGCTGATGAAGAACCCCGAGGGGCGCGGTTTTCCCGGCTCGCGCAACCTGCGCCAGTACGATAGCGCCCATAACGCCGAACTGATCACCGGCACCGGCATGCATTGGGGGGTGGTGGTGGCGCTGATCGCGGTCATTTTCGCCTATGTGCTGCTCAGCCGCCATCTCCTTGGCTATCACATCCGGTTGGCCGGTCAGGCCCCACGCGCGGCGCGGTTCGCGGGGGTGCGCCCGGCGCGGCTGGTGCTCTTCTGTCTTGGCACATCGGGCGCTTTGGCAGGTCTGGCTGGCCTCTTCGAAGTGGCGGGACCTGCTGGCCAAGTGAGCATTGATTTCAACGTGGGCTATGGATTTACCGCAATCATCGTGGCCTTTCTGGGCCGGTTGCACCCGTTCGGCATCCTGCTTGCGGGGCTCTTGATGGCGCTGACGTATATCGGGGGCGAATTGGCGCAATCCAACATGGGCCTGCCCGCCGCCGCGATCCAGCTCTTTCAGGGGATGCTGTTGTTTTTCCTCTTGGCGGTTGACCTGCTGACCAATTACCGCATCCGGCTGGTAACAAAGGAGGTGGCGTAATGGTCCTATCCTCGATTGATCCGGCGCTGCTTTTGGCCTCACTCATCGTGGCCTCGACCCCAATTCTGCTGGCAGCCCTGGGCGAGTTGGTCGTCGAGCGGGCGGGGGTGCTCAACCTAGGGGTTGAAGGCATGATGATCACCGGCGCGATCTGCGGCTTTGCGATGGCCGTCAATACCGGTTCGCCGCTTGTGGGCTTTGTCGCCGCAGCCGCCGGGGGGGCCATTCTGGCGCTCCTTTTCGCGCTTTTGACGCAAGTGGCCCTTGCCAATCAGGTGGCCAGCGGTCTGGCGCTCACGCTTTTCGGTCTTGGCCTCTCGTCCCTGCTGGGGCAGGGCTATGTCGGGATCAAGCCGCCGCCGACGACCCGGCTCGACCTGCCCATCCTGAGCGATCTGCCCTTTGTCGGGCGGGTGCTCTTTTCCCATGATCTGATGGTCTATGTCGCCCTTGCGCTTGTGGCTCTGGTCTGGGCTCTGTTGAAATATACCCGCGCCGGGCTGATCCTGCGCGCGGTGGGCGAGAACCACGAGGCCGCGCATGCGCTTGGCTACAAGGTGGTGCGCATCCGTATTCTGGCGATCCTCTTTGGCGGGGCCTGCGCCGGGTTGGGGGGGGCCTATCTCAGCCTCGTGCGCGTGCCGCAATGGACCGAAGGCATGACCTCGGGGGCAGGCTGGATCGCACTGGCGCTCGTGGTCTTTGCCTCGTGGAAGGTGGGGCGCGTGCTGCTGGGGGCCTGGCTCTTTGGCGGGGTATCGGTGCTGCAACTCAATCTTCAGGCGGCGGGTGTCGCCATCCCGGTCGAATATCTTTCCATGTCGCCCTACTTGATCACCATCCTCGTGCTGGTCATCATGTCGGCGGACAAATCCCGCGCGCCCGGTTCGTTGGGCCGCATCTTTCACGCCTCGCACTAAGATCACACCACAAGATCACAACAGGGAGACCCCGAATGAAATTCACGCATCTACTGACCTCTGCCGCCTTGGCCCTTGGTCTGGCAAGCGCCGCCGCCGCACAGGACAAGACCAAGGTCGGCTTTATCTATGTGGGCCCCATCGGCGATGGCGGCTGGACTTATGAGCATGACAAGGGGCGTCTGGCGGTCGAGGCGCATTTCGGCGACGCCGTCGAAACCGTCTATCAAGAGAGCGTGCCAGAGGGGGCCGATGCCGAGCGCGCCATCACGCAAATGGCGTTGCAAGGCGCGGACCTGATCTTTACCACCTCTTTCGGCTTCATGGAGGCGACGCTGGCGGTGGCCGAGAAATTCCCGGATGTGAAATTCGAGCATGCCACCGGCTACAAGACGCTGCCCAATGTCTCGACCTATTCCGCCCGTTTCTACGAGGGGCGCGCGGTGCAGGGCCATATTGCGGGCAAGATGACCAAGTCGAACATCGTGGGCTATATCGCCTCTTACCCCATCCCCGAGGTCATTCGCGGCATCAACTCGGCCTATATCCACGCGAAAAGGGTCAACCCGAATGTCGAGTTCAAGATCATCTGGGCCTATACATGGTTTGATCCCGCGAAAGAGGCGGATGCCGCCACAGCCCTGATCGAGCAGGGTGCCGACGTGATCCTGCAACACACCGATTCCACCGCGCCGCAGGCCGCTGCCGAAAAGGCGGGCAATGTCGTGACCTTCGGACAAGCCTCGGACATGAGCGAATACGCCCCCTTCCCGCGCGTGTCGTCGATCATCGACAACTGGGCCCCCTATTACATCGCCCGCACGCAGGCGGTCATTGATGGCACCTGGGAGAGCACGCAGACATGGGACGGCATCGGGCCGGGCATGGTCGGCATCGGCGAGATTTCCGACGCAGTGCCTGCCGAGGTCAAGGCCGAAGCACTGGCGCTCAAGGCGGCCATGGCCGAGGGCAGCTATCACCCCTTCACCGGCCCGCTGAAAAAGCAGGACGGGTCGGACTGGCTGGCCGAAGGCGAGGTCGCCGATGACGGCACGCTTTTGGGGATGAATTTCTATGTCGAGGGGCTGACAGGCGAGATTCCGAACTAACCGCCGGGACAGGTCTGGATAGGACAGCCGCCGGGATACCGGCGGCTGTTTGCGTTCATCGCGGGGGTCATTGGCGCGACATCGCCACCGGTCGGTTTCAGAACAGACGCGCGCGAGGCAGGCCATACTCTTTGGCATATCCACCGCCAGGAGACAGACCATGAACAGCCCCGAAGCCCTGATTGATCTAGACCGCTACCCAGTTCACCAAACGGGGCTGGCGCGCGACGCGGTCCTTGCCCGTGTCCGGGCTGATCTTGGGCACGATGGCTGCGCGGTGCTCAAGGGGTTCCTCACCCCGGCCGGGGTGGAGATCCTGCGCGCGCAGGCAGAGGGCGTTGCGGACAAGGCGTTTCGATCCTTCAACCGCACCAACCCCTATTTCACCAAGGACGACCCGAGCCTGCCCGCCACCGATCCACGCCGACGGTTCTTCGAACGCTCCAACAGCTTTATCCCGGCGGACAACTTTCCACCCGCAAGCCCGCTGCGCGCGCTCTATGAATATCCCGCCTTGACCACGTTCATTCAGGACTGTCTGGAGGAGGAAAAGTTCTATCCCTATGCCGATCCGCTGGCCGATGTGATCGTGAATGCCGCCGATGAAGGCAACGGATTCCCGTGGCATTTCGACACCAACAATTTCACCGTCACCATCGCGCTTCAGAATGCCGATGAGGGAGGCGCGTTTGAATACGCGCCCAATATCCGTGCCGGGGGCGAGAATTT
>NZ_JAGPVV010000028.1 GCF_018066915.1 Roseovarius sp.
CCGGCGCAAACCCAGCGACCATCGGTCATCGCGAGCGCGGCCGGTCCATCCCAAGGCTCCATCACCGAGTTGCAATAGGAATACATATCGCGCCACGACTGCGGCAGTTCTTCGGCCTGCTTGGACCAGGATTCAGGCACCAGCATGGTCTTGGCCATCGGTGCCGAGCGCCCGGCGCGCACCAGCACCTCGAACACGGCATCAAGGGCCGCACTGTCGCTCGATCCTTGCGGGATGATCGGTTTGATATCTTCGGCCAGATCGCCAAAGGCGCCGCTTGCCATGCGGATTTCATGGCTCTTCATCCAGTTGGTATTACCCTTGAGCGTGTTGATCTCGCCATTATGCGCCAGCATGCGGAACGGCTGTGCCAGCCACCATTGCGGGAAAGTGTTGGTCGAATAGCGCTGGTGATAGATCGCAAAGGCGGATTTAAAGCGCTCATCCATCAGATCGGGGTAGAACACAGCCACCTGCTCGGCCAGCATCATCCCCTTGTAGATAATGCTGCGGCAGCTCAGGCTTGCCATGTAGAATCCCATGATCCCGGCGGCCTGCACCGCCTTTTCGATCCGGCGGCGAATGACGTAGAGTTCGCGCTCAAAGGTTTCCTCGTCCAGCCCCTTGGCATCGGAAATCAGAATCTGTTCGATCTCGGGGCGGGTTGCGTTGGCCTTGTCCCCCAGACAGGAAATATCCACCGGCACATGCCGCCAGCCATAGATCGTGTGGCCCATGCGCAGCACTTCGGTTTCCACGATGGTCCGGCACTGTTCCTGCGCGCCGAAATTGGTGCGCGGCAGGAACACTTGGCCAACCGCCACCAAGCGGCTCTCGTTCGGCTCATGCCCGGTGCGGCGGATCTGATCGTAAAAGAACGAGACCGGGATTTGCAGATGGATGCCCGCGCCATCGCCGGTCTTGCCATCGGCATCGACAGCACCGCGGTGCCAGATCGCCTTGAGCGCGTTGATCCCCGCCTCGACGACGCGGCGCGACGGCTTGCCATCAATCGACACCACCAGACCGACGCCGCAAGAGGAATGTTCCTCTTCTTCGGCATACATTCCGTTCTCGGCCATCCAAGTGCGCTTGGCTGCCTCGCGTGCCGCCCAATTGCTATCGAAGTTTGCCATCGCGATCACTCCTCATCCCGCGCCGCAGCGCATCCGTTTCATTCCTCGTCACGACCGGTCCGGCACGGCGCGTTCGAACGCCTCATACTCGGCCCGCGTCACGCGCTTGTGCCCGCCCGCCAGCGTGACGCTGGTAAATGCTTGGTCTACGTAAATCTCGTGCGAGAGCGGAAGCGCACGCGCGTCATCAAACAGCCCCGGCATCACTTCGTATGGCCCGTCATCGTCTTTGATCCAGAGTTGCGTTCCGCAAACGCCGCACCACGCCCGTTCGGCAAAAGACGACGAGCGATAGCGCTCCACCGGCCCCGCCACCTCGACCGAGTCCACCGGCGCCTCCAGAACCCACATCGCCGCGCCGCTCCAGCGGCGGCACATGGAACAGTGACAGGCGCTGACAGCCCCGGCATGCGACAGGGCCGTGAGCGTCACAGCGCCGCACAGGCAATGTCCCGTCATGCTTCCCGTCATCGGTCTTAACCCTTCCTTTCGCGGTGGGTCAGGGACGCTGCCCTGTCTGTCATGTCGCGCCGTTCTCGTTGCCGATCATCGGACGTCGTGCAATCTTGTACAAAATCCACGTAAGTCACGTAAGGTTTGTAAGGTCGCTCACTCCGCCGCGACGGCCTGTGCGCCGTTCAGGTAGTTCAGGATCGCTGCCGCCGAATCGCGCCCGTCCCGGATTGCCCAGACCACAAGCGATGCTCCGCGCACGATATCGCCCACGGCAAAAACACCCTCCATGGCGGTCTGTCCGGTGGTGAACTCGGCCTTGATCGTCCCCCAACGAGTGACTTCCAATTCCTTTTGATTCCAGAGGCTTGGCAGGTCTTCGGGCTCGAACCCGAGCGCCTTGATCACTAGATCGGCGGGCGCATCCTCGACCGCGCCTTCGATCGGCTCCGGGCTCTGCCGCCCTGTGGCATCCGGCGCACCAAGGCGCATCTTCTGCACCTTGACGCTTGTCACCGGGTCGCCAACAAAGCCAACCGGCGCGCTAAGCCATTCAAACTTAACGCCTTCTTCCTCGGCATTGGCGACTTCACGCTGGCTGCCGGGCATATTCTCGCGGTCACGACGATAGAGGCAGGTAACAGAGGTCGCGCCCTGTCGGATCGCGGTGCGGACACAATCCATTGCGGTATCGCCCCCGCCCACCACAACAATTCGCTTGCCGGCCGCGTTCAACTCGCCACTCTCATACTCCGGCACATCATCGCCAAAGCACACCCGGTTGCTCGCCGTGAGGTAATCAATCGCCCGCACGATCCCCGTGGCACCGGCCCCCGGCCCTTCCAGATCGCGGCTCTTGTAGACCCCGGTCGCAATCAGCAAGGCGTTGTGTTTCTTGCGAATTTCATCAAAACTGATGTCAGTGCCCACATTGCAATTGAGCACGAATTTGACGCCACCTTGCTCAAGCTGTTCGACCCGGCGCATGACCACGTCCTTTTCCAGCTTGAAGCCGGGGATACCATAGGTCATCAACCCGCCGCCCCGGTCATAGCGATCATAGACCGTGACCTGCACCCCTGCCCGCCGCAACACATCCGCCGCCGCAAGTCCGCCGGGGCCCGCACCGATAATCCCAACGGAATCAGCACGTTCCACACTCGGCTTGATCACCTCGACCCAGCCCTCTTCCCAAGCGGTGTCGGTGATATACTTCTCAACCGCGCCAATCGTGACCGTGCCATGACCCGATTGCTCGATCACGCAGTTGCCCTCGCAGAGCCGATCCTGCGGGCAGATGCGCCCACAAATCTCGGGAAAGGTATTGGTCAACTGGCTGATTTCATAAGCTTCTTTCAGCCGCCCTTCAGCCGTTAGGCGCAGCCAGTCGGGGATATTGTTGTGGAGCGGGCAATGGCTCTGGCAATAGGGCACACCGCATTGGCTGCACCGCCCGGCCTGTTCCTTGGCCTTGGCATCGGCGAACTCGGCATAGATTTCATGGAAATCTTGCCGCCGAACTTCCGCGCCGCGTTTCTCGGGCATGTCCCGCTCGACGGTCACGAATTTCAGCATGGGTTGCTTGGCCACGGCTTTTCCTCCCGAGTCAACTGGTTGCGCAGGTTTACAGCACTCCCCTTTGGATTAAAAGTCATAAACTATGACCTATTATGAATTATTTTCAAACCATCCGCCCGCATGGTTCAGGGTTTTTTCATAAATTGATACCGATCCGGACCTACAATCAACTTTGCCTTTTAACCACAATACTTTATACGATTTCAAAAACAGGCTCAGGACAGGCATCATGGCGCTCTTTCACATTTTTCTCGTCGCCATCGTGCAGGGCATCACCGAGTTTTTGCCGATTTCATCGTCGGGCCATCTCATCCTTTTGCCGAATCTCCTGCATATTCCGGATCAGGGCCAGATCATCGACGTGGCGGTGCATGTGGGCACACTCTTTGCCGTGATCCTCTATTTCTGGTCCGACCTGCGCGGTGCCATCTTTGGTCTTCCCCGCCTGCTCATGGGGCGCGCCGACACGCCCGGTGCGCGGCTTGCGCTGCTCTTGATCGTCTCGGCAGTTCCGGTGATGATCGCTGGGCTGTTGCTCAAACTGTCGGGGTTCAATGAAGCGCTGCGGTCCGTTGCGGTGATCGGCTGGGCCACGCTCATCTTTGGCGCGCTGCTCTATTGGGCGGATCAGAAAGGCGAGACCGTCAGAACCAGCGAAGGCTGGACCCTGCGCGATGCCATCCTGCTCGGCCTGTGGCAGGTTATTGCGCTCATTCCCGGCACGTCCCGTTCTGGCATCACCATCACCGGGGCGCGGGTCATGGGCTTTGCGCGTGAAGATGCCGCGCGCCTCTCGATGCTGATGTCGGTGCCCACGATCATCGCCAGCGGTGTGCTCTTGGGGGCTGAGGCGGTTATGACGGCTGATATGGGTCTCATCCGCGACGGGGCGATTGCGGCGGCCCTCGCCTTTGTCGCCGCGCTCTTGGCGCTCAGCCTGATGATGCGCCTCCTGCGCAGCGTCAGCTTTACGCCCTATGTGATCTATCGCATGGTCCTTGGCGTGGCCCTGTTGGCCATCGCCTATAGCTGAGGATCAGCGCGCGCGCAGGTTCTTGGCCGATTCCTTGATCGCCGCATATTGCCCGGCCGGACGGAACCGCCAGAGGTAATCCGGCAGCACGGCCCCGATGGCAACCGGCGTGATGCCAAGCGCGTCAAAGCCCTTGGCCCCGTCCGCCACGACATTATCCCGCCGCAGGCTGCGCACCTGATCGCGGGTGATCTGCGGCGGCACAAGGCCAAGCGTCAGGGTTTGCACCAGTTCCATCGCCCCGGCCATCAGCGCCGCCACTCCAAAGGGAATGTTTGCAATCAAACGCCGCCGCCGGATCACCTGCAACATCTGCTGCATCAGACCACGAAAGCTGACAGCCTCTGGCCCGCCAAGCTCGTAAATCCCCGGCGCGGCGCGGCCCATGGCCCCCATGACCGCGGCCTGCGCCACGTCATCCACATAGACCGGTTGAAACCGCGTATCGGCCCCCACCAAGGGCAAAACGGGGCCAAACCGCGTCATCCCGGCAAACCGATTGAAAAACTGATCCTCTGGCCCAAAGATCACCGAAGGGCGCAGGATCACGGCGTTGGGGAAATGCTTGAGGATTCCCGCCTCTCCCGCCGCCTTGGAGCGGGCATAGTGGCTGTCCGAAGTGGCATCCGCCCCAATCGCCGACAAATGCACCAGATGTGTCACGCCTTCCTCTGCCGCGATCCGCGCGATCCGATTGGCGCCCTTGTCCTGCACGGCGTCAAAGCTGTTCTTGCCCTTGCGGTCAAAAGTGCCCACGCAGTTCACCACCGCATCGGCCCCCTGCATCACCGCGCGCACGGATGCATCATCGCGGATGTTGCAGAACACCGGTTCGACCTGACCGACCACGCCATAGGGTTTGACATGCATCGCCTCATTTGGACGCCGCACCGCCACCCGCACCCGCCAACCGGCCTGCGCCATGCGCCGTGCGATATAGCGGCCCACGAACCCTGATCCGCCGTAGATGGTGACAAGCTTTGACATGTGGGCCTCCGAGGCTATGCGCGTATCCTCACTGTCCTACCGCTCTCGCGCGATTTGGACAAGACGATATGGCAATTGCAACCAAGCGACAAAATCGCCGTTGACACCATCCGGGCCGAGCGATAAACGCCTGCCTCACGACACCTGCCCAGGTGGCGGAATGGTAGACGCGCTGGCTTCAGGTGCCAGTGGCCGCAAGGCCGTGGAGGTTCGAGTCCTCTCCTGGGCACCACTATCCCTGAGGGGATCGTTTCTGTCGAAAAACCAGCCCAACCAGCCCAGCCGATTACAGGTTCGCGCGCAGACGCCTAATGCGCCTCGGCCCAATTCTTGCCATGGCCCGCATCCACCACGAGCGGCACGTCGAGATGCACCGCCGGGTGGGCCGCCCCCTGCATGACCGTGCGGGCGGCGTCGATCAGGCGCTCGACGCTGTCCTCGGCCACCTCAAAGATCAACTCGTCATGGACCTGCAACAGCATCTTGCACGGCAGCCCCTCAATCGCGGCGGGCATGCGGATCATGGCGCGGCGGATGATATCGGCTGCCGTGCCTTGTATCGGCGCGTTGATTGCGGCACGGCGGGCAAAGCCGGCGCGCGGGCCCTTGGCGGCAATCTCGGGCGTGTGGATCTTGCGCCCGAACAGGGTCTGGACATAGCCGTGATCCTTGGCAAAGGCGATGGTGGCGTCCATGTAATCCTTGATGCCCGGAAACCGTTCGAAATAGCGGTCGATGAATCCCTGTGCCTCGCCCCTCGGAATCCGCAGGTTACGCGCAAGACCAAAGCCAGAGATACCGTAGATCACCCCGAAATTGATCGCCTTGGCCTGACGGCGTATTTCGGGCGTCATCTGGTCGAGCGGCACGTTGAACATTTCTGATGCGGTCATGGCGTGGATGTCATGCCCGTCGCGGAACGCCTGCTTGAGCGTCTCTATCTCGGCCACATGCGCCAAAATCCGAAGCTCGATCTGGCTGTAATCGAGACTGACCAAGCGGTTGCCGGGAGCCGCCACAAAGGCCTCGCGGATACGGCGCCCCTCTTCGCTGCGCACGGGGATGTTTTGCAGATTGGGATCGGACGAGGAAAACCGCCCCGTGCTGGCCCCGGTTTGCAGATAGGAAGTGTGGACGCGCCCCGTATCCGGGTCGATATGATCCTGCAGCGCGTCGGTATAGGTGGATTTGAGCTTGCTCAACTGCCGCCAATCCAGCACGCGCGCTGGCAGATCATGTTCGGTTGCCAGATCCTCCAGCACGTCGGCACCGGTGGCATAGGCGCCGGTCTTGCCCTTTTCCCCACCGGGCAATCCCATTTCGTCAAAGAGGATTTCGCCCAGCTGCTTGGGCGAACCGACGTTGAAACTGCGCCCCGCCAATTCGTGAATTTCGGATTCGAGCGCTGCCATTTTCTGCGCGAACTTGCCCGACATGGCGCGCAGCGTGTCGCGATCCACCAGCACGCCGTGCCGCTCCATCCGCGCCAGCACCGGCACCAACGGGCGCTCCAACGTCTCGTAGACGGTGGTGACTTGGGCGCGGTGCAATTGCGGCTTGAACGTCAGCCAGAGGCGCAGGGTGATATCGGCGTCCTCGGAGGCATACTTGACCGCTTCGGCGACCGGCACGCGGTCAAATGTGACGGCGGATTTGCCGCCGCCAAGCAGGGATTTGATCGGGATCGGGGTATGGTTCAGATAGCGCTCCGAGAGCGTATCCATGCCATGCCCATGAAGCCCGGCATGCAGCGCGTAAGACATGAGCATCGTATCGTCGATGGGCGTCACGGTGATGCCATGGGCGGCCAAGATCTTGGCGTCATATTTCATGTTCTGCCCGATCTTGAGAATGGCGTCATCCTCGAGCACGGGTTTGAGGGCGTTCAGAACCTCCTCCAGCGGCAATTGCCCCTCGGCCCGCTTGTCCGAGCCAAAGAGATCATCCGCCGCCCCGTCCTTGTGCGCCAGCGGGATGTAACAGGCGCGGCCCGGTGCCGTAGCCAGTGAAATCCCCACCAGATCGGCCTGCATCTCGTTGAGCGAGGTGGTCTCGGTATCGAAGGCGACGTAGCCTTGGGCACGGATGGTGGCGATCCAGGCGTCCAGCGTCGCGCGATCCGAAACGCACACATAGTTAGCAGGCTCTATCGCGGGCCAATCGGGTGTTTGCTCGGGCGCGGCATCAGAGGGCTGCGCAACAGGCTCTGGTATGGTCGGTGCCTCTTTGCCCAAGGCGTCGGCGATGCGTTTCGACAGGGTGCGAAACTCCATCTGCGCCAGAAACCCCAACAAGACCTCGGGATCGGGATCACGCACCTCCAGATCGTCAAGCGAAAAGTCGAGCGGCGTGTTGCAATCCAGTTGCACCAGACGCTTGGACATCTCGATCTGCGCGCGCTTTTCGATCAGCGTATCGCGGCGCTTGGGCTGCTTGATTTCTTCGGCGCGGTCGAGCAGCGCCTCAAGCGAGCCAAACTCGTTGATCAAGAGCGCTGCCGTCTTGATCCCGATCCCCGGTGCGCCTGGAACGTTGTCAACGCTGTCCCCGGCCAGGGCTTGCACATCAACCACCCGGTCTGGGGTCACGCCAAATTTCTCGCGCACGCCCTCGACATCAATGCGCCGGTTCTTCATCGCGTCCAGCATCTCGACCCCGTCGCCGACAAGCTGCATCAAATCCTTGTCAGAGCTGATGATCGTCACCCGGCCCCCTGCGTCGCGCGCCTTGCAGGCCAGCGTGGCGATGATGTCATCGGCCTCATAGCCCTCGATCTCTTCGCAGGCGATATTGAAGGCGCGCGTGGCCTCGCGTGTCAGCGGCATTTGCGGGCGCAAGTCCTCGGGCATCGCCTCGCGGTTGGCCTTGTAGTCGGGGTAGAGATCGTTGCGAAACGTATGGCTGCCCTTGTCAAAGATCACCGCCACATGAGTGGGCGCGTCATGGCCATTGTTGCCCTCGACATAGCGTTGCAGCATGTTGCAAAATCCCGCCACCGCCCCGATGGGCAGGCCGTCAGATTTGCGCGTGAGCGGTGGCAGCGCGTGATAGGCGCGGAAAATGAACGACGAGCCGTCGATCAGATGCAGGTGACAGCCTTTTCCGAATGACATGGGTTGCCCTCCCGATCAGGCTTCTTCTTGGTGAAAATACTCACATTCCGACGCCCGATCCGGGCGCCTGGTCGAAGGCTCAGACTTTGCCCTCAAAGTCCTTGTGGACCAGCTTGGCATCGCAATAAGGACATTCGACAAAGCCCGTCTCGTGCGGGATTTGCAGCCAGACGCGGGGGTGGCCCAAGGCACCCTCGCCCCCGTCGCAGGCGACGCGGTAGCTGTCAACGATGCGGGTTTCCGGTGCCTGCGTTACCATCGGGGCGTTTCCTTTTGCCGTGCTTTCCACTAGGTGCGAATATGAGTGAACACAAGCCGAGGGGCAAGAGCAGCATGGCGTCCAATGCCATTGAAATCCGCGGATTGACCAAGACCTATGGGGGTGGGCGCAACAGCCCCGAGAAACAGGCACTCAAGGGCATCGACCTTGATGTGCCGCAGGGGTCGGTTTTTGGTCTCTTGGGGCCGAATGGGGCAGGCAAATCGACGCTGATCAACATTCTGGCGGGATTGGTGGTCAAGACCTCGGGGCAGGTGACGATCTGGGGCTTTGATCAGGACCGCAACCCGCGTCAGAGCCGGGCATCCATTGGGGTGATGCCGCAGGAATTGAACCTCGATCCGTTCTTTACGCCGCGCGGTGCGCTCGAAGTGCAGGCGGGGCTTTACGGTGTGCCCCGACGCGAACGGCGCAGCGACGAAATTCTGCGCCTGATCGGGCTGGAGGACAAGGCCGAGGCCTATGCGCGCACCCTGTCAGGCGGTATGCGACGGCGTCTGCTCTTGGGCAAGGCGCTGGTGCATCATCCGCATATCCTTGTTCTGGACGAACCGACCGCCGGTGTGGACATCGAATTGCGCCAGATGCTCTGGGAAAATGTGCGGCGGCTGAACCAGCAGGGCATGACCATCATCCTCACCACACATTACCTCGAAGAGGCCGAGGAAATGTGTGACGAGATTGCCATTATCAATCTGGGCGAGGTCGTGGCGCGCGACAGCACCGCCAATCTCTTGGGTCGCCTTGACCACAAGACGATGATCATCCAGCCCGACAAGCCCGCCGCAACCCTGCCGCAGGCGGAGGGGCTGAGCGTGACCAAGCGCGGCGATGGGGCGCTGGTCATCACCTATAAATCCGGCGCCACCTCTGCCGAAGAGGTGCTTGCTGCCGTTCATGCAGCCGGAATCACCATCCGCGATGTGAAAACCGAACAGGCGGATTTGCAGGATGTGTTTCTGGATCTGACCCGGAGCCGGTAGCGCCCGTGACGGGATCGTCGAGCGTTCCAGCGAAACCAAAACGGAGGATGCCAGCAGATGCCGACACCCTCCGTCCCCCACGTGCTCCCTACGCACCACACGTGTAACTTGATCAGGTCTCGGCCATACTGGCCCGAATAAATCCACCTTACGCCAAATGCGCGGCACCTCCAAACAGAGAGTGCCGCGCATTCGTTTCAAATTGTGCCTGCCGCCCGATGGGTGGGTGAGAGCCACGGCCCTGTCAGGCGGCCTTTTTAGGGAGTTGCGCCACCGTGCCCTCGATCAGCGCCCGGTGCAGCGCGGTAATCCCCGCCTCCATCTCCTTGGCGCCAAGGACGAATTGCACATCCACGCTGCGCGGCGTCTGATGCGCGGCGATCACCTCGATTCCTGCGTCTTCCAGTGCCGCGAGACCCCGGCTCAGCACGCGCAGACCGCTCAGATCACGCCCGATGGGCGACACCAGCGACAGCGTGCGGGCCGAGACCTTGGCCGAGGGGTAAATCTCTTCCAGATCCCGCGCCACGCGGCGAACCACCTTGAGCGAGGCGTGCACATAATGGGTGATCGTGTTGGCGTTCGATGTCTTGGACACGATCCAGACATTATGCCGCTTGAGCGCCTCGAGAATTGCCGCGTCATAGCCTTTGACGCCCACCATATCCTGCTCAAAGAGTTCCAGCGCCACGACTTTCAGCCCGGTCACGATCTCCACGCTCGGGGTATCGGTTGGCTGATCGTCAATCAGTGTCCCCGGATCGCCGGGATCAAAGGCATTCGTCACCCTTAGCGCCACATCCGCCTGACGCAGGGTCTTGGCCGCCTTGGGATGAATCGCCTCCATCCCGAGGTTCGAGAGCTGATCCGCCACGTCATAATTGGTGTGGCCCAGCTTGCGCACCGCTTCTTCGCCCACCAGCTTGGGGTCGGCAGAGGAGAGGTGGAATTCCTTGTGGATGATCGCCTCTTTCGCGCCGGTGTAGGCGGCGATATTGGCAAAAGTCACCTCGGAATAGCCCCTGTCGAATTCGCGCATCAGCCCTTCGGTGCATTGCGCATAGCCGGTGACAATCGGCATCTCGCTGCTCAAATCCACATCCGACAGCCCCGCCGCGATCCGCTCGGACAGGCTATGCTCGCTCTCATCACGCCAGCCACTCAGGTCGATGAAGCGTGCATTTACGCCCGCCCGCTGCAACAGAAGGGTGGTGACGAAGGCCGAATGCGATTCACCCAGTCCCGACAGCAATTCCCGAATGACCAGCATGTGATCGCTCAGGCGGAAATGCCCATAGGAACACAGCCGTTGCAGATCAAAGAGGCACGAGCGCGCGCCCTCGATCCGCTCGCGCACGAACTCATCCGCCATGCTGCGGTCGCCTGGATTGTCGAGGATCTCGCCATGCGCCTCGCGCATCGCGCGCCCCACCTCGGTCAGCGCATCGAGCCAGCCGTGATCGTCATCCCCGTTGGCAAAGCGTGCATAGACCCCCGGCGTGCCGGATTTCTTATGCTCCAACAACTTGTTGGTGATCCCGCCAAAGGCTGAGACCACAAAGATACGGTGATAAAGCGCGGCACCCGACCGGTCCCCGACAAAGAGCGTGCCGAGCAACTCGTTCACGCGACTCATGGATGTGCCGCCAATTTTTTCGACGGTATGGTCTGGAAATGTCATATCCCTCTATCCGGGTTTAAACCCGGACCCTTTTGTCAGGCGCTTTCCAGCGCGTAAGAGCCATCGGCCTGATGCACCTCTTTGCCTGTCACCGGCGGGTTGAAGCAGCAGGCCATGACCAGCTCTTCTTCGGCACGCAGGATGTGGCGATCGTGCTTGTCGAGCGCATACATCACACCGGGCTTGATCTCATGCGTCTCGCCGGTGGCAATATCGGTGATCGAGCCTTTGCCCTGCATGCAATAGACGCTCTCAAAGTGGTTCTTGTATTCGAACGTATGTTCCGAACCCGGCTCGAGGAACGTGATGTGGAACGAAAACCCCATCCCGTCATCGGCCAAGAGCATCCGAACGCTCGACCATTGCGCGTCCGACACGACGCGGCTGCGCTCTTCTTCGATGATCTTGTTGAAATCTCTGACAATCATTGCTGTTACTCCGCTGCAAGTTTGTGTGTCTGTGTCACCTCACGCGCCGCCGCTTCGAGGATGCCCAATCCCTTTTTCAGGGTTGCTTCGGGCGTCGTCAGTGCGGCCAGCACCTTGACGACCTCATCATGGGCGCCAGAGGTCTCGATGATAAGCCCGTTTTCAAAGGCGCGGGCGCAGATTGCCGCAGCAAGCGTGCCACAGCCCACATCGACCCCCTGCATCATGCCACGCCCCTTGAGGCGGGAGCCGGGAATACCATCGGCGATCCGCATGAGCGCGTCGCGCAGGATTTCGGATTTTGCCGTGATGGATTTCTGGAACGCATCATCCGACCAGAACTTTTCAATCGCCACCCGCGCGGTGACAAAGGCATGGGTGTTGCCCCGGAAGGTGCCGTTATGCTCGGCTGGCCCCCAGATATCATGCTCGGGCTTGATCAGGAGCGCGGCAAAGGGCAGGCCCATGCCGGAAAAGCTCTTGGCCATCGGGATGAGATCGGGCTCGATTCCCATCTCCTCAAAGCTGAAGAATGTGCCGGTGCGCCCGCACCCGGCCTGAATGTCATCGACGATGAGCAGCGCGCCGTGCTCTTTGGCCAGCCGGGCGATGCCCTGCATAAAGGCGGTAGAGGCGGCATTGAGCCCGCCTTCGCCCTGCACCGGTTCGATGATAAAGGCGGCCGGGGCATCGACACCGCTTGATGGGTTGCCCAGCATTTCCTCGATGATCCTGAGGCTATCCACATCCGGCCCGAAGGCACCCTCATAGGGCATATGCGTGGTGCCGCAGAGCGATCCGCCGCCTGCGCCCGCGCGCTTGCCCGCGTTGCCGGTGCAGCTAAGTGCACCCATGGTCATGCCGTGAAACCCGTTGGTAAAGGCAATGATGTTGCGCCGTCCTGTGACCTTGCGTGCCAGCTTCATCGCTGCCTCGACCGCGTTGGTGCCGGTGGGGCCGGTCATCATCACCTTATAATCGATGCCGCGCGGTTTCAGGATGATCTCCTCGAACGCACGCAGGAAATCAGCCTTGGCGCCTGTGTGCATATCTAGGCCATGGGTGATCCCATCGGCGGTGATATGCTCAATCAATGCCGCCTTCATGTCCGGGTCGTTGTGCCCGTAGTTGAGCGATGAGCACCCGGCGAGAAAGTCGATGTAGGTATTGCCTTGGGCATCGGTCATCTCCGACCCCTGCGCCTTGACAAAGGCGGTGGGGAAGCTGCGACAGTAGCTGCGTGCCTCGCTCTCGCGGCGGGCAAAAATTTCAAGGTCGGCTGACATGTCAGTCGTCATAACGTGTTCCTTCTTGTGATTGGGAAATGGGCGGGCAGGGGGCCTGAGGATCAGGCCGCCTTTTTCATCCGCTCTTTCATGGCGATCGTGACCATGTATTCGGTGTCGTGCAGATCGTTGAAATGCAGCGATTTCGAGAAATACGGTGTGCTCGACAATTCGCCGTCGTTCAGATCGCTGAACTTGCGAAAGAGCGCCCAGCTTGCGGCGTTGTCGCGGGTGATCGTGGTTTGCACACGGGTCACATCCTTGCAGATGTCACGCGACAAGAGCCCGCGCAGCATCAGCGTGCCAAGCCCGGTGCCCCGCGCCTTTTCCGACACGGCCACTTGCCAGACAAAGAACGTCTCGGGGTCATCGGGCAGGATATAGCCAGACACCCAGCCGACAATCTCGCCGCCCATCTCGGCAACGATGCAGGTGTCGCGGAAATGATCGCATTGGATCAGGTTGCAATACATCGAGTTTTCATCGAGCGGCTTGCAGGCCTGAATCAGCTCCCAAACAGCCGCGCCATCCTCGGACGAGGGCTTGCGCAGGGTGGGCAGGGCTTTCCGAAACATTTCCATCGCATGTCGCATCGCTGAGTGACCTCTCTATTTGCTTCGTGTTACTAAATATAACAAGAGTGCTCATAAATCAACCTTTCCGATCAAAAATACGCTTACAGCGCATTTTTGCGCGAAACCCCTTAATTTTCTGCGCTAAATGCCCTATATATTTAATTAGCGAACTAAATTAGTTTCTCAGGAGGAATGAAATTGCAATTGAGCGACAGCTTTGCAACCATTACAGCCATCACAAGAGGGGCTCGGATGGACCGCACAGACCAAAGCTTGATCGCCCTGCGTCGCATCCTGCGTGCGACAGAGATCTATGGGCGCAAACTCGCAACCGCTGCGGGGCTGACGGCGGTGCAATTCCGCGTGCTTCAGATCGTAGCTGAACGGGGCAGTTGCACCGCCACCCAGATTGCCCAGCAGATGCGCGTGTCTCAGGCGACCATAACGGCCTTGGTGGATAAACTGGTGAAACATGGCGTGGTCACGCGCGAAAAGTCCCAGACCGATCGCCGCCAGACCAACATCGTCATCACCGAGGCCGGGCGCGATACCATCCGACGTGCCCCGGACGCGCTGCAACAGCGCTATGTGCGCAAATTCGAGGCGCTTGCGGATTGGGAGCAGGCACAGCTTGTGGCATCGCTCGAGCGGGTTGCAACTCTGCTTGATGCCGAGGATATAGATGCCGCCCCGGTGCTCGATACGAGCGATTTCCGCACCCATTCCTGAGCCAGAAACAAGAACACCCGCCAAGGGGCGGGCGCTCTGATATTCGGTGGGATCATCGCCTCAGCGATAAACGGCTTCCTTGCCGAAATGCTTGGTCAGCATGTAATAGATCACAGCGCGATATTTGTTGCGCTCGGATTTGCCATAGGTCTCGATCACCTGATTGATCGCATCCATGAGCGCCGGGCTATCGGCCAGCCCCAGTTTCTTGACGAGAAAATTCGTCTTGACCGTCTCAAGCTCTGCCGGTTGACCGCCTGCGACAGTCGAGGCATCGGCGTTGTAAATCGCCGGACCACAGCCAATCGTCACCTTGGTCAGCAGGTCCATATCCGGTTCCATCCCGCATTTATTCCGCAGATCATCCGCGTATTTCGCGATCAGGTCGTCACGCTTTCCCATCAATTCTCTCCCTATTTTCCCGGCAACCGGCCGGCTTTTCGTTATACCCAGCCCCACAAATGACGCTTTGGGCACGATAGCCGGGGATTTTTCCCGGACAAAGGGAAATTTTCCGCAATGCTCCCCTTGGGCGAAAACCCAAAGACATCGCGCCTTGCCGTCGGGGAGGGGCTAGTTCAGCACCACACCCTGCTTTCGACCGTGATCGGTTTTCTGGTCGAACTTGATGTCGATGGCGTTGTATTTCTTGAGGATCGCATCCCCGCCCACACAGCCCGCGCGTTCGATTTCTTCGGCGGCGGCAATGCCATGGCGCCCATGCTGCCGTTCATGCTCGGTCAATGCGACCAGCATGGTGTCGAATTTCTTGCGCACATCGGCGGGCATCTTGGCGGGGTTCTTGTGCTTTGGAAGGGTAATATCGACGGTGACGCTCAATTTGCAGTCGCCGGTCCACTTTACATACCATCCGGTATAGGCCCAATATCCTTTCGGGCCTTTCTGATCCATTTCCTGTGCCAGCCCTTCTAGAGAGGTGGCAGACACCGTGTAGGTCTTGATGGTTTCGGTGACTTTGGGCTTGGCCTGCGCCGCAGTCGTGCCGATCAGCAAAAGTGTCAGGCCGAGGGCCAGGACACCGAGATCAAAAATACGTTCTTTCAACATCGGTGTCCTGTCCAATAGCCGGTCTGATCAGTAGCGGTAATGCTCAGGCTTGAACGGACCTTCAGGGCTGACCCCGATGTAATCCGCCTGATCGACGCGCAGTTGCGTCAATTTGACCCCAATGCGGTCCAGATGCAAACGCGCGACTTTCTCGTCAAGATGCTTTGGCAGAACATAGACTTCGTTGCCGTATTGGTCGCCCTTGGTCCAAAGCTCGATCTGCGCCAACACCTGATTGGTGAAGGAGGCAGACATCACAAACGACGGGTGGCCGGTCGCATTGCCGAGATTCAAGAGGCGGCCTTCGGACAGAAGGATGATCCGGTTGCCCGAAGGCATTTCGATCATGTCCACCTGTTCCTTGATGTTGGTCCATTTATGGTTCTTGAGCGCGGCCACCTGAATTTCATTGTCGAAATGGCCAATATTGCCGACAATGGCCATGTCCTTCATCCCGCGCATATGCTCGATGCGGATCACGTCCTTGTTGCCGGTGGTGGTGATAAAGATGTCGGCGCTGTCGATCACGTCTTCCAGCACAACCACTTCAAACCCGTCCATCGCCGCCTGAAGCGCGCAGATCGGGTCTACTTCAGTCACTTTCACACGCGCACCGGCACCGCGCAGCGACGCGGCAGAACCTTTGCCCACATCGCCATAGCCGCAGACGACGGCAACTTTGCCGGCCATCATCGTGTCGGTGGCGCGGCGGATACCGTCCACAAGGCTCTCTTTACAGCCGTATTTGTTGTCAAACTTCGACTTGGTCACAGAGTCGTTGACGTTGATTGCCGGGAAGGGAAGCTGTCCCTTCTTGTGCAGGTCATAGAGACGATGCACGCCGGTGGTGGTTTCCTCGGACACGCCCTTGATCTGGTCGCGCACCTTTGTAAACCAACCGGGGCTGGCCTTCATCCGCTTGGCGATTTGCGCCTTGATCACTTCTTCCTCTTCCGAGGCGGGCACCGGGATGATGTCTTCGCCCGCTTCGGCGCGCGCGCCAAGCAGGACATAGAGCGTTGCATCGCCGCCATCGTCGAGGATCATGTTCGGGCCGTCTTCGAACATGAAGGATTTGTCGAGATAATCCCAATGCTCTTCAAGGCTCTGCCCTTTGATTGCGAAAACCGGGGTACCGCCAGCAGCAATCGCCGCCGCGGCGTGATCCTGCGTGGAAAAGATGTTGCAGGACGCCCAACGCACATCTGCGCCCAGATCCACCAGCGTTTCGATCAACACGGCCGTCTGAATGGTCATGTGCAGGCTTCCGACGATCCGGGCGCCCTTGAGCGGCTTGGCCTCGCCATATTCCTTGCGCAGGGCCATCAGGCCCGGCATTTCGGTTTCCGCAATGTCCAGTTCCTTGCGCCCATAAGCGGCCAGGCTGATGTCCTTGACGATATAATCATTTGCCATGTGGGGGTGGCTCCTTGCATGAGAATTTTGCAAGGCAGATAGCACTCACTCCCCCTTTCGGCAATGCGCGATTAGCCCGCAACCCCCTCTGGGTCAGTTGGTGTGGTATCCTGCCAGTTCTGGCCTGTGGCGATCACGCAACTCAGCCCATCTGACCGGGTCACAAAGACGGTGAAACTGCCGGTCTGATCCGAGGCCCAGATCTCGAGCAATTGTAGCGGGCTTTGCATGCCGCCACCTGTCAGATGCTCGGAATAGCGCCCCTCGAGGTGCTCAATCAGATCGGCGCGTGGCAGGCAGGTCATCGGTTGCGCGTGGACGGGCGGTGCGAGTGCTGCGGCACCAAAGATGACTGCGGTGGAACAGAGACGTTTGAACATGGCCTTTCTCCTCAGCTTGGCGCATCTGCGCCGGGGTTCCATGCCATCAATCTGGGGAAGCGAGGATCGTGTTGCGCTAAAACTCCGCGCACAAGCGCGTGTGGCGTTTGTGTTTAGGGTTTGCGTCCAGAGCGGCCATTGCCTAGGTCTGTCGCCATGATCGCCTCGCATCGCCTCACCTTCTCCAGCCCTTCCGCGCGGCTGCAATACATCCTCTTGATGGGGCTCTTTCGCCTCGCCGTCACGCGCGGGCTCTATGGACGGTTTGCGCGTGGGCTTGGGCGGTTCTTTGATCCCGAGAACGCGGTGATCCTGCAAGACGGGGAGGCCGCGCCCTATCGCATCCTGCTCAACGATGGCTATTGGACACGCTTCGCGCTCTATTTCGCGCCTTATGAGCCCGAGGTCGATTCGGTGCTGCGCGCCGCCGCCGGGGCGACGCCGCTCTTTTGCGATCTCGGCGCGAACATGGGCTATTGGACCACCCGCGCCGCGCCGCTCTTTGAGCAGGTCATCGCGGTCGAGGCGTCGGCGCGGACATTCGAGCGTTTGCAGGGTAATGCGGCCGCTCTGCCGGGCGCGACGCTTCACCGCGCGGCGATTCATGCGCGGTCAGGTCAGGTGCTGACTTTTGTGAACACGCATCTCAGCCATGCCTCTGCCCGGCTGATGGGCGACATGCCAGCAGGCGCGCAGGACCGGACCGAGACCGTGACCACGCTTGCGATTGACGATCTTGTCCCCCCCGGCACCGCCGCGCTGATCAAGCTTGATGTCGAAGGGGCCGAGATAGATGCCATCACAGGTGCGGCCCGCGCTCTGAGCGAAGGCTCTGTGCTGATTTACGAGGACCACGGCAATGATCCGGACTGCACAGTGAGCGCGCATTTGTTGGCGCACCCAGATTTCCGTCTCTATTCCAGCCAGAATGGCCTGATTGCCATGCCCGACATTGCCACGATCCGGGCGCTCAAGCGTGATCCGTTCAAAGGCTACAATTTTGTTGCGGCGCGCGCCGACTCGCCTCTTCTGGCCGGGATCATGCAGGGCTTTGCAAAATCGGCCAAGCCGCGCTAGGCAGGATCGTCCAAGTTCCTAGGAGGTCGCATGCCCAAACCCCGCGCCTGGCAAAAGATGCTTTCGGGTCGCAGGCTCGATCTTCTTGATCCAACGCCTGTCGATATCGAGATCGAGGATATTGCCCATGGGCTTAGCTTTGTTGCCCGCTGGAACGGGCAGACTGTAGGCGACTTTGCCTATTCGGTCGCCGAACATTCCCTGCTGGTGGAAAGGCTCTATTCCCGCCTTACACCGTCATCCCCGGCCAAATGGCGACTGGCCGCACTCTTGCATGATGCACCGGAATACGTGATTGGCGACATGATTTCTCCGGTCAAGAACGCGGTTGGGCCGGGCTATGACGATCTTGATAAACGGCTTGCGGCGGCGATTCATATCCGCTTTGGCCTGCCTGCTACCATCCCGCCTGAGATCAAGAAGCAGATCAAGCAGGCCGACAAGATCAGCGCCTGGATGGAAGCGACTGAAATCGCGGGGTTCTCGGTGGCTGAGGCGGATCGGTTCTTTGGCAAGCCTGACCCTATGCTCATGCAGGGGCTTTGCATTACTCTGCGGCCGCCGGTCGAGACCCGGCAAGACTATACCGCGCGGTATCAGGCGCTTATCGCCGAGATAGGCTAAATCCAGCCGCCGCGCGACATGAGGCCCATCGCCTCGAGTTGGCGCCAGCCAACCAGCCGGGTCGAGCCTTCGCACCATAGGTCCGGGTCGGCCTGCAACGCGTCATAATAGCCCTGATAGAGACTACTGTTGGCAAAATGCTCTTGCCGCGCCTTTTCTTCGGCAGAGCGCTCGACCACGGTGTTGAGAAACTTGCTGTGCAG
>NZ_JAGPVV010000039.1 GCF_018066915.1 Roseovarius sp.
CCCTGCTCGTGCTGCCACAGATCGCGGGTCACACCCGCCGGGTTGTCGCGATTGTGGATGTAATCATCCCACTCCGGTGCCCAAGCCTCGCCCGCGGGCCGCGCCAGCGCAGCCCCCTGATAGTAGAACTCGCGACGATCCCGCTCGCCACAGATCGGACAGCCCAGCCTCATCTTACCCGCGCTTTCATCGTTCCCAAAATACTCAAATCCCGCCCTCTGCGCGCCGCTCAATGCAGGTTGTGCTGCGCGCCGGTGCCTTCTTCGTCCATCAGACCCCGGCCTGTGCGGAACCGGTCCAGCCGGAACCCCGTGGCCGCCGGATGCGGCCTGTCCGTCGCAATAAGATGCGCCATAGCATCCCCCGAACCGGGCACAGCCTTGAACCCGCCATAGCACCAGCCGCAATTGAGATAGAGCCCCTCGATGCCCGAATGGTCGATGATGGGCGAGCCATCGGGCGACATGTCCATGATCCCTCCCCAGCTGCGCAGCACGCGGGCATTGCCGATCATCGGCATCAGCGTCATGCCCGCCTCCATCACATGCTCAACAATCGGCAGGTTGCCGCGCGCCGCATAGGACGCATACATGTCCAGATCGCCGCCAAAGACGAGCCCACCCTTGTCGGACTGGCTGATATAGAAATGTCCCATGCCGAAGCTGATCACATGGTCGATGCAGGGCTTCAGCCCTTCGGTCACAAAGGCCTGCAAGACATGGCTCTCGATGGGCAGACGCATGCCGGCCATCGCCGCCACTTGGCTTGAGCGCCCCGCCACCACAATCGCCAGTTTCTTGGCGCGAATGGCCCCGCGCGTGGTCTGCACGCCACGCACCCGGCCATTCTCGATGTCGATCCCCGTCACTTCGCAATTCTGGATCAGGTCCACACCCCGATCGCTTGCCCCCCGTGCATAGCCCCAGGCCACCGCGTCATGCCGCGCCGTGCCTGCGCGTCGCTGCAAGAGCCCGCCGTGAATGGGGAACCGGGCCTGTTCATAATCGAGATAGGGCACCATCCGTTTAAGCTGCGCCACGCTCAGGAGTTCCGCATCGTCGCCGCGGTTAATCATCGCATTGCCGCGCCGCGCAATCGCATCGCGCTGCCCGTCCGAATGGAACAGCACGATCTGCCCCCGCTGAGAATGCATGACGTTGTAATTGAGGTCCTCTTCCAGCCCCTCCCAGAGTTTCAGGGAATGGCTGTAGAACTCGGAATTGCCCGGCAGGAAGTAATTGGCGCGCACGATGGTGGTGTTGCGCCCCACATTGCCACCACCCAGATAGCCCTTTTCCAGCACCGCGACATTGGTGATCCCGTGCCGCTTGGCCAGGTAATAAGCGGTCGAGAGACCATGACCGCCACCGCCGATGATGATCACGTCATACTCGGGCTTGGGCGTTGCATCGCGCCAATGCGCCTGCCAGCCCTTGTTGCCGGTCAGCCCTTCTTTCAGAACCCGCAGGCCGGAAAATCGCATGCCACTCCCCTTGCGCCCAATCTGGCGCGACTGAACCAACTTCGCCCATCAATAGCAATGGCAGAGCCGAAGCTCTGCCATCTTTCCCGCCATTTTCAGGCCCATGCGCGACCTAAGGCTGTCAGAGCCCCATGGCGCGGTAGCTCGCCGCAACCTTGGCGATGGATACGAGATAGGCCGCCGTGCGCAGGTCCGTCACATCCTGACGCCCATGCCAGACCTCGCGCATCGACTGATAGGCCGTGCGCATCGTGTCATCGAGCCCCGAGCGCACCAATTCCAGTTCGCCCGCACCCTTGAGGTATTTCTGCTTGAAATCCGGCGACATTTCCCAAGCATCCCCAAGGCCGCGATTGAGCCGCTGCAATTCCGTCACCAAGAGCTGATGGCGCGCCTCTTCCTGTCGCCGCCCGATCCGGCCAAAGCGGATATGGCTGAGGTTCTTGACCCATTCGAAATAGGACACTGTCACACCACCTGCATTGGCATACATGTCCGGAATGATCACCGTGCCCTTCTGGCGCAGAATGTCATCGGCCCCCGCCGTCACCGGGCCATTCGCGGCCTCGATGATCAACGGTGCCTTGATCTGCGCGGCATTGCCGAGATTGATCACCCCCTCCATCGCGGCGGGAATGAGGATGTCACACTCCTGCTCAAGCACCTTTGCGCCATCCTTGACGTATTTGCCCTCGGGATAGCCATCGACGCCGCCGTGGCGCGCGATCCAGTTGCGCACCGCCTCGACATTCAGCCCTTTGTCATCCACCAGCGCGCCATCGCGCTCGATGATGCCGGTGACGAGACAGCCGTCTTCCTCGCTCAGAAACTTGGCCGCGTGATACCCCACGTTGCCGAGGCCCTGCACGATGACCCGCTTGCCCTCGAGCGTGCCTGAGAGGTGCGCCGCCGCAACATCCTCGGGATGGCGAAAGAATTCGTGCAGGGCGTATTGCACGCCGCGCCCCGTCGCCTCGACCCGGCCCTGAATACCACCCGCATTGATCGGCTTGCCGGTCACGCAGGCACGGTAATTGATATCCGTGGTGTTCATGCGTTTGTATTGATCGGCGATCCACGCCATCTCGCGCTCGCCGGTACCCATGTCAGGGGCGGGCACGTTCTGGGCCGGGTTGATCAGGTCGCGCTTGATCAGCTCATAGGCAAAGCGCCGGGTGATCATCTCAAGCTCGTGTTCCTCCCATTGGCGCGGATCAAGCCGCAAACCACCCTTTGAGCCGCCAAACGGGGCCTCGACGAGTGCGCATTTGTAAGTCATCAGCGCCGCGAGCGCCTCGACCTCGTCCTGATTGACCCCCATGGCATAGCGGATACCGCCCTTGACCGGCTCCATATGCTCGGAATGAACGCTGCGATAGCCGGTGAAGGTATGGATTTGTCCGCGCAGGCGCACGCCGAACCGCACGGTGTAGGTCGCATTGCAGACGCGGATCTTTTCCTCAAGACCCGGTGGCAGGTCCATCAGCGCCACCGCGCGGTTGAACATCAGATCCACACTCTCGCGAAAGCTGGGTTCCTTGCTGGCGTTCATTCGTCCTCTCCCTGTTGCGACCCGGAGCAATAGACTGGCCCAAGTGGCGCGCGGCCCCGGTGTCCTGCCTCATGGTTAACTGATGTGGACAGTTTGTCTACCCACCCGCGCCGCTGTCCGGTGCGGGCGGGGCCCGGCCTCAGGGTTTGTCGCCAGAGTCACAACAATCGAGAACGGGCTTTTATATTGTTGATTTTAATTGGTTAACTTCTGAAATTCTGTCCGAAACCCGCCATAATTCGGCCATAGACAAAGGGGATAAGACCAGATGGTGCAGTGCGGGGTTGGGGAAAGGCTCCGTCACAATGAGGTGTTAACATGCTTTGGAATAGCAAGACATTGGATCGGGGGGTACGGTCAAAACTGCGCGAGACGACACGCGCCGGAGATTATGCAGAGCGTTTCTTCAAGGAAGAAGAGGGCACGGTCACGGTGCTCGCCTTTGCGATCTTCGTCATGTTCTTGATCATGGGCGGTATCGGGATTGATACCATGCGTCAGGAAATGGCGCGCGCCAGTCTTCAGGCGACACTGGACCGGGCTGTTCTGGCCGGGGCCACGGCGGTCAACAACGCTGCTGCACGAGCGGTGATCGAAGACTATTTCGCCAAATCCGGACAGGCAGATTATCTTGCGGCGCAAGAAGCAGGCGATATCGACATTCGCCTCAACTCGTCCAAGGTCACAGCGCGCGCATCCCAGACCCTCGACACCTATCTCATGCGTCTCGCCGGGGTCGATACCCTGGAATCCGCCGGGAATTCCACCGCAGAGGTGACGATCCCCAAACTTGAAATCGCCATGGCGCTCGACGTTTCGGGCTCGATGATGGGCGCGCGGATCGACGCGCTCAGACCCGCCGCCAAGAATTTTGTCGACTCCATTCTCGACAGCACGGAACCGAATGACGCGGTGATCTCGGTGGTCCCGTTCAGTTGGGGCGTCACCCCCTCCAAGGAAATCTACGAGGCGCTGACGGTCAACGAAAGCCACAAGTACTCCTCCTGCCTCGAGTTGCAGGATGATGATTTCGACACAACCACGATTGATCCCAACACGGCCTATGATCAGTTGATCTATACCTCCCGTGAGGGCACCACCTTTGGCGATCTGACGACAACACCCCTGAGCAGCTTCCTCGATACCTATTACCAGTCGTGCTATACTCAGGATTACTTCGATATCCTGCCCTACGCGACCACCAAGGCGTCGCTGCACGCCAAGATTGACTCGCTCGAGGCGGGCGGCAGTACCTCGAACGACGAGGGCGTGAAATGGGCGGCGGCCTTGCTTGACTCGGCCTTCCAGCCAGTCGTGCAGAGCTTACAGGAGCCGATTCAGGTTCCGCAAGACGATGGCACCATCCTGACCTATTCGCTGGTCGAACCGGCGCTGACCAATATGCCCGCTGTCTTTAACGAGAGCGACACGCTCAAGGTGATCGTCCTGATGGGCGACGGGGCCAATGACAATTCCTACCGGTTCAGCAACACCTATCGCGGGGCGAACTCGGACCTTTTCAAGCTCACCTACGAGCAAATGCAGTTTGATTACCTGCAGCGCAACTATGACGGCCGCCGCTGGTACGGCTCGCAATATCAGCAGTATTGCAGTTACAGTGGCTACACGTGCATCTACTCGCCGACTGGCGAGGAACAGGTCAGCTATTATCTGCGCCGCCCCTCTGACAGCCGCATGTTCAATGTCACCGATGGCGGTTACGTGTCGTGGTCCACGTTCAACAACTACAATGCGTCCACGCTACCAGGCTTCATTTCCAGCGAACGTCTGAGCTGGGAAACGGCATGGGGCCTGATGTCGCCACGTTTCTATTACAACATCACCGGAAACTCGGGTCCATGGAACAACTATCTCAACAACCCGATCAACCGGTCCAAGAAGGACGAGCGTCTTGAGGACATCTGCGACGCAGCCAAATCCGAAGGGATCGTGATCTACACCATCGCCTTTGAAATGGGCAGCCAACCGACCGGTGCCGACAAAATCCAGAAATGCGCGTCGTCGATCAATCATCACTACAATGCGACAACCGTGAATATTGCGAGTGCCTTCAGCGCCATCGCGGCCAATGTGAAACAGTTGAGGTTGACCCAATGACCCGCGCGTTCAGAAATTTCCTGCGCCGTTTCCGGCAGGATGATACCGGTACCGCCTCGCTCGAATTCGTTCTGGTGGCGCCCTTCTTCATCGGCATCATGATCTTTTCGATCGAGATGGGGTTTGTCACCATGCGCGCCACCTTCCTCGAGCGTGGTCTCGATATGGCGGTGCGCGAGGTGCGGCTGGGCACCGGCACAGCCCCACAGCATGATGACATCAAGCAGATCATCTGCGCCAACACGGTGATCATCAACGATTGCGAAAACAATCTCCGGCTACAAATGCGGTCGGCAGATATCCGTAACTTCAACGGTCTCGACGCCGAGGCCGATTGCACAGACGAGGCAGAACCCGCCAAGCCGGTTCGTGAATTCGTGCCCGGTCAGCAGAACGAGCTGATGCTCTTGCGCGCCTGCCTCAAGTTCCGGCCATTGTTCCCGGCGGGGGTGCTGGGCAGCAAACTGGTCTCGGACAGCAGCGGCCAAGCCGCGCTCATCGCCACCACCGCCTTTGTTCAGGAGCCAATCTGATGACCCTGCGCCCTGCCTTCAAGATGCTGCGCCGGTTCTGGAAACAGGAATGCGGGACCGCCGCCATGGAAACGGTCGTCATGTTCCCCTTCCTCTTCATGGGACTGACCTTCAGCTACGAATATTTCGACATGTTCCGCTATCAGAGCGTGCGCGAAAAGGCGACCTACACTGTTGCCGACATGCTCTCACGCGAGACGGCTGAGGTAAACGAGGCCTATATCAACAACGTCAAGGTGCTGTTCGACATCATGACCAACGATGACGGCAACAATCAGGTGCGCGTCACCGTGGTGCGCTACCACCTCGACACGGACAACAACATTGACGAATTCGAACTGCGCTGGTCCGAAGTGCGCGGCTCGGGCGACCTCAACCCGCTGAGCGCCGACGATGTGCGCAACGCCCATGCGACCCTGCCGCAGATGCTTGATGGACAGGAGCTCATCCTGGTCGAGACCTCGTCGGACTATGATCCGGTATTCTCCACCGGGTTTACCGATGGCACCAATATCAAGACGCGGATGTTCGTGCCGCTGCGCTTTGCCTCACAACTCTGCTTCGAGGGTGTCTGTACCGCCGCCTAATCCTGCGACTGACGGGTGATCAGGTCCTGAATTTGCTCGGCCATGAACTTGGCCGGCGTGCCAGAGGTGACACCGCCCACACCCACGCTGCGCCCGACGCGCCACCAAAGCCCCGGTTGCCAAACGGCCGGGGCTTTTTCCGTAAGCTGGATGCGAAAGCCGTTCGACGGCTTGAACGCGAATACCCCCCGGTCCACCGAGCGCATCTGCGCCACGGGCGCGATCATCCGCCCTGTGTTGTCGCGCAGCCCGTCCCGCGTCAGGATCAGCCATTGCGCCGTGGCCCGCCACATCCGCTCGGCCAGAAAGACGCAAGTGGCCCCAAAACCGACCATGAACACCAGCCAACCAAGGCTCGGTGATTGCACAAGCGCCAGATAAAGCAGCGTCAGCCCCAGACCCGCGACCGATCCCACTCCGAGAATCCGACGCCCCGCAGAGGCCCCCAGTGCCGCCAATACCTCTTCATCCTGCATGCGATCTCTCCCTTTGCGCCCGGCTTTACCCCGGATCGTTTCCCATGGCGAGAGGGGCGCGCGCAAAATGCACAGGCGCGGGTGACGCGCAAAATGCACAGGCGCGGTTCATGGGTGAACAGACGGACCCATTCCTTGAACCGTCCGCCTGCCTATATCCTGTGGCAAAGGAGATTCCTCATGTCCATCAGACCCGTTTTGGAACAACGCGCCGCAACCCCCACGCTGGAGGGGGCAGGCGTGCACCTGCACCGTGCCTTCGGCTTTCAGGACCCCACCGAACTTGATCCGTTCCTCTTGTTCGACGATTTCCGCAATGATGACCCCGCCCGCTATACGGCCGGTTTTCCATGGCACCCGCATCGCGGCATCGAGACCATCACCTATGTGCTCGCGGGCACGGTCGCGCATGGCGACAGTCTGGGCAATCAGGGCAGTCTCGGCGCAGGCGATGTGCAATGGATGACCGCCGGATCGGGCATCCTGCATCAGGAAATGCCGCGCGGCAATGCGCAGGGGCAGATGCACGGCTTTCAACTCTGGGCCAACCTGCCCGCCGCGCAAAAGATGACCACGCCCCGCTATCAGGACGTGAAATCGTCAGACATCCCCGAGATTACCGACGATGACGGCACCCGCGTTCGGGTGATCGTGGGCGATTTCTGGGGACAGCGCGGCCCTGTGGACGGCATCGCCGCCGATCCGCAGTATCTCGACATCTGGGTGCCTGCGGGGGTCAAGAAATCCCTTCCGGTCGATACCTACCGGCGCAGCTTTGCCTATGTGTTCGAAGGAGCCGGTGCCTTTGCCGATGCTTCAAAACCGACCGGCGTTCTTCTGGAAAAGGAAGTAGCCGGGCAAGAGGTGCATATCCGCGACCTCTCTGGCGACCGAACGCTGATCCGCTTTGGCACTGGCGACAGGGTCACGGTGCAGGCGGGCGAAGACGGCGTGCGGTTCCTGCTCATCTCCGGCGCGCCGATCCAAGAGCCCGTCGCGTGGCACGGCCCAATTGTCATGAACACGAAAGACGAGTTGCGCCAAGCCATGCGCGAACTGCGCGATGGGAGTTTCATTAAATGAGGCGTGGGGGCAGGCGAAAGGCGGCGCTCACGCCAAGTGACAAGCAGCGCGGGAGGGATGAACAAACAGCGTCTCGCGCGCCCCTATGCACACCACACGCTCCCCTCACCCCACCACCGACCGCCGCACCATATCCCAATAGACCGCCTCGACCTCCGCAAGTGACAGGCGGCCCTCAGCGCGATACCAGGTGTTGACCCCTGTCAGCATGGCGATCAGCGCCATGCTGGCAATGCGCGGCTCGGCGACCACCATCGCGCCCGCCTCTGCCCCCCGCCGCAACACCGCCTCGAGCCGCGTCTCATACTCTCGCCGCAGCCCCTCGATCACCGCAAAATTCTCAGGCTCCAGATTACGCAACTCCATGTAGGACACAAAGACCGCATCGGCCCGGCTGGTATTAAAGCGGATATGAAACCGGGTGAACGCCTCCAAGGCTGCCATCGCATCGCCCTCAGGCTCTGCCGCATCCCAAGCTGCCAGCAAATCCTCCATATGCCCGCGCATCAGATCAAAAAGCAGCGTCTGTTTATCCGGCGTGTAATTGTAGAGCGCGCCCGCCTGCACCCCAACCGCCGCCGCGATCTGCCGCATCGAGACCGCCGCATAGCCATGCCGCGCAAAAAGACGCAGCGCCGCGTCGCGCACGCGCGGGCCGGTGATATCGGAATGAGAGCCTTGGGTTCGTGCCATGACACCGGGTTTAACTGAACATTCGTTCAGATCAAAGCCCGGCTTGCTCTCTGACCCCAAAGAATGGCAAGACAGAACCATCCACCGGAACAAGGATACCGGCCGCCATGGCTCTGCGCCTACCTCTTCTGATCCTGATCCTGATCACCGGCCTTGTGGCGGGATGCAGCGATATCCTGCCGCTCGACCGGACCGTCGACAAACGCACGCGTGACGCCTCCTATCCCGATCTGATCCCGGTGGAAGAGATCCGGGCGCAGGCCACCACGCCCCAAATCACGCCCGACACCGCCGATACTCTCGACCGGCGCAGCGCCGGGCTGCGTGCGCGCGCCGCGCGGCTCAAGGGCGGTGTGGTCGATCCCGGCACCCAAGACCGCATGCAAAGCGGTGTGAGCGACTGAAAACAACGCCCCAGCCCGTGCAAGCCGCGTTGCAAGGCATCACCGAACCCGTTACATCGCGGCAAATCCATAGACAGTGACAATCGGAGAACCCCATGAACACACCCCTGCGCCTTGGCATCGCCGGATTGGGCACGGTTGGCACCGGGGTCGTGCGGATCATCCGGCAGAAGGCCAATCTTCTGGCCGCCCGCGCAGGCCGTCCTGTGGTCATCACCGCCGTCTCGGCGCGCACCCGCGACAAGGATCGCGGCGTCACGCTCAGCGACTACGCTTGGGAAGACGATCCCGTCGCCCTTGCCAAACGCGATGATGTGGATGTGTTTCTCGAACTCATGGGCGGCTCCGATGGCCCCGCCAAGGCCGCGACCGAAGCGGCGATTGCCGCAGGCAAGGATGTCGTCACCGCCAACAAGGCGATGCTCGCCCATCATGGTCAGGCACTGGCCCTCGCCGCCGAGGCGGCAGGCTGCGTGATCCGCTTCGAGGCCGCCGTCGCAGGTGGCATCCCGGTGATCAAGGCGCTGACCGAGGGTCTGGCAGGCAATGACATCACCCGCGTCATGGGCGTGATGAACGGCACCTGCAACTATATCCTGACGCGCATGCAATCGGCGGGCCTGCCCTATGCGCAGGTCTTCGACGAAGCCGCCAAACTGGGCTATCTCGAGGCCGATCCGACGCTTGACGTGGGTGGCATCGACGCCGGTCACAAGCTGGCGCTGCTCGCGTCCATCGCCTTTGGCTGTCAGATCAATTTCGCTGCTGTGGCGCTCGAAGGCATCGAAAAGATCACTATCGAGGATATCCGCCACGCCGCTGACATGGGCTATCGCATCAAGCTCCTGGGCGTGGCGCAGATGACCGGGCGCGGGCTGGAACAGCGGATGTCGCCCTGCCTCGTGCCCGACACCAGCCCCCTTGGCCAACTGGAAGGCGGCACCAATATGGTCGTGCTCGAAGGCGACAATGTCGAACAGATCGTGCTGCGCGGCCCCGGTGCGGGCATGGGCCCCACCGCGAGTGCCGTCATGGGCGATGTGATGGACATTGCGCGCGGCTTTCGCCTGCCGACCTTTGGCCAACCCGCCGCCGGTCTGGCCCGTTGCCAGACCGCCGCGAGTGCAACCCCCGCCCCCTATTACATGCGCATGTCGCTGATCGACAAACCCGGTGCCTTGGCCAAGGTCGCGACTTTGCTGGGCGAGGCGGGCATTTCCATCGACCGCATGCGCCAGTATCGCCATGATGCCACCACAGCGCCGGTGCTGATCGTGACCCACAAGACCACGCGCGACGCGCTCGACACCGCCCTCACCGGCATCAGCCGCCTCGACGTGCTGTCGGGCGAGCCGGTCGCGCTGCGCATCGAAACCGTCTGACACGGCCCGGCCGCCGGACTTGTGCGCCAGACTGACCGGCGCTAATGCTGATTTGACCTGATGTACAAGGACCATCCCATGACCTCCGATACCGCCTTCAACGATCGCATGCTCTCGCTCGGCCTTGCCCGTGTGGCCGAACAGGCCGCTCTGGCCTGCGCCGACCTGATCGGGCGCGGCGATGAAAAGGCCGCCGATCAGGCCGCCGTCAACGCCATGCGCGAACAGCTCAACATTCTGGCCATCAAGGGTGTCGTGGTGATCGGCGAGGGCGAGCGTGACGAAGCGCCGATGCTCTTTATCGGCGAAGAGGTGGGCACTGGTGACGGCCCCGGCGTCGATATCGCACTTGATCCGCTCGAAGGCACGACCCTGACCGCCAAGGCCATGCCCAATGCCCTGACCGTGATCGCCATGGCCCCGCGCGGCACGCTCTTGCACGCGCCCGACACCTATATGGACAAGCTGGCGATCGGGCCGGGCTATCCCGAGAATGTCGTCTCCCTCGCCATGAGCCCGCGCGAGCGGGTCGAGGCGCTGGCCGCCGCACGCGGCTGCCGCCCGTCCGAAATCACCGTCTGCGTGCTCGAACGCCCGCGCCATCAGGAAATGATCGACGAATTGCGCAGCACCGGCGCCGCCGTGTTCCTGATCCCCGATGGCGATGTGGCGGGCGTCATTCATTGCGCCGAGGCCGACCGTACCGGGATCGACATGTATATGGGCACCGGCGGTGCGCCCGAAGGCGTGCTGGCGGCCTCTGCGCTCAAATGCATGGGCGGGCAAATGTGGGGCCGCCTCGTGTTCCGCAACGAGGATGAACGCGCCCGCGCCGCCAAGGCCGGGATCACCGATTTCGACCGCATCTATTCCCGCGACGAGATGGTGACATCCGATGTGATCTTTGCCGCCACCGGCGTCACTGACGGCTCGATCCTCTCGGGTGTCAAACGCCGCCCCGGCTATGTCGAGACTGAAACCTTGCTCATGCGCTCGCGCACCGGCTCGGTGCGGCGGATGATCTATCGCAGCAAACGGGACTGAACGCGGCATAGGGGTAGGGGGCGCTGCCCCCGTCCCGGATCAAGTCCGGGACTCCCCCGAGGTATTTGCCGCCAGATGAATGAGAGGAGGCGCGAATGGGACCGGCCTTTCTCGGAGTGGAACACTCGCTCTTGGGGCGTCGCTGGGTTGGTCCGGGGGTCGAGACCGACCGCCTAGCCGAAGCAATGGCGCAGGCCACCGCCCTACCCCGCCCGCTCTGTCAGACATTGGCCCGACTGGGTGTGACCGAGGATGCCGCCGAGGCCTATCTCGCCCCCACGCTGCGCGATCTCTTGCCCGATCCGCGCAGCCTGCGCGACATGGAAAAGGCTGCAGCGCGGTTTCTGCGGGCTGTTCAGGCCTCAGAGCGGATCGCCATCTTTGCCGATTACGATGTCGATGGTGGCACCTCTGCCGCGCTGCTGATCGACTGGCTGCGACAGATGCAGGCCCCCACGCCCACGCTCTATATCCCCGACCGGATCGACGAGGGCTATGGCCCCAACGTGCCCGCCATGTCCGATCTGGCCGCGCGCCACGATCTCATTGTCTGCGTCGATTGCGGCACCCTCAGCCATGAGGCGATTGCCGCCGCCAAGGGCGCGGATGTGGTGGTGCTCGATCACCATCTGGGCGGCGAATCCCTGCCCCCCGCCCTGGCCGTGGTCAATCCCAACCGTCAGGACGAGAGCGGCGATCTCGCCCATCTCTGCGCCGCCGGAGTGGTTTTCCTGATGCTGGTCGAGGCCGGGCGTCAACTGCGTGCGGCGGGTGCAGAGGGGCCGGACCTGATGGCGATGCTCGACCTGGTGGCGCTGGCCACCGTGGCGGATGTGGCGCCGCTCATCGGCGTCAACCGCGCCTTTGTGCGCCAAGGCCTGCGCGTGATGGCGGCGCGCACGCGCCCCGGTCTGGTGGCGCTCGCGGATGTGGCGCGGATGGACACAGCCCCCAATGCCTATCACTTGGGCTTTCTCCTTGGCCCGCGCGTCAATGCCGGGGGGCGGATCGGCAAAGCGGATTTGGGCGCGCGCCTCTTGGCCTCGGACAATGCCTCAGAGGCCCGCGCTATGGCCGAACGCCTCGATCAGCTCAACACCGAGCGGCGCGAGGTCGAGGGGCTGGTGCGTGATGCCGCCCTTGCTCAGGCCGAGGCGCGCGGCTTTGATGCCCCCCTCGTCTGGGCGGCTGGCGAAGGCTGGCATCCCGGCGTCGTGGGCATTGTCGCAAGCCGCCTCAAGGAGCGCGCCAACCGCCCCGCCATCGTGATCGGGCTGGACGGGGCCGAGGGCAAAGGCTCTGGTCGCTCGGTCTCGGGCGTCGATCTCGGGGCTGCCATTCAACGGCTGGCCAGCGAGGGGCTCTTGATCAAGGGCGGCGGGCACAAGATGGCCGCGGGCCTCACCGTGGCGCGCGACCGGCTCGAGGCCGCGATGGCGCGCCTTGCGGAGTTGCTCGCCAAGCAGGGTGCCGGCGCGGGTGGCCCCGCCGATCTGCGGCTCGACGGTCTCTTGATGCCCGGTGCCGCCACCGTCGAACTGGTCGAGCGGATCGAAGCCGCCGGTCCGTTTGGCGCGGGCGCGCCCGGTCCCCGCTATGTCTTTCCCGATTGCCAGATCACCTTCGCCAAGGCGCTGAGCGGCGCGCATCTCAAGCTGCGCTTTGGCGATGGCATGGGGGCCAGCCTCGACGCGATCTGCTTTGGCGCGCTTGATGGCCCCCTTGGACCTGGATTGCTGAACCACGGCGGCGCGCGCTTTCACCTTGCCGGGCGGCTCGACATCAACAGTTGGGGCGGGAGACAGACCGTGCAATTGCGCCTCGAAGATGCCGCCCCGGCGTGAAAATCCGCGTGCCCGACGCCCCCGACACTCGGGGGATAAAATTCTGAATGCAGGGCGAAGTTTTTGCAAAATCCCTCTTGCACCCCCCGCCGCTTTTGCCTAGTTACGCGTCACGCCAAGGCATGGCCCGTTCGTCTATCGGTTAGGACGTCAGGTTTTCAACCTGAAAAGAGGGGTTCGACTCCCCTACGGGCTGCCACTTTCCCCCTAAATTAGCAGACTGCCGTCCTTGGATCTGGGAAACACCGCGCTACGTCTTATTGGCGCGACATGAAGCGCGACTTTCAAATCTCGTTGCACCGCATCACAGCGTGCCACAGTGACCGTCTACGCGCTTGCACAAGGCGCTCGGGATTGGATAGCTCTTCCTCAAGATTACCCGCGCCAGAAAACCCAGAGACCTCATGCCCCCTGCCCGTCCCCCCTCTGCCCTGACCGCCGCCGCCTTGCCCGAGGTGGTGCCGGGGCGGCGTGTCACGGTTGCGGGGTTGGTTCTGGTGCGCCAGCGCCCCGGCACCGCGCGCGGCGTGGTCTTTGTCACGCTCGAGGACGAGACCGGCACCGTCAATGTCGTGATCTGGCGCAAGGTGTTCGACCGCTTTCGCCGCGCGGTCATCGCCGGGCGCATGCTGCGCGTGACAGGCCGTGTCGAGCGGCAATCGGGCGTGACCCATCTCGTTGCCGAAGAGATCGAGGACATCTCGTCCCTGCTCGACCTTCTAGCCGATCCCGAAACCCCGCTTTCCCCGCCAGAGCAAACAGGCTAGGCTTGGCCGGTCCATCGCCTGCGAGACGCCTGCCCATGATGCCTTTCCGCCTGTCCTGCCTCGTGCTGGCGCTCGCCCTCGCCGCCTGTCAGCCCGTGACCTCCGGCGCGGATCGCCCCAACCTCGGGGCCGAGGCCCCGCCGGGGGCCGCCCCCGGCACCTGCTGGGGGAAAAAGGACACCCCCGCCGTGATCGAAACCGTCACCGAACAGGTGCAGCTCACCCCTGCCGAGACAGATGCCAAAGGCGGCGTTCTGCGCCCCGCCACCTATGCCACCGTTACCCGTCAGGCGATCCTGCGGGAACGCGTCACGACATGGTTCGAGACCCCCTGCGCCGATGTGCAGACGCCCGAGTTCATCGCCTCGGTGCAACGCGCGCTCGCGGCGCGCGGCCTCTACACCGGGCAGATCACTGGCCGGTTCGATGCCCGCACCCGCGCCGCCATCGCCCGCTATCAAGCCCCCCTCGGCCTTGAGAGCGACACGCTCTCGCTCGACAGCGCCCGCCGCCTCGGGCTGGTGGCCACTCCGATCACCGAGTGAGCGCAGCGCGGTTCGATGTCTCGAACCTGCTTGCGGCCTCTCCCTTCACCCATGCCCCTCGCGGATCAGCCGGAGCGCCAGTTCTGCATAGGCTCGCGCCGCCCCGCTGTTCCCCGCCGCCACAGGACAGCCTGCATCCCCCGCAAGTCGGGTTTCCAGATCAATCGGCAAGGCTGCCAAGAGCGGAAGGCCCAGCCCCTCGGCTTCATGCTTCACCCCGCCATGACCAAAGACATGCGCCTCATGGCCACAGTCCGGGCAGGTAAAGAACGACATGTTCTCGATCATGCCCAGAATCGGCACATCCAGCGTGCGGAACATGTCCATCGCCTTGCGCGCATCAAGAAGCGCCACATCCTGCGGGGTTGAGACGATGATCGCCCCATCAGGCCGCGCGCGTTGGCTGAGCGTCAGTTGCACATCGCCCGTGCCCGGCGGCAGATCGACGATCAGCGCATCAAGATCGCCCCAATCCACCTGCGCCAGCATCTGCTGCAACGCCCCCATCAGCATCGGACCCCGCCAGATCACCGCCTTGGCCGGATCGAGCATCAGCCCGATCGACATTACCTTGACGCCATGCGCCTCAAGCGGTGTGATCCGCGTGCCATCCGGGCTTGCCGGGCGCGCGCTCAGCCCCATCATGCGCGGCTGGCTCGGCCCGTGGATATCCGCGTCGAGCAATCCCACGCGCCGCCCCTGCCGCGCCAGCGCCACCGCCAGATTGGCCGCGACGGTGGATTTGCCCACGCCGCCTTTGCCGCTGGCCACCGCCAGCAGCGCGCCGATGCCCTCGGGGCGGATCGAGGCATTGCCGCCCTTGGGATGCTGCCCCAACTTCAAGACAGGCGGGGCCGCCTGCGCCGTGAGCACGACGCGCGCCCGAACTATCCCCGGCAGGCTCAGCGCCGCACGCTCGGCGGCGGCGCGCAGCGGCTCCATCATGCGCGCCATTTCCGGGCTTGGGGCCTCGATGACAAAGCGCACCTCGCCCGCCTCTACCTCCAGCGCGCGCACCATATCCCGTGACATGAGATCGCCCCCGTCGGGCAATTCAAGGTGCCGCAACCGCGCTTCAAGTTCGCTGCGAAAATCGCTCATTTTCGGTCCTTTGGTCCAGGGTTGCTCTTTCGTCCACCGCACAACCGGGGCGGCAGATCTTCACATAACGCCTAAAAAATGCCGCATTTGCTTAACCTTAGGTCACTTTCGGCGTATGCAATTGCTGCATAGCAGCATTGCTTATCATGGGTATTGTGCAGGCGCAGCAAAAGCGTATCTTAGTCTCAACAAAAGGCGAAACGAACCTCGCCGAACTTGAACACGATCAAATCCGCAAGGACCCGAAAAATGCCGACGACGTTCCACACCAGCCGCTCTGCCGCCGCCCTGCTTGGCGAAGACCTGAGCGCGGCTGTATATGCTGCAATGCAGCGCATCGTGAATTATCGCACCTATCGCCGCACGGTCAATGAGTTGTCGCAACTGAGCGCCCATGACCTCGCCGATCTGGGCCTGCACCGCAGCGAAATCCGCCGCGTTGCGCATGAAACAGTTTACGGCCACCGGTCGTAATAAAGGATCAGATACCCCCCTCCTCCTCCCTGGGGTATCTGTTACGGTCACGGGCATCTTTCCTCCTCCCTGATGCCTAGGGCCGTCAAATCGGGACTGAACAAGTCCTTTCGTTTTGCGGATGGCCCTCTCCTCCTCCCTGGGCCGGACGTATAGGAAACGGCGGCACCCCTCCTCCTCCCTGGTGCCGCCGTTTTTTATTGCGCGGACGCAAGACGGCGATCACAGTCTTCCAGCAATTCCCGAAAAGGTGCCGCGCGGATCACGCAGGCGCCTGTCTCAATGCACCACGCGCGCCCGACATCGCCGCATCGGCCTTGCCAGACACACCCTGCTTGCCTCTTGCAAGACCCCGACAAAGGCCCGTGCCGCGTCGCTTTCCGCGGCCTGTGCCGCTGGACAGTCCAGCGCCGCTCGCACCATCTGCGTTGTCACGGGTCCCTCAACGCCACAGGCCCAGTGCAGAAACCCCATCCGCGCCACCTGCACCGCCTGCGCGCCGGTGGCGGGACTGCGCTCCAGCCCATCCATGATTCGTTGAAAACTCATCTTCAGCTCTCCCCGACCGCACCCCGGGTCGGATGGGGCAGGAAGGGCAAGGGACATGGCACGACAGAGAAACCGGCTTGGCGCGCGCACGCCCGCACCGCACCCCGCGATTCGACGTCACGCCAAGGCTGGTTTCCGGGCTTGGGCGGCAGGCCACGTGGCCCTCGCGTCGCGGCACCTTCCCGGACAATCCTGCCCAGTGGCCTATTGCCGAAACGCCCTCCCTTACCGTTGCGGGGGCAGCGCCGGAGTTGCACCGGCTTCCCAATTCTCCGCCCCAAAGGGCGGCACCCTGACAGGATCAGCCTAGCCGCGCAGCCACCCAAGCTGCAAGCCTGAAACCGACGCCACCGGACAACTCACGCCAGAACCCGGTAGCGCGCCGCGTAGATCACTGGAAAATTCACCGACCGCGCAATGAAGCAGAAGGCATGCACTTGCCCATGCAGCGCATCGGCTTGGGCAAGGTCAGTCCCCACCGGCACCGCAATCCTTGGCCGCAGCGTGGCGCGCAGAAAGCGGCTCGCCCCGGTGCTGTCGGTCTCGCCCACGGCGAGCGGATCATCTTCGTAGGACTGCACGGCAATGCCTGCATCACTCGCCAGATGCAGAAACCACAGCATGTGACACGCGCTGAGCGCGGCAATCAGCATGTCCTCGGGATTGTGCAGGCCGGGGTTTCCTCCCAGCAGCGGATCGTTGGAACAATGGATCACGGGCTTGCCCGGCGTCTCGACATTCCAGGTGCGGTCATAGCCTTTGTAATGCCGCGTCCCCTCGCCCCGGTTTCCGGTCCAGACGACGCGGGCGGTATAGTCATGTTCCGACATGCTCTGCGCTCCCTCACGGCACACGCGCAGCATCGCGCGAAATGCTCACGCCGGACAAGTCAGGATTGCCTCACCCGCCCTTAGGGGCAGAAAATATCGTTGAAGAGGGCAAACAGCATCAGCGACAGAATGAGCGTGAGACCAACGGTCATCAGCACCCGCAACGCCCGCTCGCTGGGCGGACGGCCCGCAACCGCCTCATAAGCGTAGAACACCAGATGCCCGCCATCCAGAACCGGCACAGGAAAGAGATTGAGCAGACCCACCGCCGTCGACAGCACCGCGATGAACCAGATGAAACTCTGCGCGCCCTGACTGGCCATCGCCCCCGACACCTGCGCGATGCCGATCGGCCCGGACATATTGCAACTGCTGATCGCGCCCGTGATCATGTGATAGAGCCCCGAGAGCGAGCTTTGGATGATGTCGCCGATCTGGCCCACCGCATCGCCCACCGCCTCGATCAACCCCAGACGCTCGGTCGCAGGCTCAAAGGCCATGCCGCCCGCAATCCCGATCCGCCATTCGGTGCGAAACCCGCCTTCGGGCTGCGGCTCGTCCACCCGGCGCGGCGTGATCGTGACCTCGTGGCTCTCGCCCTCTGGCCGCCACACCGTCAGGGCAATCGGTGCCCCGTTCGACCCTTCGACAACATCCTTGAGCTCTTCAAAGGCCACAATCGGCGTGCCATTGACCGCCGTGATGACATCACCCGCCTCCAAATCCGCGGCAAATGCGGCCGATTGCGGTGCAAGCCCGCTGATCAAGGGCGGCATGAGCTGCGGCCCCATCGCCTCGATCTCGCGCCCCGCACGCTCGACCGTGTAGCGCAAGAGCGCCTCTCGCGGCAGCGCGTCGATCATGTTGTCATAAACCTCGCCCGAGGCCACATCGGGCAGGGGTTGCCCCTCGATGCTCAGCACCCGGTCGCCCGGCTCCAGCGTGACGCCCGCAACCGGCAGCGGCTTGAGCGCGCCCACGGTCAGAGGATCGGCGGTCTTGCCACCGGTCATCATCACGGCGCTGAAAATCACGATGGACAGGATGAAGTTGAACACCGGCCCCGCCGCCACCGTCGCCGTGCGCGCCCAGAGCGGCGCGCCGTGCATGGTCTGGCGCAGGCGTTCCGGCGGCAGCGCGGCCATCGCCGCACCGTCCTTGCCGCTGGCGGCATCGGAATCCCCCAGAAACTTGACGAACCCACCAAAGGGCAAGGCCGCAATCTGCCAGCGCGTCCCATGCCGGTCCATGCGCGAAAACAGCACCGGGCCGAAGCCAAGCGAGAACACCTCGGCCTTGATCCCTGACCAGCGCCCGACGATATAATGGCCATATTCATGGACAGCGACGATCACAGAGAGGGCCACGACAAAGGCCAAAAGGGTCAGGAACAGATTGCCGAACTGCGGCAGAGAGGTCAGAATTTCCACGCTTTATCCTTGGGTTCTTCGCTGCGTCACGACCAGATCGGCCTGCTTCCTAGCCAGATGGTCCATATGGGCCACCACATCAAGGGTCAGATCGGAATTCCGCGCCTCGGGCGCATCCTGCAACGCGGCCAGAACCTCTTCGACCACGATATTCATATCGGTAAAGCTGATCCGCCCTGCGATGAAATGATCCAGCGCCCGCTCCTTGGCGGCATTGAAGACCGCCCCCGAGAGGCCCCGCGCCTGCATCACCTCGCGCGCGAGCCGCAGCGCCGGATAGCGTTCGGGGTCGGGCGGGCGGAACTCCAGCGTGCCAATCGCCGCCAGATCGAGTGCTGCCACCGGCAGCGCCTGTCGCTGCGGCCAGTTCAGCGCATAGCCGATGGCATGGCGCATATCAGGCGGCCCAACATGCGCCATCAAGGCCCCGTCGCAGAACCCCACCAGCGCATGCACAAGCGACTGCGGATGAATGAGCACCTCGATCTGATCGGGGGCAAAGCCAAAAAACTCGCGCGCCTCGATCATCTCCATCGCCTTGTTGAACATCGAGGCGGAATCAATCGTGATCCTCTGCCCCATTGCCCAATTGGGATGGCTTGACGCCTCGGCCACCGTGGCGCGGGCCAGTTGCTCCAGCGGCCAATCGCGGAACGCCCCGCCCGAGGCGGTGATGATCACCCGGTTGACGGCGGCGTAATCCTCGCCCACCAGGGCCTGAAAAATCGCCGAATGTTCACTATCCACCGGCAGGATTCGGGCGCGGTTGGCCCGTGCGGTGCGCATCATCAGCGCCCCGGCTGTCACCAGCGATTCCTTGTTGGCCAGCGCCAGCGTCGCGCCTTGCTCCAGCGCCGCCAGACCGGGCGCCAGCCCCGCCGCCCCGACAATGGCCGACATCACCCATTGCGCCGGACGGCTGGCCGCCTCGATCAACGCGGCCTTGCCTGCCGCCGCCTCGACCTTGCTGCCCTTGAGCGCCTCGCGCAGCGACACGAGCAGATCGTCATGCGCCGTGACCGCCACCTCGGCCCCCAGATCAATCGCATCCCGCGCCAGCCGGTCGATATGATGCCCTCCGGTCAGCGCCACCACTTGATAGGCCCCCGGCGCGCGGCGGACCAAGTCAATCGTGTTCTGCCCGACAGAGCCGGTCGCGCCCAGAATGGAAATTCGTTTCATGCCACCCCCGGCAAGAGGCCCAGCGCCCACATCATGACAACCACCAGAGCCGCCCCCAGCATCGCATCGAACCGGTCCAGCACACCGCCATGACCGGGGATGAGATTGGAACTGTCCTTGACCCCCCGCAGCCGCTTGACGGCACTTTCGGCAATATCACCCATCTGCCCGGCAAACCCCACCACCACCGACAACGGCACCAGCGCCAGCCCCGCTTTGGTCGGCCCAGCAAAGATCAGGCCGATCACCGCCGCCCCAACCCAGCCCGCTATCGTGCCAGACCAAGTTTTCTTGGGGCTCACCCGCGGCCAGAACTTGGGCCCGCCCAGCGCGCGCCCCGCGAAATAGCCCGACACGTCAGAGATGACCACAACCGCCACCAGCCATAAAACCCAGACCAACCCCGCCTCGGCGCGCAGGGTGCCCATGGCGTAACAGCCCAAGAGCGCCCAGATCGCCAGTGCAAAGAACGGCCCGCGCTCGCGCTCGACCGAGCTTGAAGCGACGACCACCGCCGCCAAGAGGACCGGCAAGACCATGATCCCCGGCAGCCACAGCGCCAGCGCCACCGCCACCGCCGCCAGCACGCCAGAGCGTAGCGCATCGGGGGCTGCGAACATCCGCGCCGCCTCCCAGATCATCGCGCCCGCCAGCGCACAGACCAGCGCGGCAAAGGGCAGCCCGCCTACCCAGATCTCGACCGCGCCTACGATGATCAGCACGATACCCGAAACAAGCCGGGGCCAGAGATCAGCCCAGCGCGCCGCGCCGCTCATGCAGGCACAGCGCCGAAGCGGCGATCCCGCGTGCCATATTGCGCGAGCAACCGCGCAAAGACATCCGGCGTGAAATCCGGCCAGAGTGTGTCGATGAATTCATATTCCGCATAGGCCGACTGCCAGAGCAGGAAATTGGAAATCCGCGCCTCGCCGCTGGTGCGGATCACCAGATCGGGATCGGGCAACACATAAGTATCCAGATACCGGGGCAAGGTTTCCTCGTCCACATCCTCGGGGCGCAACCGCCCTGCGGCCACATCCTCGGCCAGCCGCCGCGTGGCGCGCGACACCTCGTCCCGCCCCCCGTAATTGAGCGCGATGGTCAGGTTCGTGCCCGTGCAATGCGCGGTCATCGCCTCGGCCTCGTCCATCAGCCCGCGCAGCTTGGCATCAAGGCGCGGTCGGTCGCCGATAAAGCGCACCTGCACGTTCTCGCGCACGAATTCCTGCATTTCCTTCATGATGTAGCGGCGAAAGAGGCTCATCAGCCCGGCCACCTCAGTCTGCGTCCGCTTCCAGTTCTCGGTGGAAAAGGCAAATATTGTCAGATACTTGACACCCAGACCGGGGCAGGATTGCACAATCTCGCGCACCCGCCGCGCGCCTGCGTGATGGCCAAAGAGACGCGGGCGCCCACGCTTTTGCGCCCAGCGCCCGTTGCCATCCATGATGATCGCCACATGGCGCGGCCCCGTCGCCGGGGTTGATTTTCCTGCCATGGGCGCGCTTTTTGCCATCAGACCTGCATGATCTCTGCTTGCTTGCCCTCAAGCAAGTCATCCACATGCTTGATGAAGCGGTCAGTCAGGGATTGCACCTCGGATTCCCAGAATTTCTGGTCGTCTTCCGACATGCCGTCGGTCTTGGCCTTCTTGATCTGGTCCATCCCGTCACGGCGCACATTGCGCACGGCAACGCGGGCATGTTCGGCATATTGCGCCGCCACACGGGTGAGCTCCTTGCGGCGCTGCTCGTTCAATTCGGGGATCGGCAGCATGATGATCGTGCCATTGAGCTGCGGATTGATGCCCAGACCACTCTCGCGAATGGCCTT
>NZ_JAGPVV010000056.1 GCF_018066915.1 Roseovarius sp.
TCTGCTGCCGTCCATCGCGTTACTCCGTTTGCAGGGCAAGCCAATGTGGCACCCCACAGATGCAAGGGTTAACGCTAGGGCAGGATTGGACTTTCTTTCATATCCAATTTGACAAAAAAGTCAGACCAATTTCAGCGCAAGGCAGGCAAGGAGCGCAGGATTTCCATGCCGCGCCGGATGTCCTCGGGGGCCGCGCTGCCAAATCCAAAGACCAATCCAGATCGCTCGATCGGGCTGAGACAGTATTTCGAGAGCGGGGCCAGAACCACGCCACGCTCTGCCGCCTGCGCCACAACCGTTTGCGCGTCGATCCCCGGCGCAAGATAGGCCGGGGTGTGAAACCCGCTGGCGGTTTCCTGAAGCGCGATACAGTCGGGCAGAATCCGGCTTTCCTCCATCAAAGCCTCATAGCGCGCCTTGTAGAGCCGCCGCATCAACCGGATATGGGTGGCAAAATGGCCCTCGTCCATGAAATCGGCGACGGTCGCCTGTGTGGCCGTGGGTGGACCGCTGGCCCAGAATCGGAACATGCGATCAAAGGCTTCAGTCATGCGTTCGGGCACGAGGACAAACCCCAGCCGCAACGACGGAAAGAGCGATTTCGAGAAGGTGCCGACGTAGATCACCCGCCCCGAGGTATCCGTGCTGCGCAGCGCCGGTTGGGGTGCGTTGCCATAGTAGAATTCCCCGTCGTAATCATCCTCGACGATCACCGCCTGCGCCTCGTCCGCCGCCTGCAACAACTCGAACCGCCGCCCAAGCGACATGACATGCCCCAAAGGCTGCTGGTGCGACGGGGTGACAAAGGCCATGCGAAAATGCGGTGCCTTGGCAAGGCCATCGGCCACGATCAACCCCTCTTGATCCACGTCCACCGGGACCAGTTCCGCGCCTTCCGACAAGAGCGCGTTGCGCGCGCCCGAGGCACCGGGGTTTTCCATCCAGACCCGATCACCGGGATTGAGCAAGAGCCGCCCGATCAGAGCAAAGGCATGCTGCGCCCCCGAGGTGATGAAAATCTGTTCGTGGTGACACTGAATCCCCTTGAGCACGCTCAAATGCGTAGTGATTGCGCGCCGCAGGGGTTCGTAGCCCTTGGGCTGGCCATAGCCCATCACCGCCCCGCGCGCGCCGCGCAGATGCCGCGCCGAGAGCCGCGACCAATGCGCCAGCGGAAAGGCGTCGAGCGCCGGCAATGCCGTCACAAAGGCGCGCGCCTCATGGGGTAGCCAATTGCGCTGGGCATAATCCTTTTCGGCATGGCTGATTGTATAGGACAGGCGGGGCTGCTGGCCCGTGGCATCGGAGGACGCGGCCAGAACCGGGGCGGGGCGCTGATGCTCCAATGTGTCGCTCACAAAGGTGCCAGAGCCCACTTGCGACACCAGCATGCCCTCGGCCACCAGCCGGTCAACAGCGTCGATCACCGTGGTGCGCGATACGCCGGTTTCCCGCGCCAGCGTGCGCGTCGCCGGGAGCCGGTCCCCTGCCCGCAACCCACCCGACAGGATGATATCGCGCAGCGCCATGTAGAGTTGCACGCTCATCCCCTTGCGCGAAGAGCGGTCGAGATGGATCGCGGACAAAAGCGCCCCGGCAGCCTGTTTCATGCGCAACTCCGACGCAATTGGTCTGGAAAGACTACATGAACCGTAGAAACGGGCAAGCCAATTGCCGCAACCCGGGGGCTGCGGAGGCTTGAAACACCCGGCGCTCTAGAGTGCGTCTACCGCTCAGAAACCTGATAGGTTGCGGCTTCGAGCCATGCCGGAGATATTTCGACACCCCAGCCGGGGGCGTCGCTGACAGTGGCGTGACCGTCGTCGATCCGGTAGGGATCCCCTAGGAATAGCCCTTCTTGCCAGGGGTAATAGTCTGGCCCCTCGATCGAAAACTCGAGGTATTTCCCGGCATTGGGAATGGCGCGCAAGAGGTGCATGGTGCACATCGTCACCAGCGACAGATTGGCGGCATGTGGGGTCACAGGCAGGCCAGCGCGCGCGGCCATCTGGCAGACATGCAAGGTGCGGTGCATGCCGCCCATATACATCACATCGGGTTGCACGATATCCACGGCGCCCCGATCCAGCATCAACTGCCAACTTGAATATTCGCAATCCTGCTCGCCGCCCGCGACATCAAGCAAAAGGGCGGCACGCACAGCGGCGGTCTGGTCATATTCCCAATAGGGGCAGGGTTCCTCGAAATGGCTGATGCCATTGTCCTGAAGCAGTTTGCCCACCTCGATCGCGCGGGCGGGGGAATAGCAGGAGTTGCCATCCACCAGCTTGTCGATGCCATCGCCAAGGGCGCGCGATACGGTGGGCACCACCGCCTCGGTGCGGCCCGGCCATTCGTCGTGGTCGCGCCCCGCCTCGGCACCCACGCGCCATTTGAAAGCGGTAAATCCCTTGTCGTCGCGCAGGCGGCAAAAGCGGTCCGCCTCTTCCTCGGGGGTGATGTCGCGGCGCATCGAGCTGGCATAGGCGCGCACCCGCCCCGGCGCGCCGCCCAAGAGGGCTGCGACCGGCTTGCCCTCAAGCTTGCCGCGCATGTCCCAGAGCGCGGTATCAAGCCCGGTCATGGCGCGGCGCAGGTAGCTGCCGGGGTATTTCAATTCGCGCTCGTAAATGAGATTGAGAGTATCCGCAAAATCGAGTGCATCGGTGCCAAGCGCATGGGGCGCGATCTGGCGGTGAAAGATGCTGCACGTGATATCGGCGTTATAGGTTGAAACCTGCCCCCAGCCCTGATCGCCGCTGTCCGTGGTTACGCGCACGAAACCCACAAATTCGTTGCAAAACGTCTCTAGCCGCGCAATCCGCATGTCTGTCTCCCGGTGTCGTTGCGGTTCACGTTGCCGATAAAGCGGTTTGGAACAAGCGCCACTCTGGGATCAAATGCCAGTCCATTTCGATCTGCGGTGTGCCTAGGGGTCAGGCCAGTTCGGACAATGCGGCGATAAAGCTGGAGAACAGCTCGCCTTGCGAACTCACCCGCAGTTTGGCGTAGATATTGCGACGGTGGATGCGCACGGTACCCGGTGAAATGCCCAAGGCGCGGCCAGTGGCATCGGCGGAATGTCCCTTGAGCACATATTCCACCACCTCGGCCTCGCGCGGGGTCAGAAGGTTGCGCCCAAGGCTTTGAAAGGCGTCCTCGATCAGTTGCGGCAGGCGGGGACCGTCGGTCTCGGGGCGGGCCGAGAATTGGGTGATCAGGCCGCCCCACTGTTTCTGCGCGATAGCCGCGACAAAGGGAAAGGCCGCCTCAAGATCGCGGAACTCGCGGGCTGAAAAGACCTTGTGTTCCCGCATGGCGGAAATCACCACGCTGACCCTGTCGCCGATATCGACGATAAAGCCTATTTCTTCGGCAAGTCCGGTCTGGATATAATAATTGCGAAAATATTCCGCCTGATAGAACCGATCCGGTGCCAGATCGCGCAACCGCGCCAGACGCGGTGTCGTTGGGGATGCGGCATTGAGGTAGAAGGGATCAAGCAGATAGGGCCCTTCCTGATAGTCATCGACCATCACCTTGCGCTTGGCGGCGGGAAAATCATCATGCAGATCAAGAGGTTTGTGATCGCGGTAATAGGCAAAGATCACGGTGAATTCATAAGGCACGATGCTGCGCAGCGCCGTAGTGAGGGCCGGGGCAAAACCGGGTGTGCCAAGCGCCGAGACCGCGCGCGCACTGGTTTCGAACCAATCTGACATCTGCGTTTTCGTCGTCATCTATGCTCTTTATGATATATACAACCGTCCGCGATTTTCTTACCGTTTTGAGATTATATGGCATAGGCGCAGGGGCGCGGCAACACGAGAGGACCGGCATGCTGGATGCGAATGCCGAGGCGGGGATCAGGATGGGCGCGAGCCGGGAACAGGGGACGCACAGCACACAGGGCCATCCCTCGGACGAGGATTGCGTCGCCGAGTTCGTCGGGGCCACCAAGCGATTTGGCGCGGTGTTGGCGGCGGACCGGATCAACCTGCGCATCCGGCGCGGCGAATTCCTGTCGTTCCTTGGCCCCTCTGGCTGTGGCAAGACCACGGCGCTGCGGATGCTGGCCGGGTTCGAGAGCCCGAGCGACGGCACGGTGCGGATCGACGGACAGGATGTGAGCCGCGTGCCCGCCTATGCGCGCCCGGTGAACATGGTATTTCAGCACTACGCGCTCTTTCCGCATATGACCGTGGCGCAAAACATCGGCTATGGGTTGCGGCAGGTGCGGCCCAAGCTGGCGAAATCCGAGATTGCGGCGCGGGTCGATGCCGCCTTGGCCAAGGTGCGGCTCGAGGCGTTTGGCGCGCGGCGCACATGGGAATTGTCGGGCGGGCAACAGCAGCGCGTGGCCTTGGCGCGCGCGATCATCAACGAACCCAAGCTCTTGTTGCTGGACGAGCCGATGGCGGCGCTCGATGCCAAGCTGCGCGGCGAGATGCAGCGCGAACTGCTCGATCTGCAACGCAGCCTTGGCATCACCTTTGTTCTGGTCACGCATGATCAGGAAGAGGCGCTGTCGATGTCGGATCGTATCTGCATCATGGGGGCAGGGCGCATCGTGCAGGTGGGCACGCCGCAGGATCTCTATGATCGGCCGCGCAATCGCTATGTGGCGGATTTCGTGGGCAAGGCGAATATCCTGAGCGGAGAGGTTCTATCGCGGCAGGCGGGTCTGGCGCGCATCGCCTTGGCGGGGGGCGCACAGGTGCTGGTGCCCGACACGGCAGGGGATACGCGCCGTCATGTCGATGTCGCGGTGCGCCCCGAGGCGTTGCGCCTTGCGGTGGCAGGCGAGGCACTGGGCGAGGATGCGATGCTGCGAGCGCGGATCACCCATCGCACCTTTTTGGGGGATCATACCGAATATCTGTTGCTGGCCGAGGACATCGGCCCGTTTCAGGTCAATGTTCCGCGACAGGCCGAAAGAGCCTTGGGCGGGCAGAGGGTGGGCGATCAGGTCCATATCCTCTGGACGGCGGGCACAGGTCTGATCCTGGCTGCCGAAGAGTGACGGATGACAACTGCACCAAGTTCAACAAGGGAAACACGACGATGACACAGGATAACACGACGATTTCGCGCAAGAAATTCATCGAGGAACTGCGCCGCTACGAAAAGGGCTCGATCAGCCGGCGGCAGTTTCTGGGCACCACGGGTCTTGGCACAGCGATGGCGGTGCTGGGCGGGGCCTTGCCCGGTCTTCTGCCGGGGCGCGCCCTCGCGCAGGATCTGGGCGACCGCGTGGTTCTGGCGACCTGGCCCAACTATCACGATACGGCCAATTTTGACCTCTTCGCCCAAGAAACCGGCGTTTTCTCGCAGGTCAATGTCTTTGGCTCGAACGAGGAAATGCTGGCCAAGATTCAGGCGGGCGGCTCGGGTTGGGATGTGTTCGTTCCCACCAACTATGCCATTTCGACCTATGTCGAGGCCGCTCTGATCGAGCCACTGGACCTCACGAAACTGCCCAATTACGACCCCGCCGCGTTCGATGCGCGCTTTGCCGATGCGGGCACGATTGATGGCAAGGTCTATGCCGTGCCGAAAAACTGGGGCACCACGGGCATTGCCTCGAATACCGCCAAGACCGGCGGCGTGGTTGATAGCTGGAAGACCTTCTTTGACGGGGCCAAGGATCAGTTCGACGGGCGCGTCATGGTGCATGACTATCAACTGACCACCATTGGCAATGCGCTGGCCTATTTCGGCTACAGCTTCAATTCGGTCGATCCGGCGGAATTGGCCGAGGCCGAAAAGCTGCTGATCGAGGTCAAGCCGCATCTCTTTGCGATTTCCTCGGATTATCAGCCTGCGATGCGCAATGGCGATGCCTGGGTTACGATGTGCTGGACAGGGGATGGCAAGCAGCTCAACACCGACCTGCCCGAAATCGCCTTTGCCTTGGGCAAAGAGGGGGGCGAAATCTGGTCGGATTACTATGCCATCCCGGTCGGCGCACCGCACCGCGAGGCGGCCTATGCGCTGATCAACTATCTGCTCGATCCCGAGGTCAACGCGCGTGAGGCGTTGGCGCATGGCTATCCGGTGGCGGATGCGCGCACCAATGCGCTCTTGCCCGAAGAGTTGCTGAACGATCCGATCCTCTATCCGGCGGCAGAGGCGCTCAATGCGCTGGAATTCGGTGCGGCGGTGACGCTGACCGATCCCAACCGTGCAGAGCTGATGGCCCGGTTCAAATCGGCCTGATCGGGGAAAGAGGGCGATGGCCATGACAAGGACACGGGCGCGTGCGCTGCTGCTGATGCCTGCGGGCATCTGGTATGGCGTGCTGCTCTTGTTCCCTCTGGCTGTCGTCCTCGTCTTTTCCTTTGGCGAGCGGAACCCCATTGGTGGCTATGCGCCGGGGTTCACCTTTGAACAATACGCAAACCTGCCCGCGCGCCTCTCGGCCTTTATCAATACGCTGACATTGGCCCCCGCGGGCACGTTGGCGGCGCTGCTCATTGCCTATCCGCTGGCCTATTATCTGGCGCTGAAAGTGTCGGCGCGTTGGAAAACGACGCTGCTCATCCTTGTGATCGTGCCATTCTGGACCTCGATCCTGATCCGGTCCTATGCGTGGATTTACCTGCTTGGGGGCAACGGGATACCGGCACTGCTGGAGGCGGTGGGGCTGGGCGATATTCGTCTCATCAACACGCCTTTTGCGGTGCTGGTGGGGATTGTCTATGGCTATCTGCCGCTGATGGTCTTTCCGATTTATGTGGCGCTGGAAAAGCTGGATCGCAGCCTGTTGGAGGCGGCGGCGGATCTCGGCACGCCGCCTTGGCGCAGTTTCCTTCAGATCACGCTGCCTTTGTCGATGCCGGGGGTTCTGACAGGGTCGATGCTGGTCTTTATCCTGCTTACCGGCGAATTCCTGATCCCTGCCATTCTGGGCGGCGGCAAGGTGTTCTTTGTCGGCAATGCGCTGGTCGATCTATTCTTGCAGTCGCGCAACTGGGCGTTTGGGTCGGCGGTCGCCGTGGCGCTGATCGTGATCATGCTGATCGTTGTGGCCCTCTATAGCCGGGCTGTCCGGCGGTTCGGCGCGGGCCGCGACGATGTCGGGTTGATGTGAGGATGCCATGAGAGCCTATGCCATTGCCGTCTTTGCGTTTCTCTACCTGCCCATAGGAATCATTGCGCTGTTTTCGTTCTCTGCCGGGCGGTCGGCGAGTTCGATGCAGGGGTTCTCGACCGAGTGGTATGGCCGCGCGCTCAGCAATCCCTTTGTGATGGAGGCGCTCTGGACCTCGATCAAGGTGGCGTTTCTGTCTGCCGTTCTGGCGACGGTGGCGGGCACCATGGCGGCGCTGGCGCTGACAGGCATGCGGGGGCGGTTGCGGGTGTTTTTCGACACGCTGGTTCAGGTCGCGGTGATGATCCCCGGTATCGTCATCGGCATTGCGGCGCTGATTGCATTGGTCACGGTGTTTGATCTGGTCAATCCATGGCTTGAGGCGATGAGCGGGCGCAGGCTGTCCTTGGGTATGGGGTCGCTCATTGGGTTGCATGGCATGTTCACCATGTCGCTGGTGGTCCTGCTGGTGCGCGGGCGGTTGGAGAGTTTTGACCGCGCGCAGATCGAGGCCTCGAGCGATCTGGGGGCGGGTCCGGTGGCGACTTTTGTGCAGGTGACGCTGCCGCAGATTGCCCCGGCGATTCTGGCGGGGTTCCTTCTGGCCTTCACCTTCAGCTTTGACGATTTCATCATGGCCTTCTTTGTCGCGGGGTCCGAGACGACGCTGCCGATCTATATCTTCTCGTCGATCCGCCGGGGGGTGACGCCCGAAATCAACGCAATTGGCACGATGGTTATGGTCGCATCGCTGACGCTCTTGATCATCGCGCAGGTGCTGTTGCGGCCCGGCGTGGCGCGGGCCGGGCGCTGACCGGATGCAGGAGACAGGTATGCTCAAGGATCGTATCGCGCTGGTGACGGCGGCAGGGTCGGGGATTGGCCGGGCGGGGGCCATTGCCATGGCGCGCGAGGGGGCGGTGGTCATTGTCACCGATCTGGATGGCGGATTGGCGCAGGAGACTTTGACGCTGATCGAGGCGGCAGGTGGGCGAGGGGCGGCCTTGGCGCTCGATGTGACAGAGGATGCAGCCTGCGCCGCGATGGTCGCGCAGGTGGTTGCGGATTGGGGCCGGATCGACATTCTGCACAGCCACGCGGGCATCCAGATACCGGGGCGCGCCGAGGATGTGACGCCCGCGCAGATGGATGCGGCATGGGCACTGAATGTGCGGGCGCATTTCGTGCTGGCGCGGGCGGTCATTGCGCCAATGCGCGCGCAGGGCGGCGGATCGGTGATTGTCACGGCCTCGAATTCGGGCTGCCAGTATGACCGAGGCATGGTGTCCTATGCCACCACCAAACATGCCGCCGTGGCGATGGTGAAACAGATGGCGGTGGATTACGCGGGCGATAACATCCGCTTCAATGCGCTATGCCCCGGCTTTGTCGATACGCCCTTCAACGCCGGGTTCGAGACGCAGATGGGCGGGCGCAAGGCGCTCGAATCCTATGTTGCGGGGTCAATTCCGATGGGGCGATGGGCCAGCGTCGAGGAAATTGCACATGGAATCGTCTATCTGGCTTCGGACCGTTCCAGCTTTGTGACCGGGTTGGCGCTTGTGATCGACGGCGGAGAGATGCTTTAGGCGAAAGCCCCCGCTGGACTGCGCGTGGCTATTCCGTTTCGGGGTGCGAAAGGGTAGAACTTGACCCACCAACAAGCGGGAGGGTGCGATGCGCAGAGCTCTTATCATCGGGCTGGCAGGCCTTCTGTCCGGAGCGGTTCTGGGTGCTCTACCGGCGGAGGCCGCTTCGCTCGGGCGCTACGAAGTGCATGGGGTCGCCGAGGACGACATGCTCAAGATGCGGGCGGGGCCGGGGATCGGGTATGACGTGATCGTGGGCCTGCCGAATGGCACGGTCCTGAGGGTGCATAGCTGTCAGCAGACCGGCGGCACACGCTGGTGCGAGGTCTCGCTCGACCGGGCGCGGGGGCTGCGTGGGCATGTATCCTGGGCCTACCTGCGCAAGCTGTGACGTGCTTCGGGCATATGCGGGCGCTGCGCGCTTGGTCTGTCGTCTTGACCTTGGCGCTGTGTTTCGGGCTGATTGCGCCGGGCGCGGTCGCAGGCGAAAGCGCGACGCCGCCTGCCGGTTTGCTGTGGAATAGGACCGGATTGCCTGCGGTCTTTCCACTTCAGGTCAAGACCTTGGCGGGACAGGACTATTATTTGACCCTGCTTGATGCTGAGACCGGTGCAGAGGCCATGGCCGCCTATATCCGGGGTGGTGCCTTCTTCAAGGTTCTGGTGCCGCCGGGTGTCTACAGGCTGAGGTTTGCCGCAGGCAACGTCTGGCAAGGCGAGGAGGATCTGTTTGGTCCGGGGGACAAAACGGAGAGGTTCGAGCTGAGAAACCCGCTCCGGTTTGAAACACGGGGGCTGGGTGTCAAGGCGGGTCATATCGTCAACCTGCGAAACCGACAGCCCGGACTGTTTGCCGAAGCCACGCTGAAGGAACACCTGATTTGCCAGTCATTCAGGCCTGAATTTCCAAGACGGGTCCCATCTGCACAGAGGTGGAAGTGGTATGTGCAGGGCACGGGACAACATCAGACGCGGCGCAGGGATTTGCCGGGGGTGAGCGGAGATTTTCCCGGTAAAACAAGAACGTTCGAGTTCACGCCAGATGCCTACACCGTGCCGCGCCACGATGTGCGGTCCCGGGTTTGTGGCTAACGCGGTCTCAGGCCGGGCATATGCTCGGCCCGACGTGTTGGACGGGGCATGGATGTTTCGGTCTTTTGGGCCATGACGCGATTGTCCTACTCGCTCTGGGGTGCCACTTCGGGCTCAGCTCCGACAGGCGCTGTTTCGGCGGGGGCTGCTTCGGTAGGGGCCGCGGCGCTGTCTGGGTCTTTGTCTGTTTCCACCGTAACAGATACGTTGCCGCTGGTTGGTGCAGAGGATTGCGGTGTTGGCACCCCTTCGCCAAACATGAAGTAGGCGATAACCGCGACAACGACGACTATGCCACCTAACAGAAACCACAGTGTTGCACCGCTGCCCGATTGCTTCTCGACCGTGCGGTTGACCGTCGTATACGTCGTTGTCGGCGTCTTCTCCGTTTTGACGTCATCCATGTTGCTTCTCCTTAAAGTCTGGCGGTGAATCCGCATGCGTCCCAAGGTGATCCCTGTTCCAGATAACAGCGCGCGGGGTTTCCGTGCGCGCATGCTCAGGCTGTCTTAACACTCAGAGCCTGTCGCTGGTTCCATTGGACACCCGATTACGGGTTGGGGTTTGTGTTTGTGACGGGGTATGTGACGTCCAGATTTTCGGCCGCCCGTCGTTACAGTACTGGGAATGCCGGGGTGTCATACTGATCGAAGTTGGCTTTCCTATCGCATTCGCGCTGCACGCGGGCTGAAGGGGCCGTCCACGGGGCCGCAAAATAGGAAAGCGCGAAGAAGAAACTTATACTTGACGGTAAAGCCCAAGGCCGATCAGGACGCACTCGCAAATTTCCGCTGATGGTTTTGCAAGTGAGGAACTTTGGGCGGCGCTCTGCGTTGAACTTTGACGATCACACGTTCCATTGTGAAAGGAGATCGTTATGTCTGCTCCCCTTCGAACATTCATGGTTTTGATCTGGGTGAGTTCCATTGCGGGCGCTGCTATCGTGGCGTTTCTCAGCATTGGATGGATCACCTGGACTGCCTTTGCGACCGCGGGTGCGGCCGGACTGCTGCTCGGTGCGCCAGCGGGTATCTGGACGGCGCGTGCTGTCAAGCGAGAGGACCCAAATTGGCCGCCCAAGCGCTCTGACCGGCTCTGAGTGGCATCGGCGCTGCAAAGGATAGGGTGAGAGGCTGGACAACGACCCAAGCGGGGCTCGTTACGGCTGCTTCCTTCCGGACCTGACCGGGTTGGCGAGGTGCCTGCCCGCGCCAACCTCTCAGGGGTCCATATAGGCTGCTGCCACGGGATGCGCAAGGGTGGGCAGCGCATCGGGCAAGGGTAGGGAAAGCCGCAGGAACCCTGTGTCGGTCAGACCAAGGTCGATGGCGTTCAAGGCGGCGATATCAGCAGGATGGGCGCGCAGGCCGGGGCCGGTCTCGACCGTGACGGTGGTTCCGGGCAGAGGGGCAAAGCGCCATGTCGGGCGCGCTGCCGCCCCAATTTGACCCAAGGCTGCGACATGATCGGCAAGGATGTCGCGGACCGGGCGGGTGCCGGAATAGATCAACCCGTTCGCCGCGAGCGGCGCAAACGGGCCCCCACCATGCGCGCGGTAACTGTTGGTGGCGACGATGAAATGCGCGTCGTCCCGGACCGGCTTGCCCGCGTGGCGCAGGTCGCGGATACGCTGTGCCTCGGGATGGATCAGCGCGCCGGAGATATCGTAGCGGGCGGGCTGGCTGAGGTCGATGGCATAGCTGAGCCCGTCGATCACATCGAAATCATGCCCCGGCACCGCCGGGTCAAGAAGCGGTTGGTCAGGCAGGCCGGGGGCAAGCCGGTTGAAGCAGATGGCTGCGCGCTCAAGCCAATCGCGCAACTCTGCCCCCGTGACCAAGAGGCCGCAGAGCGTGTTGGGAAAGCCATAGAGATCGGCGATATGGCGAAGGCGCAGGGGGCCTTCGGGAATATCGGTGAAATGCAAAGGGCCGCCGCGCCCGCCCGTCTTGAACGGGGCGCAGGCAGAGAGCAAGGGCAGTTGTGCGAGCGGACCATTGGCCAGAATCCCAGCCAGTGCCCGGTGTTGGGCGTCATTGACGAGGTGCAAGATGGGATCGTCGCGCACCAGGCTGAGATAGCTGTGGAGCGGCGAGAGGCTCTGCCCGATTTCACGCGCGGTGAGTGTCAGCGTGTGATGATGGGCGATGTCGAGCAGGGTGCAGAGCGCCGGGCAAGGTTGGGCGCTGGACGCGGGCAGGAGGCGGGATTGATGCCCTGTGACGCGCCATTTGGTGCCATCATGGGACATGGTCAGGTCAAGTTGACCCAAGTGATCGCCACGAAATCCGGCCATGACGCAGGGCGTGTCATGGAGCGTGCCGCGGGTCGCATCCGCTCCGGCGATACCTTGGTGATCGGTGCTGGGAAAGCTCTTGTGGCTGTGACCTGCCAAGAGCGCGTCGATGCCGGGCAGACGGGCAAGCGCGCGGGCGGCATTTTCCATCATCGGGCGGTCGGGGCCGGGGTCGAGGCCACTATGGGCCAGCACAACCACGAGATCGGCGCCAGCGGCATGCAGAACCGGCACCCAGGCACGCGCGCTCTCGACCATGTCGCGCACCTCGACCCGGTCCGAGAGGCGCGCGTGATCCCATGTCAGGATTTGCGGTGGCACGAGGCCCAGAACACCGATGCGCAAGCGCTGCGTCTGCCCGTCTGTATCCTCTAGCTGTCGGTCGAGTAGGAGGTAGGGCGGCAAGAGGGAGGTATCCTCGGTGGGCGTCGCGCCACGCCGGGTCAGAACATTGCAGCAGGTCAGGGGAAAGCGCGCCTGCGCAAGGGTTTCCATCAGCCAGTCGAGGCCAAAGTTGAATTCGTGATTGCCAAGCGTGCCTGCGTCATACCCGATATCGTTCATGGCGGCGATGACGGGATGGGCCTCGGTCCAGCCATGATCGGGCTGCGCGGTCAGATCGGTGAGCGGGGTGCCTTGCAGGAAATCGCCATTGTCGAAAAGCAGGCAGTTCGCCGCCCCAACCTCGGACCGGGCGCGCCGGATCAAAGTGGCCAGCCGCGCCAGCCCCCAAGGGCGGTCGGATTGGTTGGTGTAATAGTCAAAGGGCAACAGATGGCCGTGAACATCGGTGGTCTGCAATATCCGCAGGTGCAGCGGGGCACCACGGGCAGGCAAGGGGGGCGTTTGGGCAACGGGTTCGGTCAAATCGTCAACGCTCTGCGACCGGGCGCAGCCCCGGTGATACCATGAAATTGAAACCGCTTGGACAGGGTACAAACACAAGTTTTGCCAGAGGCTTAGAGAGGGTGGCATGTCAACGCGTCGCGATCAATACACTATAAGTTGCAAAATGTGATTTGCCTGCGCTTTGTGCGCCTTGGGACTTGTCTTGCGGCTATGGGCATTGTGTAGAGAGACAGACAAGGGAGACGTTTGATGCGGACTGCGGAACAGGTGACATTCGGCGGATCGGGGTTGGACCGGGCGGATGAGTTGCGCGGGGATGAGGCCATGATCCAAGCCGCGATGGCAGAGGGCCGCGCGCGGGCGATTGTGCTCTGGCGGGGCAAGCCGCTCTTGCGTGCGGAAACGCTGGATGGGCTGGTCGTGGTAACGCCGGATCATCCGGTTCTGGCGCAGTATAAGGTGCCGCCGATTCTATTGGGTCGCGACGAGAGCGGCGATCTGATTCTGGCGCATGACATTTCCGCTTGGGTGCCGCCGGGGCTTGAGCCGGATCAGCTTGATACGTTTCTCGATGCGACCGAGCAGGTGCATCCCGACCTGCCCGAAGGCAGCGCCTTTGCCGAGTTGCGGCGGGTGATGACCCGTCTCAACCCCCGCGATGCAGAGCTTGCGGCGACGGCCAAGGCGGTGTTTGGCTGGCATGTGACGCACCGCTTTTGTGCGCGCTGCGGCAAGGAAAGCCGGATGATCCGGGCGGGTTGGCAGCGGGCGTGCGATCACTGTGGCGGCCAGCATTTCCCGCGCACCGATCCGGTGGTGATCATGTTGATAACCCATGGGAATTCGGTGCTGATGGGGCGCTCGCCGGGATGGCCCGAGGGGATGTATTCGCTCTTGGCCGGGTTCATCGAGCCGGGAGAGACCATCGAGGCGGCGGTGCGGCGTGAGGTCTGGGAAGAGGCGGGAATCAAGGTGGGACGGGTCAGTTATCTGGCAAGCCAGCCTTGGCCGTTTCCGGCGTCGCTCATGTTTGGCTGTCGCGGCGAGGCGCTGAGCGACGAGATCACGATTGACCCGCACGAGATCGAGGATGCGCTCTGGATGAGCCGCGAAGAGATCCTTTCGGCCTTTGCCGGCGAGCATCCGTTCCTGATGCCCGCGCGCAAGGGGGCGATTGCGCATTTCCTGCTTGAGAACTGGCTTGCCGACTGTCTGGATTGAGGCAACAATAGGCATGGGCAAAGCGATAACAAACCGAAAAGGGCGGTCTGGGGATGCAGTTCACCGGCAAGGAAGATATTGAGGCCCCAATCGAGCGGGTTTTTGAGGAAATCACTGATTTTCAAGGATTTGAACGCTCGGCGTTGCGGCGTGGGGCGGATGTGCGGCGCACCGACAAGCTGAAGGTGCCGGGGGTCGGCATGAGTTGGCATGCCGCGTTCAAGCTGCGGGGCAAGCAACGCAAGGTCGATGTGACCGTGGCGGAATACGACCCGCCCAATGGGATCAAGCTGGGCTTGATGTCGCCGTCGATCGAGGGGCAGATGGTGGCAGAGTTGGTGGCACTGTCGCGGGGGCGCACACGGATGACGGTCACGCTGGTGTTGCAGCCGCGCACCCTCGCGGCGCGGTTGATGATGCAATCGCTGCGTCTGGCGCGCAACAACCTGACCAAACGGTTCAAGGTCCGGCTGGGAGAATACGCAGCAGAGGTCGAGGACCGGTATACGCGATCCGTCTGACGATCCGCGTCGGTATTCAGTCGGTATCGTGTCGGCGCGGATCGGCGGGATAAACGCCCAGAATAGTGACGTTCGAGGTGAAATAATCCAACTCATCCAGCGCCCGCGCGACGGCCGGATCATCGGGATGGCCTTCGATGTCCGCGTAGAACTGCACGACATTGAAATTGTCGCCCACCATGTAGCTCTCGAGTTTGGTCATGTTGACGCCATTGGTGGCAAAGCCGCCAAGCGCCTTGTAGAGACCGGCGGGAATCGAACGCAGACGGAACACAAGCGTGGTCATCATGCCGTTGTCGCCGCGCTGCGAGAAATCGGGCTCTCGTGCCATCACAAGAAAGCGGGTGGTGTTGTTGCCCTGATCCTCGATATGCCGGGCAATCACGTCGAGACCGTAAATCTCGCCTGCCAATTCGCTGGCGAGGGCGGCCATTTCCGGCTGGCCAGCCTCGGCCACATGACGGGCGGAGCCTGCGGTATCAGCGCCGGTCACGCGGTGGATGCCGTGCCGTTCGAGAAAGGCGCGGCATTGACCCAAGAGCATGGTGTGACTCATCGCGCTCTCGATTTCGTCGAGGCGCACGCCGGGCAGGGCCAAGAGGTTGATGTGAACCCGCACAAAGGCCTCGGCCACGATATGCAGTCCCGATTCGGGCAAGAGGTGGTGAATGTCGGCCACCCGGCCAAAGGTAGAGTTTTCGACCGGCAGCATGGCGAGATCCGCCTGCCCCTCGCGCACCGCCGCGATGGCATCCTCGAAGGTGCGGCAGGGCAGCGCCTCCATGTCGGGATAGGTCTCGCGACAGGCCTGATGCGAGTAGGCACCAAGCTCTCCCTGAAAGGCGATGCGGTTGGTCATGCGTGATTTTCCGTATTTTTGGGCCGGTCGGGCGTTTGGTCGCGGAAACTACACCTTGCGCGCCGGTAGGGGAAGCGGATAGATACGCGGCCAACGACGGATCAAATGGAAACGGGCCTATGTTCGACACAATGACGATGACAAAGACCGCGGGTGCGCTGTGTGGCGCGCTCTTGGTGTTCCTTTTGGGCAATTGGGCGGCAGAGTCGATCTATTCGATGGGCGGCGGCCATGGCGAGGATCACGCGCAGGGCTATGTGATCGATACGGGCGAAGGCGAGGCTGAAGAAGTCGTGGACGAGGGCCCGAGCATCGGCGAACTGATGGCTGCGGCTGATCCGGCGAATGGCGAGGGTCTGTTCCGCAACTGTGCCGCCTGTCATGCGGTAGTCGATGGCGAGAACAAGGTGGGTCCGCATCTTTATGGTGTGGTCGGTCGGGATGTTGGCTCGGTTGCGAGCTATGGGTCCTATTCCGGCTCTCTGACGGCTGTGGCGCAGGTTTGGACGCCGGTTGAGTTGAACGCATTTCTTGAAAACCCCAAGGCCTATGCGCCGGGCACCACGATGGGCTATGCGGGGATGCGCAAGGCCGAAGATCGCGCCGACCTGATCGCCTATCTTGATCAGACCGATGGCACGACATTCGAAATGCCGGCAGAAGAAGCAGCGGCTGAGCCTGCGGCAGAGGAAGCGGCAGCCGAACCTGCGGCAGAAGAAGCAGCCGAGCCTGCGGCAGAAGAAGCAGCGGCAGAGCCTGCGGCAGAGGAAGCAGCAGCAGAGCCTGCGGCGGAAGAAGCAGCAGCTGAGCCTGCGGCGGAAGAAGCAGCGGCAGAGCCTGCGGCGGAAGAAGCAGCAGCGGCTGAGCCTGCGGCAGACGCGGGCGCTTCGGATTTTGCGGCGCTCGTTGCTGCGGCTGATCTGGCCGAGGGTGAAAAGCTCTATCGTCGCTGTGGGGCCTGCCACAAGCTTGAGGACGGCAAGAACGGTGCCGGTCCGCATCTCTTTGGCATCGTCGGGCGCGATATTGCCAGCGTCGAAGGCTTTGCCTATTCCGATGCGCTCAAGGGTCTTGAGGGCGAATGGACGCTGGAAAAGCTGAGCGGCTGGATCGAAAATCCGCGCGCCTATGCGCCCGGCAACCGCATGGGCTTTCCTGGGCTCAAGGATGAGGCGGACCGCGCCAATCTGATCGGCTATCTGCAAAGCACCGCAAACTGAGCCGCGCGACAGTTTCAAAAGGCCGCTGCCCGGTTAGGGTGGCGGCTTTTTTCATGGGCGGGGGACAGGATCGGCGCTTGAACAAGGCGCGCCCCCTCCTTAGCTTGCCAGCAACAGATCAAGCACCAGATAATGGGTGCGGCAGGAGGAGGATGGCATGACCGGACGAAACACCCTGACCAAAACCCGGACCTTCGCGGGATCGGTGCCTTGGCGCCTGCGGCTGGCCGTGATGGGCCTGTCAATCGCCGCGCTGATGGCACAGGCGGCCTGGGCGCAGGATGAGGTGATCACCTCGCACGGCTATTCGTTTTACGGTGATCTGAAGTATCCCGCCGATTACCCGCATTTTGATTATGTGAACCCGGATGCGCCCAAGGGCGGGGAAATCTCGCTCTATGCGCCGGGGACGTTCGATTCGATGAACCCCTATGCGCGGCAAGGCCGTGCCGGGCAATTGTCCTGGATGGTCTATGAGAGCCTGCTGGGATCATCCGAGGCAAGCGGCGAACCGCTTCCGGGGGACAGCTATAACGAGGGTTATGGTCTCTTGGCTGAGCGGCTGGAATATGATGCGGGCAAGACATGGGTGATTTTCCACATGCGCCCCGAGGCGAAGTTTGCCGATGGCACGCCTGTCACGGCACATGACGTGGTGTTTTCGCACAACCTCTTTCTGGAGCAGGGTCTGAAATCCTATGCCGAGGCGGTCAAGCGGCGGGTGCTGAGCGCCGAGGCGCTGGATGATCACACCGTCAAGTTCACCTTTGCGGAAGGCATCTCGCGCCGGTCGCTGATTGATCAGGTGGGCGGCACCCCGGTTTTTCCACGCAAATGGTACGAGGACACGGGCGCGCGGCTGGATGAGCCAAGGCTGGAGGCAGCACCGGGATCGGGGCCCTATCAGGTCAAGAGCTATGACGTGAACCGCAACATCGTCTATGAGCGCAATCCCGATTATTGGGGCTGGCATTTGCCGATCAACAAGGGCCGGCACAATTTCGACCGTATCCGGATCGAGTATTTCGCCGATGACAACGCGGCTTTCGAGGCGTTCAAGGCGGGGATTTACACGTTCCGGCCCGAGGGCAATTCCAAGACATGGGCCACGGGCTATGATTTCCCGGCGGCCAATGCGGGCTATGTGGTCAAGGCGGAATTGCCGGATGGTTTGCCGCCGACGCCGTCGGGGTTCGTGTTCAATCTGGGCCGCGAGAAGTTGCAGGACAAGCGGGTGCGACAGGCGATTTCGCTCGGGTTCAATTTCGAATGGACCAATTCGTCGTTGCAATATGACCTTTTCAAGCAGCGCCATTCCTTTGTGCAGGATACCCCGCTCGAGGCCAAGGGTGCGCCTGAGGGGGCGGAATTGGAGCTGTTGCAATCTTTGGGTGATATCGTGCCGGAAGAGATGCTGACAGCGCCTGTGGTGATGGCGCATACGTCGGATGGTGAGCGTCTGAATGATCGGCGAAACCTGCGTGCGGCAATGAAGCTCTTGGATGAGGCGGGATGGGCCGTGGGCGCCGATGGCAAGCGGCGCAATGCGGCGGGCGATGTGCTCGAGATCGAGATTCCGATTTCCGCCTCTGGCTCGGCCACCATGTCGGCGGTGGTCGAGAGCTTTGTAAGCAATTTGCAACTGATGGGGATCGACGCCAAGTTCGACAAGATCGACGCTGCGCAATACACATCGCGCGAACGGGACCGTGATTACGACCTGATCTTTGACAGTTATATCGCCTTTCTCGAGGCGGGCACCGGCCTGCATCAGCGCTATGGCAGCAAGGAAGCCGCGTTCAGCCTGTTCAACCCGGCAGGGCTGGCAAGCCCGATGGTCGATGCGATCATCGACCGCGCGCTCGAGTCGGGCAGCAAGGAAGAGCAGGACGTGGCATTGACCGCGCTCGACCGCGCCTTGCGCTATGAGTTCTTCATGATCCCGACCTGGTATCTGGACAAGAGTTGGGTGGCCTATTGGGATATGTATGCCTATCCCGAACCGCTGCCGCCCTATGCGACGGGTGTCTTGGATTTCTGGTGGTATGACGCCGACAAGGCGCAGGCGCTCAAAGACGCGGGCGCGCTGTGATCCTGAGGAGCCGCTGAAATGGGCGCCTATATCCTGCGGCGGCTGTTGCTGATCGTGCCCACGCTTTTTGGCATCATGGTCATCAACTTTGCGCTGGTGCAATTCGTGCCCGGTGGGCCGGTTGAGCAGATGATTGCCAACATGCAAGGGCAGGGCAACGTGTTCGAGAGCTTTTCCGGCGCAGGTTCTGACACCGGGCAGGAAATGGTGGGCGCTGCGGGTGGCAATGACCAGTATCTTGGCGCGCGAGGACTGCCGCCGGAACTGATCAAGGAACTGGAAGAGCAATTCGGTCTGGACAAGCCGCCGTTGGAGCGGTTTTTCAACATGATGTGGAATTACATGCGCTTTGATTTCGGCGAGAGTTATTTCCGCAAGATCGAGGTGCTGGACCTGGTTCTGGAAAAGATGCCGGTCAGTATCACGCTGGGCCTGTGGTCGACGCTCATTGCCTATATCGTGTCGATCCCGTTGGGGGTGGCCAAGGCGGTGCGCGATGGCACCAAGTTTGACACATGGACCAGCGGTGTCATCATCGTTGCCTATGCGATTCCGGCGTTTCTCTTTGCGATCATGCTGTTGGTGTTATTCGCGGGGGGCAGTTATTTCCAGATTTTCCCGCTGCGTGGCCTGACCTCGGACAATTTCGAGCAACTGAGCCTCTTGGGCAAGATCGGCGATTACCTCTGGCATATTGCCTTGCCGGTCATCGCCTCGACCATTTCGGCCTTTGCCACGCTGACGCTCTTGACCAAGAACAGCTTTCTCGACGAGATAAAGAAGCATTATGTGATGACCGCGCGGGCCAAGGGGCTGAGCGAGCGGCGGGTGCTCTATGGGCATGTGTTTCGCAATGCGATGCTCATTGTGATCGCGGGCTTTCCGGCGGTGTTCATCGGGGTGTTTTTTGGCGGCTCTGTATTGATCGAGACGATCTTTAGCCTTGATGGGCTGGGGCGGCTGGGGTTTGAGGCCGCCGTGGGGCGTGATTATCCGGTGATGTTCGGCACGCTCTTTCTGTTTGGCCTCATTGGCCTTGTGGTCGGTATCCTGTCGGACCTGATGTATGTGCTGGTCGATCCGCGGATCGATTTCGAAAAGCGGGAGGGGTGAGACCGTGATCCGCCTCTCGCCACTCAATCAACGCCGATGGCGCAATTTCCGGCGCAATAACAGGGCCTATTGGTCGCTCATTCTGTTCTCGGCGATCTTTACCATCACGCTCTTTGCCGAGTTTGTGGCCAATGACAAACCGATCCTCGTAGAATATCGCGGCGAGTTTTACATGCCGATTTTCCGATTCTACCCGGAAACCGCCTTTGGTGGCGATTTCGAGACCGAAGCGATTTACCGCGATCCCGAAGTGCGGTGCCTGATTGCGTCGGGGGGCCTCGACATCTGTTTTGACGACCCCGAAGGCGTGATTGCGGATGCCGAGGATGGGGTGGTTGAGGGCGAGGAAATTGCCAAGGGCTGGGCCATCTGGCCGCCCATTCCCTATAGCTACAACACCACGGTGGACCGTCCCGGTGCCGCCCCTCTGCCACCCAATGCGCAGAACTGGCTGGGCACGGATGACACCAAGCGCGACGTGCTGGCGCGGGTGATCTATGGATTCCGGCTCTCGGTGCTGTTCACGCTGATCGTGACCGCGCTCTCGTCAGTGATCGGAATCGCGGCGGGGGCGGTGCAGGGCTATTTCGGCGGGCGCACCGATCTGATTTTTCAACGGATCATCGAAATATGGGCCTCGACCCCGCAGCTTTATGTGATCATCATCCTCTTTGCGGTCCTGCCGCGCAGTTTCTGGCTGCTGGTGGTGATTACGGTGCTTTTCGGTTGGATGGCGCTGGTCGGGGTGGTGCGGGCGGAATTCCTGCGGGCGCGCAATCTGGAATATGTGCGCGCGGCCAAGGCGCTGGGGGTGTCGAACCTCACGATCATGTTCCGGCACATGCTGCCTAATGCGATGGTGGCGACGCTGACGATGCTGCCGTTTGTGATTACCGGGACGATCTCGCTCTTGGCGGGTCTTGATTTTCTGGGCTTTGGCCTGCCGTCTTCGGCCCCGAGCCTTGGGGAATTGACGCTTCAGGCCAAGCAGAACCTGCAAGCGCCATGGCTGGCGTTTACCGCGTTTTTTGCATTTGCCATCATGCTGTCGCTGCTTGTGTTCATCTTTGAAGGCGTGCGCGATGCCTTTGACCCCAGAAAGACCTTTGAATGAGTGTGCTCGAGGTCAAGGACCTACGGATCAGTTTCCGGCAGGATGGTCAGGTGATCCCGGCGGTCAAAGGCGTGTCGTTCAGCCTTGATCGGGGGGAAACCGTGGCATTGGTGGGCGAGAGCGGTTCCGGCAAGTCGGTGACGGCGCTCTCGACCGTGTCGCTCTTGGGCTCGTCGGCAGAGGTCACGGGCAGCGTAACCTATGCCGGGCAAGAGATGATCGGCGCGGATGAGCGGCGGCTCCGACAGGTGCGGGGCAATGACATCAGCTTTATCTTTCAAGAGCCGATGACCAGCCTCAACCCGCTGCATACACTGGAAAAGCAATTGCGCGAGAGCCTTGAGCTGCATCAGGGGCTGACCGGCGATGCGGCGCGAGGGCGGATTGTGGAGCTTTTGGAGCGGGTGGGCATCCGCGAGGCGGCAAGCCGTCTGGGGGCCTATCCGCATCAGTTGTCGGGTGGGCAGCGGCAGCGGGTGATGATCGCCATGGCGCTGGCCAACAAGCCCGACATCCTGATTGCCGATGAGCCGACAACCGCTCTCGATGTGACCATTCAGGCGCAGATTCTGGAACTCTTGGCGGAGTTGAAGCGTGAAGAGGGGATGGGCCTCTTGTTCATCACGCATGATCTGGGGATCGTGCAGCGCATCGCCGACCGGGTTTGTGTGATGAAGGATGGCGAGATTGTCGAGAGCGGGCCGGTGGCGGATGTCTTTGCAGCCCCTCAACATGAGTATACCCGCAAACTGCTGAGCGCGCGGGCGGTGGGGTTGCCGACGCCTGTGCCCGAGGGCGCGCCGGTGGTGGCGGAAACCCATGACCTGCGCGTGTGGTTCCCGATCCAGAAAGGGTTTTTGAAGCGCACCGTGGGGCATGTGAAGGCGGTCAATGCCGCCACGCTCAGCGTGCGCGCGGGCGAGACGCTGGGCATCGTGGGCGAGAGCGGATCAGGCAAGACCACGCTGGCGCTGGCGATCATGCGGCTGATTGCGTCCGAGGGCGGTATCCGCTTTGCGGGCGAGGATGTGAACGGCTGGTCTACGCGAGACTTGCGGCGGCGGCGAGCAGAGATGCAGATCGTCTTTCAGGACCCGTTCGGAAGCCTGAGCCCGCGCATGACCTGCGCCCAGATCATCGCCGAAGGGCTGGGCGTGCACGGCAACCCGGAGGGGCGGCCAGAGCGGGATCTGGTGGCCGAGGTGATGGAAGAGGTGGGGTTGAACCCCGCCATGATGGACCGCTATCCGCATGAATTCTCGGGCGGGCAGCGGCAGCGCATCGCGATTGCCCGCGCCATGATCCTGCGACCCAAGCTGGTGGTGCTGGACGAGCCGACAAGCGCGCTTGATATGACGGTGCAGGTGCAGATCGTCGATCTCTTGCGCGAGTTGCAGCGCAAATATGCGCTGGCCTATCTCTTTATCAGCCACGATCTGCATGTGGTGCGCGCCATGAGCCATCGGGTGATGGTGATGAAGGATGGCGACGTGGTCGAGGCGGGTGACGCCGAGACGATCTTTTCCGCGCCGCAGACGGCCTATGCGCGCAAGCTGTTGGCGGCGGCGCTCGAGGGGCGGACCGAGGCCTGATACTCTCAGATTGCCGAAGAATGACCGTCGGCGTTCATCTCGTAAGCGTCGAACTGACGCGCGATCATGCGGGTCAAGGGTCGGGCTTCAAGCGGGATGGAGAGGCCTGTGGCGTCGAGTTTCAGATGCCCGTCAAAGCGGCGTTCCACGGCAGAGAGCATTGCCTGCAATTCTGCGGCGGGGATGGCGTAATCCCGGAAAATTTCCGCGCTATCAATGCGGAAATCGCACATCAGCATTTCGATCATCCGCGATCGCAGCTTGTCTTCAGCGGAAAAGACATGGCCGCGCGAGGTTGAAAACCGCCCTTCCCGGATGGCCCCGGTATGGGCCCCGGTGGCGGGGGCGTTCTGGGCATAGCCTTGCGGAAAGCGCGAGATGGACGACGCCCCCACACCGATCAGCACCTCGGCGGTGTCATCTGTATAGCCCTGAAAATTGCGGCGCAGGAGCCCGGATTTTTGTGCCACGCTCAGCCCGTCAGAGGCGGTGGCGAAATGGTCGATGCCGATTTCGTCGTAATTGTCCCAGAGGAACAGGCGGCGTGCTGTCTCGAAGAGCGCCAGACGTTCTTGCGGTGTGGGCAGCGCGTCGGAGGGGATCAACTGCTGACGCTTGGCCATCCACGGCACATGCGCGTAGCCATAGAGCGCCACGCGGTCTGGATTGAGCGAGAGAAGTTTCTGCACGCTCTCGGTGATGCGCGCGCGGTTCTGATGCGGCAGGCCATAGAGGATATCGGCATTGAGGCTCTTGACCCCACGGGCGCGGATTTCGTCAACCGCGTGGCGGGTGATGTCATAGCCCTGCATCCGGCCGATGCTCTTTTGGATTTGCTCGTCGAAATCCTGCACGCCAATCGAGGCGCGGTTCATGCCTGCACCGGCCAGCGCATCGAGGCGCGCGGCGTCGATTTCATTCGGGTCGATCTCGACCGAGAATTCGGTGCTGTCAGTAAAGGGGGCAATGTCACGGATGGCACCGGCCAATTCGCTCATCATGCCGGGCGAGAGCAGGGTGGGCGTGCCGCCCCCCCAATGCAGGCGCGACAGGCGCACACCGCGCGGCAGGTGCTGACCCAGCATCGCGATCTCGGTCTTGAGCGTCTCGAGATAGGCGGCGACGGGCGCATCGGTCTGGGTGCCTTGGGTTCGGCAGGCGCAGAACCAGCAGAGGCGCCGACAGAACGGCACATGCACATAGAGAGAAATCTCTGCGCCTTCTGGTATCGCGTTGATCCAACTGGTAAAGTGATCTTGTCCCACCTCTCGGTTGAAGTGGGGCGCGGTCGGGTAGCTGGTGTAGCGCGGCACTTTGGCGTCGAAGAGACCAAGTTTGCCTAGTTGAGTTTTTGTGTCCATAGGCATACGATCATAAAAATCAGATGTTCCTGCATTGATTTAAATCAATCGCCCCCGGATCTCCGACAAAAGTGAAGGCACCATGCTCAAAGAGAAAGCCTCGATGATACCCCATGAGTGCGGGGAGTGTCCGATCCGACACCGTGCCGTTTGCGCGCGCTGCGAATCGGATGAGTTGGAGTTGCTCGATCAGATCAAATACTACCGCAGCTACGAATCGGGTCAGACCCTGATCTGGTCCGGTGATCCGATGGATTTCGTGGGCTCGGTCGTGTCGGGGATTGCCACGCTGACGCAAACGATGGAGGACGGACGCACGCAGATGGTGGGGCTGCTCTTGCCCAGCGATTTCGTGGGTCGTCCGGGGCGTGACAGCGCCGCCTATGACGTGGTGGCGGTCACGGATATCGTGATGTGCTGTTTCCGCAAGAAACCGTTTGAAGAGATGATGGCGCGCACACCGCATATTGCGCAACGTCTGCTGGAAATGACGCTGGACGAGCTGGATGCCGCAAGGGAATGGATGCTGGTTCTAGGCCGCAAGACGGCACGCGAGAAAATCGCCTCGCTGATGGCGATCATCGCGCGGCGCGATGCCACACTCAACAAGAACGGCACACGCGGGCCTCTGGTGTTTGATCTGCCGCTGACGCGAGAGGCGATGGCGGATTACCTCGGCCTGACGCTTGAAACAGTAAGCCGTCAGGTGTCGGCGCTGAAAAAGGACGGGGTGATCGAGCTTGAGGGCAAGCGCCGCGTCACCGTGCCGGATTTCAACCGCCTGCTGGAAGAGGCGGGGGATGACAGCGATGGCGGGATGCTGATCTGAGGGTGTCCGCCATGTCCTGTGGTTTCCTCTGGCGATAAAGACCTCGGGGGTTTGGGGGTTGGCCCCCAATCCACCCGATTTTTAGATACTCTCAATGCGCCATGAAGACCGGCACGCTGGCCTGTTCCAGCATATAGCGGGTGGCCCCGCCGAAGATGGCTTCGCGAAAGCGCGAGTGGCCGTAGGCTCCCATCACGACCATATCGGCATCCATGTCGCGCACATGCCGCAAGAGCACGTCCGAGACACGCGGCAAGGTCTTGGCGAGCACGTCGATCTCGACCTTG
>NZ_JAGPVV010000156.1 GCF_018066915.1 Roseovarius sp.
CCCTTGAAGCGGCTGACGTCGATCTTGCCTTTGCCCCCCAGCCCCTTTTCCAGCCACAGATCACGCTCGGCCTCATCGAGGCAATAGACCCGTTTTGACCCTTGGGTCAGCCGGTAGAGCGGTGGGCAGGCCAGATAGAGATGGCCTGCGTCGATCATCGGGCGCATTTGCGTGAAAAAGAACGTCATCAACAGCGCCGCGATATGCGCGCCATCGACATCTGCGTCGGTCATGATGATGATCTCGTCATAACGCAGATCATCGAGGTTGAACTTGCTCCCAAGGCTCACGCCAAGGGCCTGTGTCAGATCGTTGATCTCTTGGTTGCTGCCCAGCTTGGACGAGGCTGCGCCCAGCACGTTCAGGATCTTGCCGCGCAGGGGCAAGAGCGCTTGGTTCTTGCGATCCCGCGCCATCTTGGCCGAGCCGCCCGCGCTATCGCCCTCGACGATGAATAGCTCTGTGCCGTCGCGGGTGCTGGAAGAGCAATCCACCAGCTTGCCGGGCAGGCGCAGCTTCTTTGTCGCGGTCTTGCGCTGCGTCTCTTTCTCTTGCCGCCGCCGCAGCCGTTCCTCGGCGCGCAGGACGAGGAAATCAAGGATTGAGCCTGCGGATTTGGTATCCGCCGCCAGCCAGTTGTCGAAATGGTCGCGCACCGCCCCTTCGACCATGCGCGCGGCGTCGGTGGTGGCAAGACGGTCCTTGGTCTGGCCCACGAATTCCGGCTCTCGAATAAAGCACGACACCAGCGCACAGCCGCCCGCCAACAGGTCTTCGCGGGTGATCTGCGCCGCCTTGCGGTTGTTGCTGAGCTCGCCATAGGCCTTGATCCCCTTGAGGATCGCCGCCCAGAACCCGGCTTCATGCGTGCCACCCTCGGGCGTGGGCACGGTGTTGCAATAGGATTGGATGAACCCGTCGCGCGCGGGCGTCCAGTTGATCGCCCATTCCACCTTGCCCGGCACGTTGTATTTGTCGCGGAAATCGACAGTGCCGGCAAAGGGGCGCTCGGCATAGGTGGTGGCCCCGCCCAGCGCCTCGCCCAGATAATCGGCAAGGCCACCGGGGAACTTGAACGTCGCCTCTTGCGGTGTCTCGCCATCGGCAATCTCGGTCTTCCAGCGGATTTCGACGCCGGAAAAGAGATAGGCCTTGGAGCGGGCCATCTTGAACAGCCGCGCCGGTTTGAGCGTGAGAGAGCCAAAGATTTCAGGGTCGGGATGAAAGGTGACAGAGGTGCCGCGCCGGTTGGGGGCCGCCCCAATCCGGGCGAGCGGCGCCTGCGGCATGCCGCGCGAAAACTCCATCATGTAAAGCTCGCGGTTGCGCGCCACCTCGACCCGCAGATGATCCGACAGGGCATTGACGACCGAAGAACCCACGCCATGCAGGCCCCCCGAGGTCTGATAGCTGTCGCCTGAGAATTTGCCGCCCGCGTTCAGCGTGCAAAAGATGATCTCGAGCGCCGATTTCTTGGGGTCCTTGGGGTGCGGATCGACCGGGATGCCCCGCCCATTGTCGCGCACGCTGACATGGCCATTGGCGTGCAATTCCACCTCGATCCACGTGGCATGGCCCGCCACGGCCTCATCCATCGAATTGTCGATGATCTCGGCCACCATATGATGCAGCGCGCGATCATCCTTGCCGCCGATATACATGCCGGGGCGCAGGCGGACATGCTCCATATCCTCGAGCACCTGAATGGACGAGGCGTCATAGTCAGATTTCGGGGTGGGCGAGAGAAGGTCGTTCATGCCGCTGCTCTTTTATGTTTTTTGGGTTGGGCAACAGTATGACAGAGCGGGCCGGGCGGGGGAAGTGGCTGCGGCCTACGCGCCTGCCTGCGCCCGCAACCAATCGGCCATTTCCCCGGCATCGCTCAGGCGTTGCGAAAGGCGGATGATCCGCTGGCCTACGTCTTCGGTGTCATGCGTCAATGTCACGCCGTTCAGCCGCAAACACACAATCATCGCCCGGTAGGCCGTGCGCTTGTTCGCGTCATTGAAGCAATGTCCCTGTGCAATAGCCTCGGCATAGGCGGCAGCAAGGTCGAACACATCCTCGATCATGCCGTAAACCAAGCGGTTATCGACCCGCGCCAAGGCTCCTTCCAGCGATTTATTCAATGCCTTGCCCGGCAATTCTCCGGGGTTCAGGACAAGATCATGGAGTGTCTCGATCTGCTCGACACTCAAAAGCAAATAGCTCATTTGTCCTTGAGATAGTCGAGCACAGGCTGTGCCTGTGCGTGGGTTGCATCGAATGCGGCCATCACCTCGTCCATCGTCGCATAGCGCGGCTCTTGTTGCAGCGTGGCTTCTTCGGGCACGAGATAGCCGATGCATTTGGAGTTCTTCATGATCGCCACCGGCTTGCCGCCTGCCGCGTCGAGAACCTTTTGCGGTTCGCGCAATTCGGTCATGGTGCAGATCTGATTGGTCAAGAGGCGCTTCATGGGATGATCCTTTGAATGTGCATTGGAATATACACTTCAATGACCATTATTTCAACCTCTGTCGCAGACAGCGCGCGCAACCAAGGAGCGCGGCGGCGTCATCGGTGATCAGATGGATCGGCATCTCGTCCATGATGGGCCGATAAGGGCCTTTGGCGGTGAAATTCCCCCGAAACTCAGGCGAATTGAGCATCAACGCCATCGCACGCGCCAACCCGCCGATCAGGAACACGCCCCCGGTTGCCATATGGGTGAGCGCCAGATTGCCCATGACAGCGCCCAGAATTTCAAGAAAGAGGGTGAGGGTCTCGCTGCACTCCACCTCCCCCTGTGCCGCCTGCCCAAGGATTTCTGGCGCGGTGAGGGCCACGCCGCACCGCAGACGGTGCAGACGCATGAGGCCAGATCCGGACAAGAGCGCCTCATAGGGCCGATGCGGTACCTCTGTGCCCAAGACCGAAATCACCGCGTTAGCCGCATCGCCCAGATACGGCAGGCCAGAATGACCGGCCTCGGCAGGAGGCACCAAGAGATCAGCGCCAACCCGATGCACCACAGCGATATTACTGCCCGTGCCCAGCCCCATCACCATGCGCGGGCCGTCGGGGTCCGGATGCCCCGCAAAGA
>NZ_JAGPVV010000077.1 GCF_018066915.1 Roseovarius sp.
TTGCAACAGGACGGCCTCATGGCGCAGGCCAGCGCCATGATGGATATCTATGCCCGCGCGCTTGAGCGCCTTGGCATCACCCTCAAGGTCGAAATGACCGACAAGGCGCAATATGCCGAACGCGAGGCGAATTTCGATTTCGACCTCACCATGATGCGCCGCTCGCTCTCGCTCAGCCCCGGCAATGAACAGACCTTCTATTGGGGGGCGGAGTATGCCGACCAACCCGGCAGCCGCAATCTGATGGGCATGAAATCCCCCGCCGCCGAGGCGATGATCCGCGCCATGCTGACCGCCCGCGACCGGGCCGAGTTTGTCGCCGCCACCCGCGCGCTCGACCGGGTGCTGACCGCCGGGCGTTACGTAATCCCGATCCATCAATACAGCGTGGGTCGTATTGCGCATAAGTCACAGTTGAAATACCCAGTGGACCGCTTGCCGATCTATGGGGATGGCATTGGCTTTCTCCCCGAGGTATGGTGGTTCCAAGAATAATAATAAAAATCGCAGCAGACACAGGCAAATGACAGGCAAACCCATGCGAAAACTGATTGCGCTCTCCTTAATCGCGATGCTGGCCGGTTGCGCCACTGTCGATGGTGTGGGACGGGATATATCGGGGGCGGCACGCGGCGTTCAGAGCTGGTTCTGATCCGCAGCGCACCCCCTCCCCCAAGCGTGTTTTCGCCTGCAACCCATCGGGGCGCGGGGGATGGGCTCTGTGTTCCGGAGGTGCGCATGCCTTTCCCCTTGACGCCCCCGCCCAGCCTGTCAAAACCCGCCCCATGAGCACCGCAACCCTGACCATCGACCTTGACGCCATCGTGGCCAACTGGCGCGCGTTGGATGCGCTCTGCACCGGCGATACCGCCGCCGTGGTCAAGGCTGACGCGTACGGTCTTGGGGCCGCCCGCGTGGCCCCGGCCCTTGCCCGCGCGGGCGCACGGCATTTCTTTGTCGCTGTGGCTGAAGAAGGCGTGGCGATCCGCGACATTCTGGGCGCAGTCCCCGCAATCTATGTGTTTTCCGGTCACATGCCGGGGGATGCCGAGATGATCCGCGATCACGCGCTCATTCCGATGATCAATTCGCTCGAACAGATGATCCGCCACGTCGAGGCGCTGCCGGGCCATCCCTTTGGCATCCAGCTTGACAGCGGCATGAACCGTCTGGGGATGGAACCCGCCGAATGGGCCGCGCTGCGCCAGATTGCACTCGCCCAGAACCCGGCGCTGATCATGTCGCACCTCGCCTGCGCCGATGAACCCGATCACGCCATGAATCCGCAACAGCTTGCCACGTTCCGCGACATGACCGACGGTCTCGACGTGCCGCGCAGCTTTGCCAATACCGGCGGCATCCTGCTCGATCCGGCCTATCACTTTGACCTCGCCCGCCCCGGCATCGGCGTCTATGGCGGACGCCCGTTTGAGGGGGCACACCCGGTTGTTACTCTCGATATTCCCGTGATCCAATGCCGCGATCTCGTGCCGGGTGAAACCGTGGGCTATGCCAACAGCTTCACCGCCCCCCGTGACACCCGCATTGCCACCGTTGCGGCAGGCTATGCCGATGGCATCCTGCGCGCCATGGGGCCAAAGACCAGACTTTGGGCGGGTGACACCCCCTGCCCCATCGCAGGCCGCATCTCGATGGACCTGATCTGCGTCGACATCACCGACCTCGGCCACGATCCCGCCAGCCTGCAACTCTTGGGGCCGCATCAGAGCATCGACACGCTGGCCGATAACGCCGATACCATCGGCTACGAAATCCTGACCTCATTGGGGGCGCGCTATACGCGGCGCTATATCGGCGGATGAATTTGATCCTTGGTTTTCTGGCCTCGATTGGCCGCACTGTGCTGGCGGGTCTGGCGTCCATGGGGCGGATCACGCTCTTTGCCAGCGACACGCTCAGCCATCTGGCGCGCCCCCCCTTCTACTGGCGCGAATTCCTGCATGCGCTGGTGCAGATCGGCTGGCTGTCGCTGCCCGTCGTCGGCATGACGGCGCTCTTTACGGGCGGCGCTCTGGCGCTTCAGATTTACGCAGGCGGCGCGCGCTTCAATGCCGAAACCGTGGTGCCCTCGATTGTCGCCATCGGTCTCACCCGCGAGCTTGGTCCCGTGCTGGGCGGCCTCATGGTCGCCGCGCGCGTGGCCTCCTCCATCGCCGCCGAAATCGGCACGATGAAGGTGACAGAGCAGATCGACGCGCTCACCACCCTCTCCACCAACCCGATGAAATACCTCACCCTGCCCCGCGTGCTGGCGGCGACGCTGGCCGTGCCGGTCCTCGTGGGCGTGGGCGATGTGCTTGGCATCATGGGCGGGTTTCTCGTGGGTATCGGGCGGCTTGATTTCGGGGCCGCCACCTATCTGCACAACACGATTGATTTTCTGGAAACCTGGGATGTGGTCTCGGGCCTCATCAAGGGCGCGGCATTCGGCTTTATCGTGGCGTTGATGGGCTGCTACTATGGCATGAACTCGGGCCGCGGCGCGCAGGGCGTGGGGCGCGCCACCAAATCCGCGGTGGTGGCGGCCAGCGTGCTTATCCTCGCCTCCAACTACCTCCTGACAGAACTGTTTTTCGCGTCATGAAACTGGGCTTTCTGATCTCCGCCCTTACGGTCGCAACACCTCTGCATGCAGCTTGCGGCCTACCCCATCTGCTGGGAAAAACCGGCACACTGGTCCATGAATTTAATTCCTGTCGCACAGATGGCGAAGTTGGCGTTGATGCGACGCTTGAACTGACAACTTTCAATCTCCTGAATGGTCAGACGCGCCTGCAGGCCTTTGCCGTCCTGAGCGATCAAGGTTTCGTTTGTAAGGATGAGACATGTACGCTTGTTTCGACATCCCGCGAAACCAATTTCGACCGATGGTTTGGCCTTCATTCCTTAAACCCGATGGCAAAGAATAAGCGATACTGGCATCGGTCCAGTTACATTATCTCTTTAAATGGTGACACCATCCTTAAATCTTCTGACGTCACTGCTGATTTTCTCTCCGAAACGGCATTGGTAGCATGGCCTCGTCGTCCTCAGGCTGAAGACTATGAGATAAAGAATGATTGAGCTTCACAACGTCCACAAAGCCTTCGGCTCCAACCGTGTCCTGCGCGGCGTGAACCTGACCATTCCCTCGGCCACCTCTCTGGTGATCATCGGCGGTTCGGGCACCGGCAAATCCGTGGCGCTGAAATGTATCCTTGGCCTTGTCCGCCCCGACAGCGGCACCATCACCCTGGATGGGCAGGACGTAACACGCGGCGACCGCGACGCCTTTCTCGCCCGCTTCGGCATGCTCTTTCAGGGCGGCGCGCTCTTTGACTCGCTCCCGGTCTGGCAAAACGTCGCCTTCCGCCTCTTGCGCGGCTCGCTCAAGCGGCCTCTGTCCGAGGCCCGCGAGATCGCCATCGAGAAACTGCGCCGTGTCGGCCTCAAACCCGATGTCGCCGATAAATTCCCCGCCGAGCTTTCGGGCGGCATGCAAAAGCGTGTAGGCCTCGCCCGTGCCATCGCCGCCGAACCCGAGATCATCTTCTTTGACGAGCCCACGACCGGCCTTGATCCCATCATGGCCGGCGTGATCAACGACCTGATCCGCGAAATCGTCACCGAAATGGGCGCCACCGCCATGACCATCACCCACGATATGACATCCGTGCGCGCCATCGCCGACAATGTCGCCATGCTGCATGACGGCGTGATCAAATGGACCGGCCCCGTGTCCGAGATGGACCACTCCGGCGATCCCTATCTCGACCAGTTCATCCACGGCAGGGCCGAGGGACCAATCGAGGCAGTGCGGTGAAATATGAACCAAGCGGCAGAGCTTTCCTATTCGATCCTTCAGCCCGAAATTGGTCTGGGAATTAGGATCTTCGCGTGGCTGATCTTGGCGATTCCCGTTCTTGCTGGCTTTGCACTCTGGCAGCATTGGCACCGCTCTCGTGACTCCAAACACGCTGTCTTAGGTATGATTTTTGCCGCGCTCTGGACGATCTGGAGCGGATTGCAATTGACGGGCCTTCTACCAAAGCTTCACTCCTATCAGTTTGCGGCGTTGCTCTCTGTGTTACTCTTTGTGGGCACGCTCTACGACTGGGTAAAATGTGTTTGGGGCAAAAGACCTATGCTCGGTGACCTGCTTGTTATGTCCGCTATCGTCGGCGCTGTCTTATGCTGACCTACGAGATCTCGTTCAATAAAACGGCGTCTCCGTATTTGAATTACCTGAAACGTCCGGCGGAGGGCGAGTAGATAGATTTGATGCTCAAATACGCCAACCTCTCTCTCCTTCTCCTCTTCCCCCTCGCGTGGTTCGCGCCACTCTTGCGCGCAGGGATTGACCTGCCGCTCTTTGGCCTCTCGGAAATCTCCGTCATCTCGGGCCTGCAAGCGCTCTGGCAGAGCGATGTCTACTTGGCCCTTCTGGTCACGGTCTTTGCCCTCTTCGCCCCCTATCTCAAGACCATCGGCTTGGCCCTTCTCGATTTCGGTCTTCTCTCCCCCCGCGCCCTGCCCGCGCTGCACCTCTTGGGCAAACTCGCCATGGCCGATATTTTCCTCATCGCGCTCTATATCATCGTGGTCAAAGGCGTGGGCCTCGCTCGGCTCGAAGTGGCCTGGGGCCTCTATCTCTTTACCGCCTGCATCCTCGCCTCTCTGGCGATCAGCCTCAGACACCGCCACAATCC
>NZ_JAGPVV010000079.1 GCF_018066915.1 Roseovarius sp.
TGCTGATTTCCGATGTGCCGGGGGATGATCCGGGGATGATCGGATCAGGGCCAACGGTGGGCGAGGCCAGCACGACGGCAGAGGCGCTCGGGATCGTGGCGCGCTACGGGATTGAATTGCCCGGCTCGGCGCAGGCGGTGCTATCTGGGCAGAGCGGCGTTGTGGCGCCGGAGGATGTGCGGCTAAGCCGGGTTGAAAATGTGATCTATGCCGCCCCTGTGCAATCGCTGGAGGCGGCGGCAGAGGTGGCGCGGGCCAAAGGGCTGACGGTGCAGATCCTTGGCGATGCGCTGGAGGGCGAGGCGCGCGATGTGGCGCGCGATCATGCCGCGCTGGCGCGTGAGGTTCAGGCGGGGCTGGCACCGGGGGCGGCACCTGTGTTGCTGCTCTCGGGTGGCGAGTTGACGGTGACACGGCGCGGCGATGGCGTGGGCGGGCCCAATGCCGAATACGCGCTGGCCTTGGCGCTGGCCCTCAAGGGCGCGGGCGGTATTCACGCGCTGGCCTGTGACACAGATGGCGTCGATGGCGCAGCAGAGGTGGCAGGGGCGGTGATCGGGCCGGATACGCTGGCGCAGGCCAAGGCCGCCGGAGTTGATCCTGAGCACGCCTTGGCGATCAACGATGCGCATGGGTTCTTTGGGGCGATTGGCGGGCAAGTGGTGACAGGGCCGACCCTGACCAATGTTAACGATTTCCGGGCGATATTGGTCGCGCCTGCGTGAGCGGCGCTCAGAACTGATCCCAGATCGTGCGGCCCAGATCATCCAGCCGCTCGGGTGAGCAAAAGAGCGAGATCGTCATCGTCGCAGTCCAGTCGCGCCCGCCAAGCCGGACCAGCGTGCCGTCGGCCAGCTCCTGACGGATGGAAAATTCCGGCAGCCACGCAAGCCCCGCCCCGGCCAGCGTGCGCCGCTTGAGCGCTTCGGCCAGCGCATCCATGTAGCGCAGATCGAGTGCGGGGCGGCGATTGCCGATGGTCTGATCCACCACCGTGCCGAGAAAGGTGTTGGGATCATAGCTGAGATAGGGCACCTCTTGCCCTGCGCGCGGCGGCAGGGACCAGCCATGGCGGGCGGCGGCCTCGTGCTGGGCCACGGGGATCAGGCGTTCTTCGCAGATATCCTTGCGCTTGAACCGGGTCTCGTCGAGGATCGGGGCCACGTCCTGATGCCGATAATAGAGCAGGAATTCGCAGCCCCCTTCGCTGAGCAACTGGCAACAGGCGCTGAGGCTGTCCGAGATGACGCGCGTGCGCATCTCGGGATACTCGCGTTCCAATGCCGCCATGCGCGGTTGCAGGAAGTTGACCGAAATGGCGTGCAGAGCGGCAAAGCGTTGAAAGCTGGCATGGCCGCGCGCGCGTTCGCGGATCGCCTGACGGGTATCGGTGAGGTCCGCCACCGTCTGTTGCGCCACGGGCAGGAATTGCCGCCCCGCCTCGGAGAGTTGCACAGGATAGCTGGCGCGGTCGATCAGCGGCACGCCGATCCACGCCTCGAGCGATTTGATGCGGCGGCTAAAGGCGGATTGCGTGATGTTGCGCTCTTCCGCTGCGCGGGTGAAATTCAATGTGCGCCCTAGACAGACGAAATCCCGCAGCCAGTTGATGTCCATCGCCGCCCCCTCTTTACGCTCAGACTGCGCCAGTCAGTGAAACCATGCAAGATCGGAATAGTTTGATGAGATGTTTGAATTGGCCGACTCGTCCGGGTCTGTCCTAGCATCCCATGAATCACCAAGGACGAAGGCCGCATGAACGGTCTCGCCACGCCCCAACAAGGAGAGAGAGATGAAAACGTCGTTGAAAGGACTGATTGCCACCACAGCGCTTGGGCTCACGGTGGCTGTGCCCGCCATGGCCGAGACCACGATCCGCCTGTCCACCTATGTGAACGAGGCCGATATCCGCTATGACGGGTTCGTGCATTTCGCAGAGTTGGTGGCGGAGAAAACCGGCGGCAGCGTCAAGGTCGAGATTTTCCCGTCCTCCACGCTGCATGGCTGGTCCGAAGGTGTGGACGCGGTGCAGGGCGGTGTGTCGGACATGAGCTGGATGCCCGCCGACGAGCGCCTGCCCTGCTACCGCGTGACCTCGCTCTATCCGGTGGCGATTGACCTCGAGGGTCAGGTCGAGATGGATGCCGCCTATGCCGACATCGTGCGTGATGAGGCGGCGGCGATCAACCTCGTGCCGGTGTTCAACTCGAACTATTCCTACGATCAGGAATGGTGGTTCGAAGAAGCGATTGACGATCTGGGCAATCTTGCGGGCAAGCAGGTCCGCTCGATCGGGCCGCTCGTCAGCCTGATGATCGAGACATGGGGCGGCGCGCCGGTCTTTGTCGCCCCCAAGGAGGTGTTTCAATCGGCCGAGCGCGGCGTGGTTGACGGGATCAACATGGGCGTCGCCACCTATTCGAGTTGGAAGCTCTGGGATGTGATGCCCTATATGGTCAAGGCCAGCCTCTTTTACGGCAACATTCAATACATGATGAACAAGGAAAAGTTCGACGGCATGACCGCTGACGAACAGGCCGCCGTGATGGCTGCCGCCAAGGAAACCGAAGAATGGCTGAAGCCCCGGTATGAGGATTGGGTGGATCAGCGCGTCGGCAATGCGGTGATGAAGGGCGGCGGTGCGGCGGTGGCGATCCCCGAGGACAAGCGCATGGAACTGATTGCCAGCGTGCAGGG
>NZ_JAGPVV010000083.1 GCF_018066915.1 Roseovarius sp.
AGGGGTCACAAGCCACCTGCCCGATGCCGAGGTCGAATTGTGGCTCGAGCCGGTGGGCGTGGCCGCGCTCATCACGCCGTGGAATTTTCCCTCTGCCATGCTCACGCGCAAGGCTGCGGCGGCGATGGCGGCAGGCTGCACCGTGGTCGCACATCCAAGCGCCGAGACACCCTATTCGGCACTGGCCTTGGCCGAACTGGCCGAGCGCGCGGGCATCCCGGCGGGTGTGTTCAACGTGGTCACAGGCCGCGCTGCGACGGTTGTGGAGCCGTGGACGCAAGACGCCCGCGTGCGCGTCCTCAGCTTTACCGGGTCGACCAATATCGGGCAGTTGCTCTATCGCCAATGCGCCGGGACGGTCAAGAAACTGGTGCTGGAACTGGGCGGCCACGCACCGGTGATCGTGTTCAAGAATGCCGATCTGGAAACAGCGGTGGCCGAGTCCATCAAGGCCAAGTTTGCCACCTCAGGGCAGGATTGTCTGGGGGCCAACCGGATTTACGTCGAGCGCCCGATCTATGACGCGTTTTGCCGACGCTTTACCGACGCGGTACGGACACTCACGCTTGGGCGTTGCATGGACGATCCCGACATCGGCCCTTTGATGAACGAGAACGCGGTCAGCAAGCAGGAAGAGCATGTGGCCGATGCGCTGGCCCACGGTGCGACGCTCGCCTGCGGTGGCAAGCGCGATGCGCTGGGGCCGCTCTTTTATCAACCCACGGTTCTGACGGATGTGCCCGACGCCGCCGCAATCATGCGCGATGAGACCTTTGGCCCGGTGGCGGCGATCACGCCCTTTGACACCGAGGACGAGGTGGTGGCCCGTGCCAATGCCACGGAATATGGTCTTATCGCCTATCTCCATTGCCACGATCCGCGCCGCATCTACCGGATGACGCGGGCGCTGCAATTCGGCATGGTGGCAGTGAACCGGACCAAGGTCACGGGCGCGCCGATCCCCTTTGGCGGGGTCAAGCAATCGGGGCTGGGCCGCGAAGGAGCGCGGCGCGGCATGGAGGAATTCATGGAAATCAAATACGTCTGCCGCGATTGGGCGTGACGGTCGGGATTCGAGTATTTTTGGAACGATGAAGCTGGGGGTGTGCCCCCGAAGAGAGGAAACACGATGCTGCGCAACGACCAACTCGATCAATGGGATCGCGAGAATTTCTTTCACCCCTCCACGCATCTTGCGCAGTTCGCACGCGGTGAGGCACCCAACCGGGTGATCAAGAGCGGCAGCGGCTGTCATATCGAGGATCGGGACGGCAATCGCCTGCTCGATGCCTTTGCCGGGCTTTACTGCGTCAACGTGGGCTATGGCCGCCAAGAGATTGCCGAGGCGATTGCGGCACAGGCGCGGGAACTGGCCTATTATCACGCCTATGTGGGTCACGGCACCGAAGCGTCGATCACCCTTGCCAAGATGATCATGGACCGCGCCCCGGCGCATATGTCCAAGGTCTATTTCGGTCTTTCCGGCTCTGATGCCAACGAGACCAACGTCAAGCTGATCTGGTATTACAACAACATCCTTGGACGGCCTGAAAAGAAGAAGATCATCAGCCGTTGGCGCGGCTATCACGGCTCTGGTCTCGTGACCGGCTCGCTCACCGGGTTGGAGCTGTTTCACAAGAAATTCGACCTGCCGCTGGCGCAGGTGGTCCATACTGAGGCGCCCTATTATTTCCGCCGCGCCAATCTGGATCAGACCGAGGATCAATTCGTCGCGCATTGCATTGCGGAACTGGAAGCGCTGATCGCGCGTGAGGGGGCCGACACCATCGCTGCCTTTATCGGCGAGCCGGTGCTAGGCACCGGGGGCATCGTGCCGCCGCCCGCTGGCTATTGGGCCGCCATTCAAGAGGTGTTGACCAAGCACGACATCCTGCTGGTGGCGGATGAGGTGGTGACGGGCTTTGGCCGGTTGGGGACAATGTTCGGGTCCGAGCATTACGGGTTGAAACCGGATCTCATCACCATCGCCAAGGGACTGACGAGCGCCTATGCGCCACTGTCGGGCAGCATCGTCAGCGACCGGATGTGGAAGGTGCTGGAGCAGGGCACGGATGAGAATGGCCCCATTGGCCATGGCTGGACCTATTCGGCGCATCCCATCGGGGCTGCGGCGGGGGTGGCCAACCTCAAGCTGCTCGATGATCTGAACCTGATCGCCAATAACCGCGAAGTGGGCGGCTATCTTAATCGTGGCATGGCCGAGGCGCTGGGCGCGCATGCGCATGTGGGCGAGGTGCGTGGCGAGGGGATGCTCTGTGCCGTGGAATTCGTCAAGGACCGCGACAGCCGGACATTCTTTGACGCGGCCGACAAGGTGGGGCCGCAGATTTCCGCCGCGCTGGCGGCCACGGGTGTGATCGCGCGGGCCATGCCGCAGGGGGACATTCTGGGCTTTGCACCGCCCTTCTGCCTGACCAAATCCGAGGCGGATGAGGTGATTCACAAAACCACAAAAGCCGTGCAATCCGTGCTGGGATAGGTGATTTTCCGTTGAAAACACCGCCGAGGCTCGCGCTAAAGCGGAGCGTGCCTCGGCCATTTGCAGGAAAATTGACTTATCTTGCTTGACTTGCAGGCGTTTTGACCTGCGCAGGTCGGTTTCGGGAAAAAAGTGCCGCAATCCGCTTGCATGTGAGGGGTCTTGTTGTTTTAGTTTCTTGCGAACGCGAGGCAAACGCTTGCGATGAATACAATAGGGAGCCGAACTTGGCAGATACCGGGAACAACGATGCGTTCGTTGCGTTTGAACGTGTCCAGAAGAGCTATGACGGCGAAACACTGGTCGTCAAGGATCTGAACCTGACCTTGCCCAAGGGCGAATTTCTGACGATGCTGGGGCCGTCGGGCTCTGGCAAGACAACCTGTCTGATGATGCTTGCAGGGTTCGAGACAGCGACCCACGGCGAGATCAAGCTCGACGGTGTGAGCATCAACAACATTCCGCCGCACAAGCGCGGCATCGGCATGGTTTTCCAGAATTACGCGCTGTTTCCGCATATGACGATTGCCGAAAACCTGAGCTTCCCGCTGGAAGTTCGGAAAATGGGCAAGGCTGATCGCGAAGCAAAGATCAAGCGGGCGCTCGACATGGTGCAGATGGGT
>NZ_JAGPVV010000085.1 GCF_018066915.1 Roseovarius sp.
AAGGTGCGGTGGTGGTCACGGGACCGCGTGGCTATTGCGTGGACGCGGCCAGTGTGCGGCGCGGGGCGTCGGGCAGTTTTGCCCTGTTGGCCAGTTGTGCGAGCCTTGGTCAGACGGGGGGCGTTTATGCCGATCCGGCGGTGATGACCGTCTCGGTTCTGCCGCGCGCGGCCTCGGCGCAGGCCCCGGATGCGCAGGCCATGGCGCGGGCGCTGGCCCCCGCGAAGGTGCGGGTAGCACCTGAAAAGGACGGTCTGGCGGTGGTGCAGGTGATGCAGGGCGGTGATGCCGCGTTGCCGGGGGGCGACCCGGTGCATTGGCGCGCCGGACTGGTGATCAACGGGCATCTGGTCGGACTGGCGGTTTACGGACCTGCAGGGCAGGGCGTGTCGGGGTCCGAGGGGCAGGCGCTCTTGCAAGCCTTGGCGCGGGCGATCCGGGCGGCAAGCCCGGCCTCCTGATCTTTGGGATGGATTGTTTCCTCTTTTGAATTAATGCTATGCAAGGATTTGGGACGTAGCATTCCGGCACGGCCGCGCGTGCGAAGATTGGCAAGGGTGCGCTCTGCATGAAATTACTGGACGTGTTGACGCATCGCCACAGCCTGCGCAAATGGCGGCAGACTGCGCGCAATGCCCCGATGATGGGGTTGGCAGAGTTGCGGCGCGCGCGGGCGCGGGCGCGCAAGCTGATGTATTCGCTCAACGAGGTGATCTCGATTGCCGATAACCGGCTGGCGTTGCCGATGATCGGGTCGAATTCGTTTTCCCGCCCGCATGGCACCGATTGGGCGTGGCGGCCGGAGTTGTGGCGCGAGCCTTTGCCGGTGCCCGGCATGGCCTCGGTCCGGTCCAAGTCGATGCTGGGGCGCGAGGTGACGTTGTTTCACGATTGCGCGCGCTCGGAGCTGTGTTTGCGCCAGTTGCGCAACAGCCGCGAGGCGGATCTGGCGCCATATGGGTTGCGGATGGATGTGTTTGCCTTTGACGGATCGTTTCTGTCGGTGGTGCTGGATTTCCCGCAGCAGGCAGTGAACGGGCTGACCAAGCGGCATCTCTTGCGGATGGATACGATTGTGGAATTGGAAAAACCGCTGGAAATCTTTGCCCGGCTCAACATCAAGCACGGGCCGAATACCGAACAGATCGTGCGGGAATTGCCGCTGAATTCGGAAGAAATCATGGTCGAGTTCGATCTAGCCTATTCCAACCTGAATGAAAAGCGGGTGGAGCGGGCGTGGATCGACCTGATTTTCGAGAATCCGCAGATGAGCCAGCTTGTGTTGCGGGATGTGACGTTCAGTCGTCGGCCGCGCGCGGCGCTGTAGGGGGTGGGGATGAACGAGTGGACATTGACCAAGACGCGGCTCTTTGAAGGGGTCTGGGAGGGGGTGCTGACACGGGCGGGCGAGGCCGAGGCCGCGCCCGAGATCGAGGTCACGCATCAGCAAGCGCCGGTGGCGGGGGTCGAGGTGACGGCCAAGCCCGAGGAAAAGCTCTGGGTGGTGCGGGTGCCGGTGCCGGTGGAAAAGATCGCGGATGGGGTGCAGACCTTTGTGATCCGGGATCGGCGGAGCGGCGAGGTTCTGGACAGTTTCGCGCTCTTGGCGGGGGATGTGCTGAGCTATGACATCCGCGCCGAAATGGCGCTCTTGCGGGAGGAGTTGGACCTGCTCAAGCGGGCGTTCCGGCGGCATTGTCTGGACACGATGTAGGGGCTGCGTGCGGTGATCCGCCCGCCGTCAACTCTCCATCCAGATCGTCACCGGCCCGTCATTGATCAGGGACACTTTCATATCCGCCCCGAACCGGCCGGTTTCAGTGGCAATCCCCAGAGCGGACATCTGCTGAGCGAAATACGCGTAGAGCCGGCGCCCGGTCTCGGGCTCTGCTGCGGTGGAAAAGCCGGGGCGATTGCCGCGTGAGGTGTCGGCGGCCAGGGTGAACTGGCTGATCACGAGGGCGCTGCCGCTGATATCGCTGAGAGAGCGGTTCATCTTGCCCGCCTCATCGGGGAAGATCCTCAGCTTGGCGATTTTTGCGGCCAGACGCTCTGCCTCGGCCTCGGTATCGCCGTGCATGGCGCAGACGAGGATCAAGAGGCCGGTGCCGCATTGGCCGATGGTTTCACCATCGACGGTGACAGAGGCCTCGGAGACACGTTGCAATAGGGCGCGCATGGCAAACCTCTGTGACAGCGGCGATCAGCCGCGCGGGTCGTAAATCTCGGACAGGTCTGCGCGGCTGGTACGAAAGCCGTTGGCGGGGTGGTCCATATCCGGCAGGCCAAAGGAAATGGCGCAGAGGATCAGGCGGCTTTCGGGGAGGTCGAAATGCGCGCGGATCATCGGCGCATAGGCGGCCACGGACGCCTGCGCGATGGTCGCCACGCCGAGGGCTGTGGCCGCCAGCAGAAAGGCTGTGACAAAGCCGCCGGTATCCATCGCACCATAAGGGCCAAGTGCTGCCTCGGATTGCACGATCGCCACGTGGGGCGCGCCAAAGAGGTGATAATTCTGCATCGACTGTTCGGCGCGCCCGGCGCGGTCGTTGCGTGCAATGCCTGCCGCCTCGTAGAGTTGCAGGCCACATTCCAGCCGCCGCGCGCCATGCGCGCCGGGATAGGTTTCGGGCCAAGGCAGGTCGGGGCCGGGGCGATCCTGTTGCACCGCCGAGAGCAGCGCGTCGCGGAACCGCGCGGTTTCATCCCCGCGCGTTACGGTCACATGCCAGGGTTGGGCATTGCACCAAGAGGGCGCGCGGCCCGCGGCATGGACGATTTGGCGGATTGTTTCCTCGGGTACAGGGTCGGGCCGAAAGGCGCGACAGGAATGTCGGGCCTGCAAGAGCCCCTGCAAAGTTTCAAAATTGTCCGTCATTCCGTGATGTCCTTGCCGACCATGATCCATCAGGCCCATGGCCTTGACCGATGATCATAGGGGGAGTTTTGCGGCTTATCCATGCCTCGTTTGGCGGATTTCTGCCAGATGTGCCCTACAACACACCCTGTTCCAGAGCCACGACATAGCCAATCGCCCCGGCAACCAGCGCGCCGATGAGAACGGCAAAGGCGATCTTCCATGCCGACCACGGCCGCTCGCCCTGCACCCGTCCGGTGCGGCCATTGACCACAAAGCGATAGGTTTCGCCCCGGTATTTATAGGCCGCGAGCCAGACGGGCAGCAGGATGTGTTTGAAGGTGACGTCGCTGACCTCGGTGTCGATCTCGTGGATTTGCTGATGGTCGCCGCCGATGTCAAAGCGCACATCGCGGGCGATGATTGCATCCATCCGGCCGCGCGCCTCGACAAATCCGTGTTCCAGTTCGAGATTGTAGCCCTCGGCGCGGAACCCCGCGAGATATTCGGGGCTATAGGGGACCAGTGCCGCCAGATCCCATGGTTCCAGCGCCTCGGTAAAGCGCTTGGGCAGGGAATTGGAGGCCAGAATCAACACATCGTCGAAGAACCGCGCCACCCGACCCGAGGCCGGGGTCCAGCGGATTTTCGGCACCTGCACGGTCTCGCGCTTGCCATCGCGGATCACGGTTTGGGTGACGTAATAAGTCGTGCCGCGCTCGCCCCGGTAGGTGGATTTGGTGTCGGCGTCAAAGGTCCAGTAGGGCACATAAATGCCCTGCATCTGCCGCCCCTTGCGGGCATAGTCCTGCAATCCGTTCGGCGCGAACCACAGCCGCCCCAGCCAATCGGTCATGGCGCGGCGCGCGGTGGCCTCGTCCAGCGCGAAGGGCAGCAGCGCGCGCGGCTTGATATGGCGTTGCGTGCCGGTGTCGGTCACGACCGGCGAGGCGCAGAACGGACATTCGGCGGCATGGGTATCGCTGCCCAGTTCCACCTGCGCGCCGCAGCTTGTGCAGGT
>NZ_JAGPVV010000089.1 GCF_018066915.1 Roseovarius sp.
GGATGGCATGACCTGCATCCTCGTTACGCATGAAATGGGCTTTGCCCGCGAGATCGCGGATTGCATCTACTTCACGGATCGCGGGGTGATCGTCGAATCCGGCCCGCCCGCGACCTTCTTTGACAATGCTCAAGACCCCCGCACCCAGCAATTCCTTGCTCAAATCCTGTAGGCGCTCATGACGTATCGCACTGAATCCGACAGCCTTGGCGAGGTCCACTTGCCTCATGGCACGCTCTATGGGTCCAACACCGCACGCGGAGTGGAAAACTTTGCCGGCATGGGCCTGCCTCTCTCGGCCTATCCCGATTTCATGCGCGCCATGGCGCTGGTCAAACGCGCGGCTGCAATGGCCAATCGCGAGGTGGGGGCTTTGGTGCCAGATGTGGCAAGCGCCATCATCACCGCCTGTGACGAGATCGTGGCTGGCGGTCACGTCGAGCATTTTCCCACGCCCCTTTTGGAGGGGTCTGGTGGCACATCCACCAACATGAATTTCAACGAGGTGATCGCAAACCGTGCGGGGCAAATCCTCGGCGATGGGCCGGGATGCTATACGCGGGTCAATCCCAACGATCATGTCAATTGTAGCCAGTCCACCAATGACGCCCTGCCGACAGCGGTCAAGCTGGCCTGTGTGCTGACCGAACCGTCTCTGACCAGAGAAATAGAGACCCTGATTTCGGCGCTGCGGGTCAAAGCCGACGAAACGAGGGACATGCTGCGCACCGGACGCACCTGCATGCAGGCGGCGCAGCCGATGACATGGGGTCAGTATTTCTCGGGTCACGCCAGCGCCCTGTCGCGCGCGTTGTTGGCGGTGCGGGCGGCGGTTGATGCCCTGCGCACGGTCCCGATGGGCGGAACCGCAATCGGGACCGGTCTTGGGGCATGTCCGGGCTATCGCCGCGCCATTGCCCCCGCTCTTTCAGAGGTGTTCGGCATGGAAATCCGTCTGGCGGAGGACGCATTCGATGCAATGCATTCTGCAGACGGGTTTCTGCGCTTGTCGGCAGAGCTTCGCAATCTTTCTGCCATCATGGCCAAGCTGGCCGCCGATCTGGTGATCCTTGGCAGCGACGGGGCGTCGGGTTTGGGCGAAGTGCGATTGCCGCCTGTGCAACCCGGCTCATCCATCATGGCAGGCAAGGTCAATCCGGTGATCCCCATGACGGTTCAACAGGTCTGGATGCGCGTTCATGGCCATGATGCCGCCATCGCCATCGCCGCGCAGTCCGGCCAGATGGAGATCAACCATTTCGAACCGCTGATCGCCCTGTCTCTCTTCGAGCAGATGGGGTTGATTACCGCCGCCGCCCATAGCTTTGCCGCGCGCTGCATCGCCGGACTGGAGGTGGACGAGGCGCGCAGTTACCTCAACCTCGCGCAATCGTTTGGCGTCTCGACCGTTTTCCTGAAAAAGCTGGGGTATGCGCGTGTTTCGGCCATGGCCAAACGTGCGCTCTGCGAAGGCAAGCCGCTGGCAGATATTGCCGTTGAAGAGGGTCTGCTGTCCGACTCTGATATTCGCGATGTTCTGCGCCATGCGGCGGTTCCGGCGGAATGACGGCAGCTATTGGCGCTCGCTTGGTTGCTGCGGCTGATGGTCAGGATCGACACTCGAGACCTGCGCCGGGACGATTTGCCAACCCATAGCGGGCGCTTGGCGCGACCCTGACTCTGGCGTCCTCTGCGGGTCGCAGGCCAGTCCCCGAGGTCGTGGTCTGGGGGTTACGCTTGCCCGATCCCGCTCATTTTGCTACGATTGATGCCATTACTTTTTCGTTCTTCTCAAGACAACGATTTTGGTTGCGGCGGCTTTTACGCGTCGCTGAGACAGAAGGATAATTTCAATGGGCATTGAGCTGGACGCCTACAAGGCGCGCACGGATCAGACTATTCAGAGATTGAGTGACCTTCAGAATGTCACTTCGCGTATTGGAACTCTCTTAACGGCCGCTCAGTTTGGTGTGAAGAAATACAAGACCGCGGACAAAACCGCAGAGAGTATCGACGACTCTCTCTTCACGGTGAGCAATCTTCTGACGGTCGTCGGGTTCGCCTCTCCGCTCAAGGCGCCGGTGACCGCGCTTCAAACCGTTCTGGACCGGATCGAGCCGCCGGTTGACAGGATCGACGACAAGTTCGACGAGATCAGCGGCAAGAATGACACCTCGACCGCCGAGACAGAACAGGATGGTCAGTTTGTCGAGAATGTCGAAACAGCGCTGAGCGCAGCGGGGCTGACGCTTGATGTGGTGTCTGACGCGCTGACCTTGCGTTTGCGACAGCTTGAAATCGCGTCTGCGGCGACGGGCAGTTTCGCCGAGGCGATGGGCGTTGCCACGCGCGGGTCAGAGGCATGGAGCGGCGCGTATTCGGCCCTCGACACATCAATCGAGACGCAGATGGGGCTGCGCAACGCCGCGACCCAAGGCGTCGAGATCTTCTACGCCAACGTCAAGGCAGAGGTGGATGGCTTTCTGGCCGTGCTGGTGGATATCGACTTTGAGAGCATTCTTGGCGAGCTTGTCGACCTTGAGGAAATCGCAAGCCTCTTCGACTTTCTCAAGGCTCCGCTCAGCGCGGCGGAGAGCCTTCTCGCGCCGATCCAGCCGCTGTTGAATGCTGTCGATTTTCTCATCGGGCTTATCGTCAACCCGGTCATAGACTTCGTGATTGAGACCCTCAATCTCGACAGTATTCTGGCAGCCACCGAGGCCGCGATTGACGCGCTTATCCCGTCGATCAATCTCTTGGATGCCTTTGAACGGCTGATCCAGCCGCTACAGGATTTCCTGTTGGAATATATCGTGGACGGGCTTGGCACCATCCCCTTGCTCGACACGGTTGAATCCGCCTTTTTCGGCGGGGTCGTAGGCGAGGCCGATCAAGGCCCGACCGGATGGGGCAATGATGTTGCGAACCTTTTGGCCGGGGACGGCAATGATGACATTCTTGACGGTCTCGACGGCAGCGACACGATCCTTGGGGGTGGCGGCAATGATGTGATCATTGCCGGGGCGGGCTCTGACCTGCTGGAAGGCGGGCCGGGCGTCGATCTCCTTTATTTCGGGGCCAGCTTTACCGAATACGAATTGGCGCGCGATCCCGACACCGGCGATATCATTGTCAGCCACCTTGCGCCGCAAACCGACGTCAACACCGGCATCGACGTTCTGCGCGCTCTTCAGGATGGCGACCATGTGGTCTTTACGGATATTTCCTTTACCGGTGCGGATCTCAACAACGCGCTGATCGGCGGTTCTGTCCTGAATGGCGATCGGAACGGATTTGCCGAGGACGATCTCATGTTCCTCAATTCCACCGGAACGCCGGTGAACGGATTTCACGTGGCCAACGGCCTTGGCGGCGATGACCGGATTTTTGGCTCGACCTTGAACGATCAGCTCAATGGCGGGTCGGGCAATGATGTGCTGGTGCCGGGGCGCGGCGATGATCAGGCCAACGGTGGCTCTGGCACCGATACCTTTCAGGTGCTCCGAGGGGCCAATTCGCGCCTGACCGTGGATCTTGTCGCTGGAACATCCTTCGGTCAGGGCCGGGATACCCTGAGTTCGCTGGAAAACGTGATCGCCTCACCCAATCAGGATCACAAGATCCGCGGCAGCGATGGGGCCAACGCGATCTACACAGGCGATGGGATCGACGTGATCACCGGTCTTGGCGGCAATGACACGATCGACGCAGGTGGCGAGGATGACTACATCATCGGTGGGCGCGGCGCGGATGTGATCCATGCCGGAGCGGGCAATATTGATGTGATGATTTCTGGCAGCGCGGCGCAGGCCGGGATCAGCGATCATTACATCGGTGGCGACGGGTTTGACGTGGTGTCCTACACAAGTTCGGCAAATACGATCCGCTTCGACATCAACGATCAGAACGACGATCCGTCGATCTTGCAGCAACTGAACACCTACATGCAGGACATCGAAGCCAGCGGCCCCGTGCGGATTGATGCAGACACGGGCCGCATCCGCCGCTTTGATCTGGCGGGCAATCTGATCTCGACGGATACGACCGACGGGGTCGAAGGATTCATGGGATCGGATCTGGCCGATACGCTGTTTGGGGCGCCAAACGCCCGCCTCTTGCATGGCGCGGGCGGCGATGACGTGATCCGCACCGGCGGCTCGGAAATCATAAACGGTGGTGAGGGCGATGATCTGATCCTGATCGAAGAGGTCGATGGCGGATCAATCGCGCTTCAGGTCGAGGGGGGCAGCGGCTTTGATCGCCTGCAACTCGACGGGGTGGGGGACGCGCGATGGTTCTACCGCGTCGAAAGCGCCATTTCCCTCACGCTGCGCGCGCATAAAACCACGGTTCAGGGCGAGGATTTGCGCAATTCGGGCGATGTCTTCTTTTCGGTGCGGCCCAGAGGGGTCGAAGAAATCGCCCTGGGCAATTTTGATGATCACGCGGTTTACGCCCCCGGTGGCAGCGCAACGGCGGTGTTCTTGTTGCAGGACGGAAACGACCGGTTCGACGGGGAAAACGGATTTGCCGATGTGCACGCTGGCAATGGCAACGATATTGGAAACTTCAACTCTGGCGGCGGCGGGATATTTCGCGGCGGCGCAGGGGATGATTTCGCGGTCTTTGACGATGCCGGCACCGACAACGCAGCGCTCATGGGGGACGACAACGACGTCGTGCGGATCGAGCGGTTTCGCGGCCATGCCGATGGTGGTGCAGGCTATGACACGATTGCCTTCGATGTGAATTTCAACGCGCGCATCGTCGCCAATCTCGCGGCGGGCACGGTTGTGTCGTTCAACGGTCTGGCTGTCCCCAACTCTGAACAGGTCGGTATGACCTTGCAAGACTTCGAGGTGGTGATCGCCACGGAGTTCAATGATCTGGTCGATGGCAGTGGCCGATCCGAGCAGATCTTGGGGCGTGGCGGCAACGATACGCTGCGCGGGGCAGAGGGCCGGGACAAGCTCTATGGCGGTGCGGGCAATGACACGCTCGAAGGGGGGGCGGACGAGGATTTGCTCCACGGCGGGCCCGGCAATGATCGGCTCGATGGCGGCGCGGGCAATGACACCGCGTCTTATGCCTGGGCGCGCGCCGGGGGCCTGAACGGTGCGATTGTCGCGGACAGTTTCGGCGCGGTGACGGTCAACCTGGAAACGGGTGCCGCGACAGGGGCCTTTGGAACCGATGCGTTGATCTCGATCGAGAATGTGATCGGCACTGGCGGGGATGACCGGCTGATCGGCAATGCGCTGAACAACATGCTGTCGGGTGGCGCGGGGCATGACAGCCTTGAGGGCGGAGGTGGCGACGATATTCTCATCACCGGCTCAGGGGACGACACGGTTGCCGCAGGGGCCGGGGATGATACGGTCGTCGTCGGACTAGGTGCCAAGAGCCTTGATGGCGGTGCCGGGTTCGATACGCTGGATTTTGGCACCTCACGCGGCTCTGTCAACGTCAACCTCGCCACGGGCGTCTATACCGGCACGCTGATCGACAGCGTCCCGCGCTGGGCGGACCTTGATCCGGATGGCGACGGCATCGCCGAGAGCGACGGCACGGAGGCCCGCATCTTTGAAGGTGTGGCCCTGACGCCCCTAGATGTGTTCGAGGCCAATCCAAGCCAATCCAATAGCGCGGACGACGTGACGCGGGTCTTGCCCTCGCTTGAGAACAGCAGCTTTGCGGCGTTTCAGATTGCGTTGGTTGAGGTTGGCGTCGCCACTTCGGGCAGTTTTCTCAGCGTCGAGCGCGTGATCGGCGGGGATGGCAATGATACCGTCGCCGGGACATCTGAAGGGGATGACATATCCGGCGGCGCCGGGCGGGATCGCCTGTCGGGGTTTGCGGGGGACGACCTGCTGACGGGAGGGCAGGGCGCTGATACCCTCGATGCCGGTGCGGGGAATGACACGCTTGAGGGAGGCCTTGGCGATGACAGCTTCGTTGGGGGTGCCGGGTTTGATCTGGTGATCCTTGCGGCAGCTATGAGCGATGTCAGGATTTCGCAAGACGGCGGATTGCTCGCGCTTGTCTCGCCGGATGGCAGGGACACGGTCGATGGCATCGAGCAGTTCCGCTTTTCGGATGCCACGCTCAGCCTTGCACAAGTGCTGAGCTTGCCATCCGCCGGGCGGCAGGAAACCGGAACGTCGGGGAATGACACTCTCACAGGTGGGTCTGGCAACGACACGTTGATCGGGCAGGGGGGCGACGATTCAATCAATGGACTTGGCGGTGAGGATGGCGTCTTCGGAGAGGATGGGAACGATACGTTGTCTGGGGGGGATGGCAACGACTCGATCGCGGGCGCGGATGGTGATGACGAGGTCAGCGGCGGCCCCGGCAATGACAATATCGGCGGCGGACTAGGGAATGATACGCTGCGTGGCGGTGACGGCGATGACATCATCGGGGCAGGGTTCGGGGACGATTCCGTGTCCGGTGGTTTGGGCAATGACGTGGTCGCGGGCGGTGCCGGGAATGACACCCTCTCGGGCGGTGATGGCAATGACAGCATGTCGGGCAGCTTTGGCAACGATCTGATCGACGCGGGCGACGGAGCCGATGACATCGGCGGAGGAACCGGGCGCGACACGATTGATGCGGGGTCTGGCAATGACCGCGTGGGTGGAGGCGAGGGGGATGACAGCATTTCGGGTGGCGATGGCGACGATTTCCTCGCGGGAGGGGGGCGCAATGACACCATCGACGGAGGCGCGGGCAACGACACGCTCAATGGCGGGGCAGGCAGCGATGTGATGGCGGGCGGCGCAGGTGCCGATTTGTTTGTCTTTTCGTCCTTCTCTGACGGCGAAGCGGATGTGATCACCGATTTCGAGGATGATGTGGACAGCTTCCTCATCCGTCGCTTTGATCCCGATACGGGCGCGGAGAACATCACCAATGGCGGCAATGGTCTGGCCGGTTTTTTCGCCGCATTGGGCATCAGAGACACCAGCCTCGGCGCTCAGTGGAACGTGAACGGGCACACGGTATTGTTGGAGGGCGTTTTTGCAGAGTCTCTCAACGTGACTGATTTTACTTTTCTCTGAGCGGATGGCCCGCGAGAACCCCCACACACTCCGCGGCACACCGGTCAGGGTTCGCCCTCAGAGCCTGATTGCCCCTCGTCCGTTGAGAGTATTTGGTCCAAGAAGAAAAGCAGGGGCTGTTTCTTTATGGGTCAAATACTCAAATCCGCCCTTTCAGTGCCCGCTGTCGTCTGAGGTGATGAGCTTGCGGCGCAGCCAGCCGGACAGGGTGTCCATCAGCATCACCATCAGCAGGATGAGGACGATGTAATAGCTGACCTCTTCCCAGTCCTTTTGCGTGATCATCGCCTGGGTGAGCAAGAGGCCGATGCCGCCGCCGGTGATGGCACCGATCACGGTGGCGCTGCGGGTGTTGGATTCGAGGTAATAGAGAAGCTGGCTCAGCAGGACGGGCGTGATCTGGGGGATCACGCCAAAGCGGTAGCGTTGCAGCGGCTTGGCCCCGGTCGATTGCACGCCTTCGATCTGATTTTTATCGACGTTCTCCAGCGCCTCGGAAAAGAGTTTGCCGAATGTGCCGGTGTCCGTGAGCAGGATGGCCAGTGCGCCTGTCATCGGGCCGGGGCCAAAGGCACGCGCCAGCACCAGCGTCCAGATCAGCGCATCGACCCCGCGCAAGAGGTCAAAGACCCGCCGCACAGCGGCGCGCACCGCCAGATAGGGCGAGAAGTTGCGCGCGGCGGCAAAGGCCAAAGGCAGCGCCACCAGCCCCGCCCCCATGGTCCCGAGAAAGGCCATAAGGATGGTCTCGAAAATGGCCCATATCACGTCCTTGTGCTGCCACATGCGGTTGTTCCACACGTCATGTGCCATGGCGGCGAGGTTGCTCTTGCCCTCGACAATGCGGTCTGAGGACACCGCAAGTGCTGCCAATTCCCCCAAGCTCTTGCCATAGAACGGGCTATCGAGCGTGAACCAGAAGAGTTCCCAGCCGAAGTGATAGCGCATGACCTCGGTGCGCGCCCTTGTCAGGGTCACACGGCCTGCGTCGGTGGTGATGTCGACGCGGGCATCGCTGGCGCTGATCCAGTCTGGGATTGTGTCGGTGGGCAGGGAGAGTTTGATACCCTCGCGGCGCGAGACCTCGGCCTCGATCAGCCCATAGCCCGGCACGTCATAGCGCATGGTATTGCCGTCGATCAGCACCTCTTGGCCATGCTTGAGCGTGACAAGCGTGCGCTCGGGGCTCTGGATGTCGACCCAATCGGGGCTGCGCCCCTCGGGCCATGTGCCCTTGTTCTCGCCTTCGACCGCGATGCTGAGCGCGCCGCTGCGGTTGTCGCGGGTGACATGCGTCTTGTAGCTGTAGCTGTCGGCGACGAGGATGCGGGCGTTGTCGAGGCGCGCGCGCTCGGCCAGACCCAGGATGTCGAAGGCAAAGAAGATATAGACAAAATAGGCGAGGATCACGGCCGGAAACGCAAAGGCCAGACGCCGTTTGCGGCGAAAGAACGCGGTGGCGTCAAAACGGGTGGGAAGAACATCGGTCATCATGCTCATGGTCTTAGCCCTCGCCGATCAGCTTGTTGCGGAAATGACTGGAAATCTGGTCAAAGAGCACGATGGTGCCAAAGAGCAGCAGAAAGATCGCCGCGACCTCGTCATAGCGCCCTTGCCCCCAGCTAAAGGCGTTTTTCAGGTCATAGCCGATGCCGCCCGAGCCGACAAAGCCGAGGATGGCAGAGGCGCGGATGTTGATCTCGAACCGCAGGAGCGCGTAGCTGAGATAATTGGGCGCCACCTGCGGGATGACGCCCAGCCACATGCGCTGGCCCCAGGATGCCCCCACCGATTGCAGCCCCTCGACGGGTTTGAGGCTGGCGTTTTCATTGACCTCGGAAAAGAGTTTGCCAAGCGCGCCCATGGTATGCAGCGCGATGGCGATCATTGCGGGCACCGGGCCGCCGCCAAGGATGAAGATCAGCACGAGGGCAATGACAATCTCTGGCACCGCGCGCAGGATATCCATCACGCGGCGGAATAGGCCAATGAGGCGCGGCCATTTGGCAAGGCCGCGCGTGGCCAAGAGCGAGATCATCACCGCGCCGAGCGCGCCCAATAGGGTAGAGGCGGCGGCGATATTGACGGTCTCGATCAGCGAGGGCAGGAATTTGACCATCAGCCCCGGCAGATTGGCGATTTTCTGGCCTGCCTCGGACAGTACTTCGCCCGGAAACTGAAAGATATTGCCGATCCCGTCCCAGAAGCCGCCTGCGTTGCGCGCATCCGCCACGCGAAAACCCGAGACCATGAGGGCGATGAAGACGACCAGCATCACCATGCCATAGAGGCGTTTGCGGCGGGTCATATCCATATAGGCGTCCTGCACGGATTTAACCCGTGCGGCGGCCTGTCCTGCGGTCATATCGGTCATTCTGGTCCCCCGTCATGCGAAACCGGGCCTGCGAGGGTGCAGGCCCGGTCTGGTGTCAGCGTTTGGGCCTTAGTTCGCGGCCTTGCGCGCCTCGATGATCGAGAGATAAGCGTCGTGGGTGACGGGCATAAAGCCAAGCGCCTCGCCCTGAAGCACGCCATACGCGCAATCGGGGTCGATGGATTTCAGCGAGGCCCAGAGGCCCGTGACCTTGAGTTTCACATCCTCGGGCAGCGCCTGACGCAGCACGACGGGGCCTTCGGGGATGGGTTTGGATTTCCAGATTTCAACGATCTGGTTCATGTCGACAAGGCCCGCATCCACGGCCTTGCGCAGCGCGCCCGAATTATAGCCGTCTTCCCATGCGCCCTGACCATCGGCCCAGGTCACGCCCGCGTCGATATCGCCATTGGCGACGGCGACGATGGTCTGCTCATGGCCGCCGGTGAATTTCACTTCGCCAAAGTAATCGCCCGAGTCCATGCTGGCACCGGTTTCCACAGGGATTTCGATCGAGGGGATCAGATAGCCGCTGGTCGAGTTCGGATCGCCAAAGCCAAAGGTCTTGCCCTTCATATCGGCGAGCGAGGTGATGCCGGTCTCTTTGCGGGTAAAGCCGATGGCGTAATAGCCGTAAGAGCCATCCATGTTGACCTTGACCAGAACCGGCTCGACCGCGGTGGGATCGGTCAGGTAGGTCTTGGCATAGGCCGACGCGCCGAGCCAGGCCACGTCGATGGTGCCGCCCAAGAGGCCTTGGATCACGCCGTCGTAATCGGCGGGGGTAAAGACCTTGGTGGGCACGCCGAGCAATTCCTCGGTTTTCACTCGCAGACACTCGTTCGAGGTCATGCGGTCCTGAGCGTTTTCACCGCCAAGAACGCCGATGCGGAATTCGGTGATCTTGTCCTCGGCCAGCGCGGGGCTGACCAGAGCGGTGGTTGCGACGATGGCAGCAAGTAAGGTCTTCATGGATGTCTCTCCGGTTGGGTTGCGACCCGCCACCCCCGGCGGGCCATGGGTGGTTCTGGCGTCGTCAGACCGCCGCCTCGGCTTCGCGCCGGGCGCGGGCTGTGCTGCGGTCGAGCGTTTCAATTGAGGTCGAGGTGCTGTCCTCGGAAAACGAAGCATCGGCACCGTAGATGTCGCGCGCGACACCGGTGGTCAGTTGCGCTGGGGTTCCGTCAAACACGATGCGGCCATGCAGCATGCCGATCACCCGGTCGCAGTAGCGGCGCGCGGTATCGAGTGTGTGCAGGTTGGCAATCACCGTGCGCCCGTCCTCTTCATGGATGCGGCGCAGGTCGTCCATGACCAGTTGCGCATTCATCGGATCGAGGCTGGCGATGGGTTCATCGGCGAGCACGATCTTGGGGTCCTGCATCAGCGCGCGGGCAATCGCCACGCGCTGTTGTTGCCCGCCCGACAGCGCCTCTGCGCGTTTGGGGGCATGATCGGCGATGCCAAGCCGGTCGAGGATTTCGATGGCGCGGTGAATATCGGCGTCGGGATAGAGGTTGAACATCGTGGCGAGGGTCGAGCGGCGATTGAGCGTGCCGTGCAGCACGTTCGAGACTACATCCATGCGCGGAACGAGGTTGAATTGCTGAAAGATCATCGCGCAGTCGGATTGCCAGGCGCGCTTGTCGCCGCCCTTGAGCGCGGTCACATCGCGCCCCTCGAAGAGGATCTGGCCAGAGGTGGCATCGGTCAGGCGGTTGATCATCCGCAGGAGGGTGGATTTGCCAGCCCCCGAGCGACCGATGATGCCGATCATCGCCGGTTTTTCGACGGTAAAGGACACCTTGTCGACGGCGGTATTCTGGCCAAAGGTTCTGGTCAGTTTCTCGATGCTGAGCACGGTCGATGCCTCCTTGGGTCGGGCCACCACCTAACGTCGGTTCTCAAAGAGTTTGCGACAGACGCGTAAAACTTTTGCGACAGGCGTTTTACAGGCCCCCCGCGACAGTCCCGCCTCTTGCGGGGGGCAGGCGGGCTGCGTATGGCTGAGGCATGACCGCATTGCGCCGCCCCCGCTTGACCCAAGATGACTGGCTGTTGGCCGGGTTCGAGGCGCTGTGCGAAACAGGTCCGGCGGCGCTGGGGGCAGAACCCTTGGCGCGGCGGTTGGGGGCGACCAAAGGGTCGTTTTACTGGCATTTCACGGATGTTCCGGCCTATTCCGCGGCGCTTTTGACGCTGTGGCAAGACGAGGCCGCGCGCGTGCTGGAGGCGGCATCGGAGGCGTCCACAGAGGTGGCGCGGCTGCGGGGATGCGCGCAGGCGATGGCCGCCACCGCAGAGGCCGAGAGCGTGACCCTGCGCGCCGAATCAGCGATCCGGGCCTGGGCCGGGACCGATCCTGTCGCCGCAGAGGCGGTGGCGCGGGTGGATGAGATGCGTTTGGCGCGGCTCCATCGGCTGCTTTCTGCCTGCGACATCGGCAATCTGGAAATGGCGCGGATTCTCTATGCCTCCGCCATTGGCATGCAGGCGATGCGCGATCCCGCGCAGGATCAGGCCGCGCCTGCCATCGGATCGCTGGTCGATCTCATTCTGGCGCTGAGGTAGGGCCGATGCGGCTGGTTCTGGCGGTCATGGCGCTGTCGGTGCTTGGCTACTGCAAGGATGAGACCGTGACGGGCTATGGTGGGGCCGAGGCGGTCTGGCATCTGGAGAGCCTTGACGGTGCAGCGTTTCCCGCGCGCGCCACGCTCATGTTTCCGGCAGAGGGGGAATTGGCGGGCGAGGGGCCTTGCAACCGGTATTCGGGACGGCAGACCGTGCCCTATCCGTGGTTCGCCGCCCAAGATGTCACCGCAACCAAGCGCGCCTGTCCGGAGTTGGCAGAAGAGGCGCTGTATCTGACGGCGCTGGCCGAGATGACATTGGTCGAGGTTCTGGGCGACGTGATGATCCTGTCCAATGACGCTGGCCGCGAGATGGTGTTTCGGGCGGGGGAGTAGGGGTGCCGTCGGGCGCTCCTAGAGTATCCTGCGTCTGATCGGGTTCACATCTCCCTAGCGCCTAAGCCGGGGCCGCTACGCTGCCTCGACGAGGTCCCGGGGCAAGCCCGGGACGGGTGTGTTTTCGATGGAGCGCAACACGCCCTAGCACCAAAGCGCGGAATCAAGGTGCCGCAGGCACCGCCGCGCAGCGGTCATGCCGAAGGCATGCCTCCGCCATGACCCACCCCGACGCACCGTGGGGGTGCCACTTTGACCCACCATGCCTTTGGCGTGAAGGGCTGGCGCTTTTACTAGGTAGCAACACACTGAGAGTGCTGAAGTATCTGGCGACGCTAAAGTGCAAGC
>NZ_JAGPVV010000098.1 GCF_018066915.1 Roseovarius sp.
ACCTGATGCCCCCGCCCCGCCGCCGTAATCGCCGCAGAGAGGCCGGCAGGCCCCGCACCGACCACGGCAATCCGCTTGGGCATTTCTGCGGGCGCAATTACCAATTCCGTCTCATGGCAGGCGCGCGGATTGACCAGACAAGACGTCAGCTTGCCCGAGAATGTGTGATCGAGGCACGCCTGATTGCAGGCAATGCAAGGCGCTATCGTGGCGCTGCGCCCCGCCGCCGCCTTGTTGACGAATTCTGCATCCGCCAGAAACGGCCGCGCCATGCTGACCATGTCGGCGGCCCCGCTTGCAAGCACCGCCTCGCCCACTTCGGGCGTGTTGATCCGGTTCGAGGTGATGACGGGAATCCCCACCTTGCCCATCAGCTTTTTCGTGACCCAGGCAAAACCCGCACGCGGCACGCTGGTCGCAATCGTGGGAATCCGCGCCTCATGCCAGCCGATGCCGGTGTTGAGGATCGAGGCACCTGCGCGCTCGATCTCTTGCGCCAGTTGCACCACCTCGTCGTGGGTGCTGCCGCCCGGCACCAGATCAATCATGCTGAGACGATAGATGATGATGAAGTCAGACCCCACCGCCGCCCGCGCCCGCCGCACCACCTCGATCGGCAGGCGCATGCGATTTTCATAGGAGCCGCCCCAGCGATCCGTGCGCTTGTTGGTATGGGTCACAAGGAATTGGTTGAGGAAATATCCCTCTGAGCCCATGATTTCGACCCCGTCATAGCCTGCTTCGCGCGCACGCGCGGCGGCGGTGACGATATCTGCGATCTGCTTTTCGATCCCCTCCTCGTCCAGTTCGCGTGGCGTAAAGGGGGAAATCGGTGACTTGATGGCCGAGGCGCTCACACATTCCTTGCCATAGGCATAGCGCCCGGCATGCAGGATCTGCATCGCAATGAGACCACCTGCCTCATGCACCCGGTCGGTGACGATCCGGTGATTGGCGATATCCTCGGGCGTAAAGAGCCCCGCGGCACCGGGAAACACGCCGCCCTCGCGATTTGGGGCCATGCCGCCCGTGACCATGAGGCCAACACCGCCGCGTGCCCGCGCGGCGTAGAATTCAGCCACCCGATTCCAGTCGCGGGTTTCCTCAAGTCCGGTGTGCATCGACCCCATCAGCACGCGATTCTTGAGCGTCACATGCCCCAGATCGAGCGGGCTCAGAAGATGCGGATAATCGGACATGGCTAACCTCCCTTGGCTGCCTCGCACCATGGCGCGGCACCGCGATCTTGTCACCCCGGAACGCTGCGTTATGGCATCTGCGGTCGGATTTGATCCTCTGAAACGAAAAGGGCCGCCCATCGGCGGCCCCCCTCTAAATCGCTATGCGACGCTCAGAGCGCCAGATTGGGGATGATCTGCTTCTTGCGGCTCATGATGCCCGGCAGGACCACGGCATCGCCCGACACAGTCGCGCCAAAGCTCTTTTCGGCAACGGTCTTGACCAGATCGTTGGGCACAAGGAGCGTGGCCTCTTCGTTCAGGATATCGACCACAAAGAGCAGCACCTGATCGACGCCATCCTCGGCGGCGACGGTTTTCATGCTCTCCATCAGGCTTGCCTTGCGGTCGAGCACGATGGCGGGCGACGTGGTTTCCAGCACGCTCACGCGGAACGACTTGCCGCCCACTTCGTATTCCTTGGAATCCATGCGCAAGAGTTCGGCATCGGAAAAGGCCGAGACATCGGATTTCGCCGCGAACATCTCGGCGGCGTAATCGGGGATGGAAATGCCCAGATCAGCGGCCAGTTTCTCGGCCACGGCGCGATCATGCGGGGTGGTGGTGGGCGAACGGAATTCGAGCGTGTCCGACAAGATGCAGGTCAGCGCCGTGCCCTTGGCCCAAGCGGGCATTTTCGCGGCATCATCGCCCATCAGGTCTAGCATGATGGTCGCGGTGCAGGCCAGCGGACGCACGGTGATGTCGATCGGGCCCTTGGTTTCCAGCCCGCCCACCAGTTTGTGATGGTCGATGATCGCCTGAATATCGGCATTGTTCACATTGGCAGGCAGTTCTGCCGGGTTGTTGGTATCAACGATCACGCAGGGCTGACCGGCCTCGACATCGGAAATGATGCGCGGCTTGGGCAGGTCCCATTTCTGCAAAAGAAAGGCGGCCTCGGTGTTGGGCTCGCCCAAGAGGACAGCTTCGGCCTGTCCGCCCTTCACCTCGTTGAGATACCAGGCCCAGAGAATGGGCGAACCGGTGGAATCGGTGTCGGGCGATTTATGGCCGAAAACAAGCGTGGTCATGGGGGTAATCCTGTCATTGATACGGGTTTGCGCGCCTTATAGGAGGATGGGCACAGCTTGTCACCTGCCCGATGCTGCGCTGCGGCATAAAATCCCGATGCGGGGGCGGCGGAAAAGCAGATTTTTGCGGATCAAAACGGTTGACTCGCCTCGACGCACTCCCTAGCTATGCGCCGTTAGCACTCGAACCCCATGAGTGCTAATGATCCCCGAGTTGGGATCATCAGGGAGTAACTTTGAGCCAAGGAGCCTCAGAGATGGCATTTAAACCGCTGCATGACCGCGTGCTTGTCCGCCGCGTTGAGAGCGAAGCTAAAACCGCGGGCGGGTTGATCATTCCCGACAGCGCCAAGGAAAAACCGAGCCAGGGCCAAGTGGTGTCCTGCGGCGATGGCGCCCGCAAGGACAATGGCGAACTGATCGCAATGGCCGTCAAGGCCGGCGATACCATTCTGTTCGGCAAATGGTCTGGCACTGAAGTGACGGTCGACGGCGAAGAGCTGTTGATCATGAAGGAAAGCGACATTCTGGGCGTGATTTCGTAAGGGCATTCCCCCTCACGCTGATCCAACCGGAAATCAAACACGGGAGCACCTCAAATGGCTGCAAAAGACGTACGCTTTAATACCGACGCCCGCAATCGCATGCTCAAGGGCGTGAACATTCTGGCCGATGCGGTCAAAGTCACGCTCGGCCCCAAAGGCCGGAACGTGGTTCTGGACAAATCCTTTGGCGCCCCGCGCATCACCAAGGACGGTGTGTCGGTTGCCAAGGAAATCGAACTGGAAGACAAGTTCGAAAACATGGGCGCGCAGATGGTGAAAGAAGTCGCCAGCCGCACCAATGACGAGGCCGGCGATGGCACCACCACCGCGACGGTTCTGGCTCAGGCCATCGTCAAGGAAGGCATGAAGGCGGTTGCCGCCGGCATGAACCCGATGGACCTCAAGCGTGGCATTGATCTGGCCACCAGCAAGGTTGTCGAGGCCATCAAGGCCGCATCGCGCCCCGTCAGCGACAGCGCCGAAGTGGCGCAGGTCGGCACCATCTCTGCCAATGGCGAAGCCGAAATCGGCCGTCAGATCGCAGAAGCAATGCAGAAAGTCGGGAACGAGGGTGTCATCACCGTCGAAGAGAACAAAGGCCTCGAGACCGAGACCGACGTGGTCGAGGGCATGCAGTTCGACCGTGGCTACCTCAGCCCCTATTTCGTGACCAACGCCGACAAGATGATCGCAGACCTTGAAGACTGCCTCATCCTGCTGCACGAGAAGAAACTCTCGAGCCTTCAGCCGATGGTTCCGCTGCTCGAGCAAGTGATCCAGTCGCAGAAACCGCTCCTGATCATTGCCGAGGATGTCGAAGGCGAAGCCCTCGCAACCCTCGTCGTGAACAAGCTGCGTGGCGGCCTCAAGATCGCTGCCGTCAAGGCCCCCGGCTTTGGCGACCGTCGCAAGGCCATGCTGCAGGACATCGCCATTCTGACCGGTGGTCAGGTGATCAGCGAAGACCTCGGCATGAAGCTTGAGAATGTCGGCATGGACATGCTGGGCCGCGCCAAGAAGGTGTCAATCACCAAGGACGCGACCACCATCGTCGATGGCGCAGGCGAAAAGGCCGAGATCGAAGCACGGGTCAGCCAGATCCGTCAGCAGATCGAGGACACCACTTCGGACTACGACCGCGAAAAGCTGCAAGAGCGCGTGGCCAAGCTGGCCGGTGGCGTTGCCGTGATCCGCGTCGGTGGCATGACCGAAATCGAAGTGAAAGAGCGCAAGGATCGCGTCGATGACGCGCTCAACGCAACCCGCGCAGCCGTGCAAGAAGGCATCGTTGTCGGCGGTGGTGTGGCTCTGGTTCAGGCGGCCAAGAAACTGGCCGGTCTTGAAGGTGCCAACAGCGACCAGAACGCCGGTATCGCCATCGTGCGCCGCGCGCTCGAAGCGCCGCTGCGCCAGATCGCAGAGAATGCCGGTGTCGACGGGTCCGTCGTTGCAGGCAAAGTCCGCGAGAGCGCAGACCCCAAGTTCGGCTACAATGCCCAGACCGACGAATATGGCGACATGTTCAAGTTTGGCGTCATCGACCCGGCCAAGGTTGTCCGCACCGCGCTTGAAGATGCGTCTTCGATCGCTGGCCTCTTGATCACCACCGAAGCGATGGTGGCCGACAAGCCGCAAAAAGAGAACGCCGGTGGCGGCATGCCCGACATGGGCGGCATGGGCGGCATGATGTAAGCCACGCTTGGCAACATGCTATCGGATCGGGGCTGCCTTTGGGCGGCCCCTTTTCTTTTGCACGGTGCGCACGCTGGCGCGGTATCGACTTTGAGTATTTGAAGAACAGTGAAAGCAATGCGCCTCACGATACTCTGACTATACGCGGTGCGCCCCAGCAGGTAGCAAGGGGCATGCGCCTCTTTCTCTTGACCGCCCTCACCATGATCGCCTTTGCCGCCAATTCGGTCCTGAACCGGATGGCCATCGCCGGTGGGACGATAGATGCGGTCAGTTTCGGGGTGATCCGGCTGATCTCTGGCGCCGTGGTGCTGGGGCTGTTGTGCCTCATGCTGCGCGGCGGGCTGCGGTTCTTGGGACCGGGGCGCGCCATCGGGGTGCTGGCGCTCTTGGTCTATCTCTACGGGTTTTCCATGGCTTACCGGGCGCTGGATGCCGGTCTGGGCGCACTGATCCTCTTTGGCGTGGTGCAGATCACCATGTTCGCAGGCGGTCTTCTGGCGCGCGAGGCGATGCCTGCGCGGCGCTGGATCGGGGCCGCAATGGCCTTTGGCGGGCTTGCGTGGCTGCTCTGGCCCGGCGCGGGACCACAGGTCAGCGTGCTCCACGGTCTCTTGATGGCGGCGGCGGGCGTGGGCTGGGGTGTCTATTCGCTGAACGGGCGACGGTCAGGCGATGCGCTGATGGCAACAGCCGCAAATTTCATCTGGGCGGCACCTATAGGCCTCTTGGTTGGCTGGCTGGTGCCCAAGGGGGCCGAGGGGCTCGTGATCGGGCCGCAGGGCGTCATGCTCGCGGTGCTGTCGGGGGCAGTGACATCCGGGCTTGGCTATGCGCTCTGGTATAGCCTCTTGCCGCGGCTGGCCGCCTCGGTTGCTGCGGTGGCGCAACTGACCGTGCCGGTGATCGCCATGGCGGGCGGCATGCTCTTTCTGGGCGAGGCGCTGAGCGCCGAGTTCGTGCTGGCAAGCGTGCTGGTGCTGGGCGGCGTTGCGGTCTCGGTGATCCCCCGGCGCGCTCAGGGACCAACAATTTCCTCCAAGGGGTCGTAACCCATCCCACGCTGAAACGCGACGCGCGCAAGGCTGTCAGGCTTGATCCGCAAGTCCCTCATCTCTGCCTCTGTCACCCACCGGCGGCGGCTGACGATCGCTTCCGGGTCGCGCCAATCGTTCGAGAGCGTGCCCGCAACCACCGTGCAGCGAAAGAACACCTCGACCTGATGAAAGCAGGTGGCGGGCGCGTGAAACTCGTTGATCAGGCAGGGCGGGCCTACGCGGATCGTCAATCCGGTCTCTTCATAAACCTCGCGTATCAGGTTGTCGGGCAGCGATGTGCCCACCTCGACACCGCCACCGGGCGCGCACCAGAGCGTGCTGGCGGCATCGGCATAGGCATTGACCAGCAACAGTCGCCCCTGATCCACAATCACGGCGCGGGCGGCAAGACGGGGCGAGGGCATGGGCGGACCTGAGGTAAGACGCGAACGACCCTGACCCTAAGCGGCAGGCCGCCGAGTGAAAAGGGGTTGTCTTTGCCCCCTGCCTTGGGCCAGCTTGCGCGCGACTAGAACACAGGAGCAGCACATGGGACACAACACACGCAACGGGGGGCAATTGCTGGTGGAGTGTCTGCTTGCACTGGGCGCGCGGCATTCGTTCGGCGTGCCGGGCGAGAGCTATCTTGCGGTGCTGGATGCGCTGCATGACACCGCCGGGCGGCTTGATTTCACGCTCTGCCGTCAAGAGGGCGGAGCCGCATTCATGGCCGCTGCCTATGGCAAGTTGACGGGCCGTCCCGGCATCTGTTGGGTGACGCGCGGACCGGGGGCGACCAATGCCGCAATCGGGGTGCATACCGCGATGCAGGACAGCGCGCCGATGATCCTCTTTGTGGGCCAAGTCGGCACCGACATGAAGGGGCGCGAGGCGTTTCAAGAGCTCGATTACCGCGCCGTCTTTGGCACGATGGTGAAATGGGCGGTCGAGATTGATCAGGTGGGCCGCATCCCCGAAATCGTGGCACGAGCATGGAAAACCGCCGTAACGGGGCGACCGGGGCCGGTGGTGGTGGCCCTGCCCGAGGATATGCTGACCGATCTGACCGAGGTCGCGGCACTCTCCGGGCCGGGGGATTATCCAGAACCGGAGCCGGGCGCAGAGGCCGTGGGCCGCGCGCGCGCGATGCTGGCCGGGGCCAAGCGGCCTCTGATCCTCTATGGCGGATGCAACTGGACAGACGCGGGGCGCGCGGCCTTGCATGACTTTGCAACCGGGTCGAATATCCCGGTCGTTTCGGTCTTTCGCTATCAGGACCAGTTCGACAATCACGCCCCGGTCTTTTGTGGCGAAGCGGGGGTGGGCATGGTGCCCAATGTGCGCCGCCTCTTGGCTGAGGCCGATGTGATTCTGGCGATCAACAACCGCTTTGGTGAAAACTCCACCGATGGTTACACGGTGTTTGACCTGCCAGAGCCGCGCCAGCACCTCATCCATGTGCATGGCTCTGATCTGGAACTGGGCAAGGTCTATCAACCGGAACTGGGCATTCAGGCGGGGCCAAATGCCTTTGCGCGCGCGCTGAACGCGGGCGGGCCTGTGACGGGCGATTGGGCCGCTTGGCGCACCGAGGCGCGCGCGGGCTATGAGGCGGGATTTGATCTGCCCGACCTGCCCTCGCCCGTCGATATGGGCAAGGTGACAGCCTATTTGCGTGACGTGCTGCCCGAGGATGCGATCATCACCAACGGCGCGGGAAATTTCGCGATCTGGTCCGGGCGGTTCCTGAAATACGGGGCCGCAATGCGCCTCTTGGCCCCGCAATCGGGGGCTATGGGTTATGGCATCCCGGCGGCGATTGCCGCCAAGGTCATGCACCCTGAGCGTCGCGTCGTTTGCTTTGCCGGGGATGGCGATTTCCAGATGACCGCTCAGGAACTGGCCACCGCCGCGCAGGCGGGGGCCCAGCCTGTGATCCTCATCCTCAACAACGGCATCTACGGCACCATCCGCGCCCATCAGGAGCGCAACTATCCCGAGCGCGTCTCGGGCACCGACATGGTCAACCCGGATTTTTCCGCCCTTGCGCGCGCCTATGGCTTTCACGGCGAACGGGTAGAGCGGACCGAGGATTTCGCAGACGCCTTTGCGCGCGCCTGTGCCTCGCCGACCGGTGCCGTGCTCGATCTTGTGATCTCGCCCGAGGCGCTGACACCCCGCGTGACGCTAAGCCAAATGCGCGCGGCTGGCCTGCGCAAACGCGACGGCATGTAACCTCTGTTCAGACCACGCATTTGCGCCTATGGGGGCGGCATGAGCAGATTGACCATCCTTGCAGGCCTGATCCTGGCCCTCTGGACCACGACGGCGCGGGCCGATTGCGTGGTGCTCTTGCATGGGCTGGCGCGCTCTGATGCGTCCTTTGTGATCCTGCAAGAGGTGCTCGAGGCGCGCGGCTATGACGTGTTCACCCCCGATTACCCCTCGACCGAAGAGGAAATCGAGCGGCTTGCCCGCGAAACCCTACCCTTTGCGGTGCGGGTCTGTGGCGCGACGCGGGTGCATTTCGTCACCCATTCGATGGGCGGCATCCTCTTGCGCCTCTGGCTCAAGGACAACCGCCCGGCACAGATGGGCCGGGTCGTGATGCTGGCCCCGCCCAACCATGGCAGCGAATTGGTGGATGAACTGGGCGGGCTCGAGCTTTTTCGTTGGCTCAATGGACCTGCCGGGCTGCAACTGAAAACCGGGGCAGGCGGCGTGCCGGAAAACCTGCCGCCGGTGGATTTCGAACTGGGGGTGATCGCGGGCACCCGCTCGCTCAACCCCTATTTCTCCAGCCTGATCGACGGGCCGGACGATGGCAAGGTCTCGGTCGCCTCGACACGGGTCGAAGGGATGGCGGATCACATCACCCTTCCGGTGACGCATACATTTCTGATGAACAACCCCCTCGTGATCGCGCAGGTCGAGGAGTTTCTGGAGCATGGGCAATTCAACCATGGCCTGACCCTTGGTGATGTGCTCTTGGGGCGGAGGTGACGATGACGGCGCTTGAGATCACCCTGCGCGGGGCGCAGGTTCTGACGCCCGAGGGGCTGACCACCCGCGACCTCTCGCTCAGCGGCGGGCGGATTGCCGATACCCCTCTGGGTCGCACGGTGGACCTGAGCGGCTACATGATCCTGCCCGGCATCGTCGATGTCCATGGCGACGGGTTCGAGCGGCATCTGGCCCCCCGGCGCGGCGCGATGAAGGACCTTGCCCAAGGCATGATCGCCACCGAGGCGGAATTGGCCGCCAATGGCATCACCACCGCCGTTCTGGCGCAATTCTACAGCTGGGAAGGCGGCATGCGCGGGCCGGAATTCGCCGATCAGGTCTTTGCCGCGCTGGCCGAGGTGCGCGAGTGCGTCGAGACCGACCTGCACGCGCAACTGCGGTTTGAAATGTCCCTGCTGGATGAATATGGCGCGGTCGAGGATATGGTCGCGCGGCATGGCATCACCTATCTCGTGTTCAACGATCACCTGCCGCATGCGGCGCTTGCCGCGGGCAAGCGACCTCAGGGGCTGACCGGTCAGGCGCTGCGCATCGGGCGCAACCCTGAAAAGCATCTGGAGTTCATCCAAGGCCTGCACGCGCGCCTGCCCGAGGTAGGCCCGGCGCTGAAGCAGCTGAGCAGCGCCTTGGCGGCGCGCGGCGTGCGACTGGGCAGCCATGACGATTCCACCGCCGAGGGCCGCAGGCTGGCGCGCGCACGTGGCATGACCATCGCCGAGTTTCCCGAAACACTCGAGGCCGCCGAAGAGGCGCGCGCGGGCGGCGATCATGTCATCATGGGCGCGCCCAATCTGGTGCGGGGGGGGTCACACAAGGGCAATGTCAGCGCGGTCGATCTGGTGGCCATGGGCCTCGTGGATGCGCTGGCCTCGGATTATCATTACCCCTCGCTGCGGCGCGCGGCGTTTCTCTTGGCCGATGGCGGGATCTGCGATCTGGCAACCGGTTGGGGGCTGATTTCATCTGGTCCGGCGCGGCTCTTGGGCCTGACGGATCGCGGCGCGATCCAACCCGGCCTGCGCGCCGATCTGGTGGTCCTCGCGCCCGAGACGCGCCGCGTGGTGGCGACCATGGCCGAGGGGCGGATCAGCTATCTGGCAGGCGACGCAGCACGCCGCTTTATCGGATAGGCTGCGCGCCTCACTCCACCGCCGCCACCAGAAACGCCTCAAGCTGTGCCGGATCAATGGGTTTCGGCAACACCTCAAGCCCCGCCGCGCGACAATGCACGTGCATGTCCGCCGTCAGATGCCCGGTGATGATCCGCGCCGGAATGGCCCCGTGCCGCGCGATGATCCGCGCGATCACATCCGGCCCGCGCACACCCTCGTCCAGCTCGTAATCCACCAGCATCGCATCGGGGCTGAGCCCAAGATCGGCGAGCTGCGTCAACGCCTCAAAGAGATTGCCCGCCTCGACCACATCCGCGCCCCAACCGCGCAAGAGCAGCGTGAGCGCGTGGCGCAGGTCCGGGTCATTTTCGATCAAGAGCACGATCCGCCCCTCAAGCGCATCCCGCGCCCGCACGCCACCGCCACCGCCCCGCGTCTCTGGCCCGCTGCGGCCCACAGAGACCAGCGGCACGGTCACGCTGAAACAGGCCCCACAGCCCAAGTCCGAGCGCAACTCCAACGGATGCCCCAAGAGCGCGCAGGCCCGGTCCACGATAGCCAGCCCTAGGCCCATGCCCTCGGACGCGCTGACATGCGCATCAAGCCGATGGAATTCCTGAAAAATGCGGTCCTGATCGGCCAGTGCGATCCCCGGCCCGGTGTCGCGCACCTCAAGCCGCAGATTGCGCCCCTGCCGCCGTGCGCCCACCAGCACCCGGCCCGAGGGCGTGTAGCGGATGGCATTGGCAATCAGGTTCTGCAACACGCGCCGCAAATAGCTCGCATCGCTCTCGACCATGGCAGCGCAGGGCACATAGCGCAGGTCCAACCCCTTGAGCGCGGCAATCGGAGCGAATTCGTCGATCAATTGGTCCATGATCCGGCGAAGCGGCACATGGGTCACATCAACCTCGACATGGCCCGATTCGAGCCGCGAAATATCGAGCAGCGCGTCGATGATATCCTCGACGCTGGTCAGCGCGCGCTGCGCCTTGTCCATCAAGACGCGGTGATCGTCGCTGGCCAGTTCGTCTTGCAAGGACGCAAGATAGAGCCGCGCCGCCGAAAGCGGCTGGCGCAGATCATGGCTCGCCGCCGCCACGAACCGCGATTTCGAGGCATTGGCGCGCTCGGCCTTGGCCAAGGCATCCTCCAACTCCAGCGTGCGGTCGCGCACCCGCTGTTCCAGCCGCTCATTGGCATGGGCAAGCGCGCGCGCGGCGGCGCGTTCTGCCGTCACATCCGAGAAACTGATGACAAAGCCGCGGTCGGGCATCTGCCGGGCAAAGACATCCAGCGTCTTGTGTGTGCCTGAGCGCATATAGAACCGCAGCGGCGCGCGCCGGTCCTGCGCCGCGACCCAGACCGCGATATCGCGCGCGCTCAGGCTGCCCTCGATCTCGAAATCGCTGCCGATGCGCCGCAGGATCACATCGAATTCGATGCCCACCCGAAACCGCGAAATCGGGATCGATAGCATGCTGCCGGCGTTCTGGTTCCAGCCGCGCAACTGCCCGCTGCGGTCAAAGATGCACACCCCTTGGTCGATATGCTCGAGCGTGGCGCGGATCAATTGCGCCTGATCATCCAAGAGCTTGCCACGCTCGCGCCGTTCCAGCCGGATGATATCGGTGATGTCGGTTTGCAGGATCACCGTTTGTCCGTCGCGGGTGCGATGCTCGCTGACCTGAACCCAGCAATCGCCGGTCAGGTTGAGGTTGAACATCACATGCTTTTCCTGATGCAACTGCATCCGCCGCGCCGCCCAATCGCCCCGGCTCTGCATGTCGGGCAATTCCAGAAACCGGCTTTGGCTCGCGTGGCGCACGTAATCGGCGAACTCCAGACCGGGGCGCAATTCGGCCACCAGATCGGGCATATACATGCCAAAGCGGCTGTTGTTCAGCACCAACCGCCCGTCGCTGTCAAAGAGCGCGAACCCTTCCTGAATCGTCTCAATGGCATTGGCGAGGTCCGAGCGCGCCCGCTCGGCCTGCCGGATCGCTTGTGCCAGTTGCGCATTGGATTCGTTGAGCAGGTCGAGCGCATGTTCCAGATCGCGGGTGCGTTCGCTGATCTGATCCTCGAGGATCACCGCCCGTTCGAAATGCGCATAGGCGGCACCGCCGTCATCCGTCACCTGCTCGACCCGGCGCATCAAGACTTCGATGATCTTGAGCAGCTTGCCGTTCTGCCGATCCAGCGGGTCGGAATTGTCAATCAGCGCCGCCGACATGGCCTAGCGCCCGATGGGGGGATAGATCGCCACCCCTGTCATGGTCTGATTGACATGCAAGCCGTTGATCTGCTCGCCATAGGTGGAAAATCCAACCACGCGATGCGCGGCCAGAATACGCGAAATCTCGGGTCCGATCTGGCGCTGCTGCACTTCGGTCCGGCGCAGGATGCAATCACAGGCCAGCACTGTCAGCGGCGGCGTCTCGATCCCCAACCCGGCCAGTTCACGCTCCAGATGCGCCGCCATATCCTGCGACTGCGCGAGGGTCAGAACCAGCCCCTCGTCAATCGCGGAAAAGAACTGCAGGTCGCCATTGGCCTCGGCGCGCTGAATGGCGCGCACGTGATGCTGGCCGCCGATCCGCACCACCACCGGGTTTTCGGCAAAGGTCGAGGGCGTCAATTCGTCAATCCGACAGCCAAGGATTCGGGCATATTCCTGCGCCGCCACCTCGGCATTGATCTGATGCACGATACGGCGCGCGGGGTCGGCATCCGTCACCACCATGCGCCGGTCTGTGGGCTGGAAATGATCGAGCCGAAACACCCGCACCGGGCAATCGGTGCGCATGAGACAGACCACGGCGGCATTGTGCAGCGTCACCCCATCACAGGAAATCAGTGTCTGCGCGAACCGCTCGCCATCCGCCGCCGATCCACCAAATAGCGGCATCGGCCCCAGCCCCGCCGCGATGGCCGCAACCAGCTCATCTTCCTTGAGCGACAATCCATCGACCGCCAGAAAGGCAAATTCGTTGGGCAGGCACTCGCCCGCCTGCGTGGCCAGCCACGCTCGTGCCCGCACCGTCTGGGAAACGCAGGCGGTGCTGTCCAGTTCCGACAGCGGCGTCACGACCTGCAAGACCGCGTGGAAATGATCTGCGGCAAAGCCCACGGCCACGATACTACCCTCGGAATAGCCGCTCATCCCGATTTCACCGGCGGTGGTGCAGCCGACACAGCGGCTATCGACAAAAACGCGGGCAGCCTCGGCCATCAGCCCTTCGAAATCCGCCTCTGGCGTGACAAAGAACAGGACAAGTGCCAGCCGCACATCGCCCATGGCCCGGCGCAGGGTGCCAATGGGGTCGCAGGCATCATGCGGCACCTCGGCGCGCGTAACGATGGCGTCATCGCCCAGCATCAGCTCTGACAGGCTGCTGTCCATGGCTCCTCCCCTTGGGGTCCTCCACCCCGGTCAGAGCGTAATCCGCTTACTCCACCTCGCGCAAGACGTTAGAGAAGCTGGCCATCTGCGCGATCAGCACCGCCTGAGTGCGCGTCTGGACCCCCAGCTTGCGCATGATGGCGGTGACATGGGTCTTGACCGTGGTTTCGGCAATCGACAACTCATAGGCGATCTGCTTGTTCAGCCGCCCCTCGCAGATCAACTGAAGGATGCGCGCCTGCTGCCGCGTCAGATGCGCCAGACGTTCGACCGCCTCGTCGCGGTCATTGACCGGCTGCTCTTGCGTTTTGGTCAGGACTACGCCCTCGGGCAGGAAAATCTCGCCCGCCGCAATCGCCTCGAACGCGGCACGAAACACCGGCCGCTGGCTGTGTTTGGGCACGAAGCCTGCCGCGCCTGCGTGGATCACCGAACAGACCATCCGGCTCTCGGACATCGAGGATACGACCACGATCGGTGTCGCACCCGCCACCGCCCGCAGCCGCGCAAGCCCATCCAGCCCGCTCACATCCGGCAGGTTGAGGTCGAGCACGATGATATCGGGGGGGCCATTCTCGGCCACCATCGCCAGTGCCTGATCGAGGCTCTCGGCGGTGTCGATCCGGGCAATCCCCGCCACCGATTTCAGCGTCATCGACAGCGCATCGCAAAACAGCGGATGATCGTCGACGATCAACGCCGTCGTAAAACGCCCCGGCCCCGCAGGTGCGGGACGGGTGCCGGGAATATGCGCCGTTTTCGGTGTCATTCGATCATCCTAGCAAAGGCCCACGCGCGGGCCTACTCACACCAAGGTCTGAGGCCTCTCAGCCCCGCCGCCGCATCAACCCGCGCCCCGGATCATAGCCCCAGAGCGCCAGACCAAGAAAGACCAGACTTGCCAGCGCCGTCCACAAGAGCGCCATGCCGTTGAATTGCCCATAGAGCGCAAAGCGGATCAACTCGACCGCATGGCTGAACGGATTGACCGCGCAGATATCGCGCAACAGAACCGAACTCTCGGCCATCCGCCACAGCGGATAGAGCGCGGTAGACATGAAAAACGTCGGAAAGATCACGAAATTCATCACGCCCGCGAAATTCTCCATCTGGCTGATGAAGGACGAGAGCGCCACACCAAGCGCGCCCAGCATCACCCCGCCAAGGATCAGCGCGGGCAGCACATAGAGATAGCCCATCACCGGCATCTTGATCCCCATCGCCGCCGCAATGCCCAAAAACGCATAGCATTGCAGCACCGACACGGCAGTGCCCGCGAGGATCTTGGCGAACAAGAGCCACCAACGCGGCAAAGGGCTGGTCAGCAACAGCCGCATCGACCCCATTTCCCGGTCATAGACCAGACTGAGCGAGGATTGCATGCCGTTGAACAACAGGATCATGCCGCAGAGCCCCGGCACGATATAGGTCTCATAGGTGATATAGGTCTGATAGGGCGGGATGATCGACAGGCCGAGCGCCGCCCGAAACCCGGCGGCAAAGACCACCAGCCACACGAGGGGCCGCACCAAGGCCGAGACAAACCGCGAGCGTTGCCGCGCAAATCGCAACGCCTCACGCGTCACAATCGCCGCCAGCGCAATCAAGAGCGCCCTCATGCGGGCGCCCCTGTCAGGCTTAGAAACCGCTCGGTCAGCCCCTCATGCCCGGCAATGTCACGGGTGATGCCATCGGCCAGCACGCAGCCCCGGTGTAGGATCACCAACCGATCCTCGGGCCAGACCTCATCGGTCAGATGCGTGGCCCAGAGCGCGGTCAGCCCGTCATGGGCGCAGAGGTCATGCACATGGGCGGTAATCGCGCGCCGTGCCTCGGCATCCAGCCCCACGGTCGGCTCATCCAAGAGCAGAACCGCCGGTTGATGCACCAGCGCGCGGGCAATCTCGGTGCGCCTGCGGTGCCCGCCGTTCAGATCACGTGCCAACTCATCCGCGCGCTCACCCATCGCCATCCGTTCCAGCGCCGCCTCGATCCGCATTTCTGCGGCGCGCCCCGCCAACCCATGCAGCGCCGCAAAATAGCGCAGGTTGCGCCGCACGCTCAGGTCGAGATCCAGCGTCTGTTGTTGAAACACCACCCCGATCCGCGCCAGCGCCTGCCGGGGCTTGGTGGCGATATCATGGCCCGCCACCATGATCCGCCCCTCACGCGTCGTAAAAAGCCTCGTCAACAGCGCGAAAAGCGTCGATTTCCCCGCGCCATTGGGGCCAAGCAGGGCACAGAACGCGCCCTGCCCCACCTCAAAGCTTACATCGTCCAAGGCCCGCTTGGCCCCGTAGGAAAATCCAAGCCCTTCGATCCTCAGCCCCGTCATGCCGCGTTCCTACCTGCTCCGGGGCCTACCATAGACCGGGGCGCGACCTTATTGAATGATGAACTCGAGCCGCTGGCTGTCGCCGGTCGTGCCGGGGATCAAGAGGTTATACCGACCCGGCTTGATCGCGATGAATGAAAACTCCGCCGTGCCCGCATCATCGAACTCGAAACTGTCGATCGCCATCGGGCGGATCTCGATCTCGTTGATCACGATCTCATCCATCCAGATCGCGCGAAAGAATTCCGGCCCCGTCAGCGCCAATTCAGCGCTGCCATCGGCCGTGATTTCCATCTCGTAATAGGCCCCCGACTGCAGGGTGATCGGCCCCTCGCCCAGTGGCTTGCCCGAGGCCAGCGTGACCGCAATCTCATCCCCACGGTTGCATTTCGCCAATAGACCGGCAAAGCCCAGATCATCGCAGAGTGGTGCGGCATGAGCGGGGGCAGCCAGCATCGCAAAGGCAGCGGCGGTCAGTATATGTTTCATAAGTTTTTTCCCTCTTCCCTGTTGGATC
>NZ_JAGPVV010000106.1 GCF_018066915.1 Roseovarius sp.
TGGGGGCCAGCCCCCACACCCCCGGAGTATTTCGGGAACGATGAAATCAGGCGGTTTCAAGCGCCGTTGCCGCCGCATCGAGGCGTGTCACGGCTTGGGCGATTTCATCATCGGTGATGGTCAGGGGCGGCAGAAGACGCAGGACGTTGTCAGCGGCGGGAACCGTGGCGACAAGGGCCGCGTAACCGGCCTGCACCACCTCGGTATTGGGCACCTTGCACTTGAGACCCAGCATGAGGCCGAGGCCACGCACCGCCTCGAACACGGCCGGATGCGCCGCCACCAGCCCTTCGAGCCGTTGGCGCATGAGGGCCGCCTTGCGGTTGACCTCGGCCAGAAACTCGGGCGTGGCGATTTCGGCCATGACCGCGCAGCCCACGGCGCAGCCCAGAGGATTGCCGCCATAGGTCGAACCATGCGTGCCCGCCGTCATGCCAGAGGCGGCGTGCTCTGTCGCGAGAACAGCACCGATGGGAAAGCCGCCGCCGATGCCCTTGGCGACCATCATGATATCGGGTGTGACCCCGGCCCATTCATGGGCAAAGAGCCGCCCGGTGCGCCCCACACCGCATTGCACCTCGTCGAGGATGAGCAGGATGCCGCGTTCGTCGCAGAGCGCGCGCAGCCCCTTGAGGCATTGATCGGGCAGCGGGCGGATGCCGCCCTCGCCCTGCACCGGCTCGATCAGGATGGCGGCGGTGGTGTCGTCAATCGCGGCATGCAGCCCCTCGTGATCGCCCCAGCCGACATGCTTGAAACCGGGCAGGAGCGGGCCAAAGCCCTTGGTCATCTTTTCCGATCCGGCGGCGGCAATCCCCGCCGAGGAGCGCCCGTGAAAGGAGCCCTCAAAGGTGATAATGTCCGTGCGCTCGGGCTGGCCCGCATCGTAGAAATGCTTGCGCGCCATCTTGACCGCCAATTCGCAGGCCTCGGTGCCGGAATTGGTGAAAAAGACCGTATCGGCGAAGGTTGCCGCCACGAGCCTGTCGGCAAGTTCCTGTTGTTTCGGGATCTGATAGAGGTTCGAGGTATGCCAGAGCGCCGCCGCCTGTTCGGTCAGCGCCGCCACCAGCTTGGGATGCGCATGCCCCAAGGCGTTGACCGCAATTCCGGCCCCCAGATCGAGAAAGCGTCGCCCATCCGCCTCGATGAGCCAAGACCCCTCGCCCTTGACGAAGGAGAGCGGCGCGCGGTTGTAGGTTGGCAGGATCGAGGGGATCATGGCAGTTTCCTTGTCAAACAGGCCCTTTGAGTGCCGCATGGGCGGGGCTGAGTCAATCTTTAGAGGATTGGGCAATGGGAGGATTTGGCGGGTGGGCGCGGTCAAGCGCCGGGATCACGAGCGGACGGGACGTCAGGCGCGGGTGCGTCGGCGTCGCAGCGGGGCATATGTGGTCCGAGTGATCATGTCGGCGCGCTTAGCCGGTTTTGCGCGTCAAGGGAAGCGAAATGTCGAGCGTCGGACCCGGCTCTATCGCCACGCGCGCCGCCCCAAGGCGCGGATGCAGCCGCCGCGCCAGATGCCAGCAACCAATCAGACCCACGCCCGTCACCGCGAAAATCCCCGGCAGCGGGGCCACCAGAAGCACGAGCCACGCTGCCCCCGGTGTGAGGATGCCCGAGACATCGCGGAAACTGGCGTAGATCGCCGACATCTCGGTGCGCTCTGACGGTTTGACCGCCATGAGGAATGGCAAGCCCGCCGACACATCGAGCAGCACCAGAAAGACCGAGGCCACAGCGAGGCTTGCGACCGTCACCCAAGGCAGGCTGCTGAAGGCCGCGGCAAAGAGAAAGAGCAGCCCGGACACAAGAAAGCCCGCCCGCACCGCATGGCGGATCGAGCGGCGCTGCATCCAGCGCAGCATGAAGGGCGTAAGAAAGAGCATCCCATTCGAGGTCGACAAGAGCATGCCGCCCAAATCCTCGCCCAAGCCCTGCTGCACCGCGAAGATCGGCAGATAGACCACATAGGCCCACCACCCGCAGGAGCGGATCACGGCAAAGATCCAGCCCGCTACCAGCCGGGGCTGTGCGAAGAACCGGGGCATCCATGCCAGCGGATTGGGGGCCGGGCGGCGCGCACGGGTGATCAGCTTGCCATTGCCAAGCCGCATGTAGAGAAAGAGCGCCATCATGCTGAACGCCGCCAGCGCCGCGATGAGAAACGGCAAGGGCCGCCATATCCCCAAGAGTGTCACGCCCAGAAAGGGCCCCACAGTCCAGCCAAGCGCGCTGTAGAACATGCGCGAGGTCTCGCACCGGCCGAGCTCTGCCTTGGAAATGAAATCGAGCACATAGGCGTTGAAACAGACAAAGACCGTGACCGTGGCCGAGGTGATCATGGCCAGCGCCGCGATCATGCCCAGCGCCCCGCCCTGCGCCCCCATCACGGCCCCGCCCGCGAACATCGCGCAGCCCGTCACATAGATCCAGCGGCGCGGCATGAAGCGCGAGGCGAAAGGCACCATAAGGCCCGTTGCCAAGGACAGCAGGCCAACCATGAAATAAATCTCGGAGACCAGCGCCGCATCGCGGAGCGCGCGATACATCTCGAGCGGCATCACCGAAATCAGGATGCCGCGCGCCATTGCTTCGGCCCCGGCAAGCGAGGCAAAGCCGCGCACAGAGGGTGTTGGGGCATGGCGGAGCCATTCGGGAATACGGCGTTGGTGCATGGAGTCGTTCCGATTTTTCGTAAGACTGACCACGGATACGGGGGGCGTGATTGGCAAACGACGACATCCTGTCGTTTTTGTTGTCAGGGATGTAAAAATTGTTGATCCCATCTGCCTACCTTGCGCCTTGCGGCGGGCGCAGTCTGCGGGCAATGCTGCGGCGATGTTCATACCCCGCGCCTCCAATCCGGGTCTTGCCGCCCTGCTGACCGTTCTGGCCGCCGCTTTGCTGGCGGGCACCACGCTCTTGGCCAAGGCGCTTGGGACAGACGCGCTTGGACCGGCGCTGAGCCCGTTTCAGATCAGCCATGGGCGGTTTCTCTTCGCGCTTGTGGCCATCGCGGGGATGAGCGGGCTGGTACGTCCCCGGTTCACCCGTCCCGATCTGGCCACCCATGCGAAACGCTCGGCCCTGGGCTGGGGTGGGGTCACGCTCATGTTCGCGGCCGCCGCCTTTATCCCGCTGTCAGACGCCACCGCGATCAGTTTTCTCAACCCGGTGTTCGGCATGATCCTCGCCATCCCGCTTTTGGGAGAGCGGGTGGGCCCGGTGCGATGGGTGGCGGCGGGCATTGCCCTGACCGGGGCCGCGATCCTGATGCGCCCCGGCAGCGGGGTGGTGGAGACCGGCGCACTTCTGGCGCTTGGTGCAGCGCTTTGCCTTGGGGCGGAGCTTATCTTCATCAAGCGTCTGTCGGGCCGGGAAGGGCCGTGGCAGATCCTGCTTGTGAACAACGCCATCGGGCTCAGCATCGCGACGCTGGCCGTGGTCTGGGTCTGGGCCGCGCCCACGCCGGCGCAATGGGCCGCTCTTGCAGCCCTTGGCGGTCTCATGGCGCTTGCGCAGACGGCGTTCATCAATGCCATGGCGCGGGGGGATGCGAGCTATGTGGCGCCGTTCTTTTACACCGCCCTGATCTTTGCCGGGCTTTATGACGGGCTGGTGTTCGGGGTCTGGCCCGATGCCATATCCATCCTTGGCGCGGTTGTGATCCTCGGCGGCGCAGGCTTGCTGCTCTGGCGGGAAGGACGGCGGCGCGCGGTGGTGACGTAACGCCACCTTTGACGAATCTGCGGCACCTTGGGCTAATGCCTGCCAAGGGAGAGGACCCATGCCACTGAGCATCCTGTTGCCGATGGTCGTTTTGGGCATCGCGGGCATCGCGGTGCTGCTGCATGTCTTGGGCCTCTCGCGCCGGGCGACGCTCTCGGATGCGGCGGCGGCGCGGGCGGCATGGCTGCGGGAATTCCCCGAGGATGCGCCGACACAGGTCATTCTCTGCCGCAATCACAGCGCCGCCCTGATCGAAACCGCACAGGGGCGCGGGGTGGTCTGGCCGATGGGGGCCGATACCACGGCCCGGTACCTGAGGGGCGCACGGGTCAGACGGCGCAAAGCCGGTCTCACGCTCGATTTGCCTGACTATACCGCCCCTCGCATCCGTCTGACGCTCTCGCCCGACGAAGCCGCAAGCTGGTGCGCCCTATTGGAGTCCCGCGTATGAGTGATACGCTGACCTATCCCGACGTTGTCAACTGGGCGGTGCCGCTCTTTATCGCGGCGATCCTCGCGGAACTCGTTTGGATCGTGATCAAGGGGCGCGGCGGGCGTTATGAAACGCGCGACGCGCTCACCTCGCTCCTTCTCGGGGCGGGCAATGTGGCCGAGGGCATCGTGCTAGGCTTTGTCGCCTATGGCTTTTTCATGGTGCTATGGGAGATCACGCCGCTCGATCTGGGGCACTCGGTCTGGGTGATTGCGCTCTGCTTTGTGCTCGATGATTTGCGCTATTACTGGGTGCATCGGTTCGGGCACCGTATCCGCTGGGTCTGGGCGAGCCATGTCAACCACCACTCTTCGCAGCATTACAACCTGACCACGGCGCTGCGTCAGACATGGACCGGCACCTTTACCTTTATGATGGCGGTGCGCGCACCGCTGATCCTCTTGGGCTTTCATCCCGCCATGGTGCTCTTTGTGGGCGGGCTCAACCTCATCTATCAATTCTGGATTCACACCGAGGCGATTGGCCGCCTGCCCCGCTGGGTCGAGGCGGTGATGAACACGCCCTCGCACCACCGGGTGCATCACGGGCGCAACCCGCGCTATCTCGATTGCAACTATGCCGGGGTCTTCATCATCTGGGACAAGATGTTCGGCACCTTCGTGCCGGAACTGGAGCGGGAAAAGGTGGATTACGGCCTTGTCCACAATCTTGGCACCTTCAACCCGCTGCGCGTGGCCTTTCACGAATGGATCGGCATCTGGCGCGATGCGACGCAACCGGGGCTGACATGGCGCGAGCGGCTGATGTATTGCGTCATGCCTCCGGGTTGGAGCCATGACAACAGCCGGGGCACGTCGGAGGCGATCAAGGCGCGTTATCTGGCCACCCATCCCGAAGAGGCGGGCACGCCGGGATTGCCGAGACCCACCGCGCACAACCCGTAGGTCTGTCACAAATCGCCCACTAAAATGTTATTTGACCGATCATTCAAAACAGGGTCATGTCGGGTCAGGCGATTTGCGCCATCACTCACGAACAGGTGTCGCCCCGCGAGACGGTGCGGGACGCTACGAAAGTACCCGGCACCTTGGGCAAGGGCCCATTACTCACCCTTGTGCAAGGTGTCGGGGAAGTTCTAGAGTCTGCTTTGGCGGGTTAACGTTGTTTGCCTCTACCCTTTTGCTCGAAATGACACAGTGATGCCCTGGGAAAAATCCTATGCTGAAGCCGAGGTGCTGGAGGCCGCGATGCGCGCCTTCTGGGCCAAGGGCTATCAGGGCACATCCATGGCCGATCTGGTGGCGGTCACGGGCCTTAATCGCGGCAGTCTCTACGCGGGTTTCGGCAACAAGCGCGATCTCTTCCTGCGCGCCCTCAAGCATTATGACCAAAGCTACCGCGTTGGATTTCTGGCGCTGTTGCGGCAGGACCGCAGCCCGAGAGAGGCGATCCTTGCCACTTTTGACGCCATCGCCCAAGGCAATGACACCATGCCGGGCGGGTGCCTTATGGTCAATTCAGCGATGGAACTTGCCCCGCATGACGATGAAATCGCCCGCATCATCGAGGACAGCATGGCCGAAGTCGAAGCCTTCTTTGCCAATTGCCTCGCTGAATGCGACGACCGCGTGCGCAGCCCCGCGGACATCTCTGAGACCGCCAAGGTTCTGCAAGGGCTGATGGTGGGCCTCTTGGTCATGACCCGCGCCAATCGCGAGAGCCCGTCGATCGGGGCGATCCTGACCCAGGTGCGTAGCCTCTTGGGCTGAGGCGCCTACCAGCGGCCCGATAGCCCACGCGCCAAGAGGCTGAGTTGCGCGCGCGCGGGTGCAATCCCGAGCCGCCCCTCTGCCACCGCGCGCGGATCACGTGCCACGCGGTGCAGCACCGGCCCCGCCAGCCAGAGCGGCAAGAGCGCGGCCCCCGCCGCACGTGACACCTGCCCGCGCGCCGCCCGCGCACGGTGTAGCCGCCTCAACCCATCCTGCGCCAAGGCCCGCACCGCCTCGGGACGACCGTCAACCAAGGGTTTTCGCCCCGCCGCCTCGAGCGCCGGAATGGCGCGAAACCAGTTGGCAAGGCCCAGCGCATAGCCCGCATCGCGCAGCACTTCGGGTGCCGCCGGGCCAAGCGCTTGCGCCGCCGCCTGCAAGAGATTGCCGGACGTGGCCTCGATATAGCGGGTGAAATCCGCCTCATCCTCGAACGGCTCGCGCGTGATGTCCCAGCGCCGCGCCTCGACCAGATCCGCCAGCAGCGCAGCAGCGGATGCATCGAGCACATGCGCGAGGGGTGTGACCACCTCATGCCGCCGCACAAGGCCGCCGGCCGCGATTTCCTCCAGCGCGTCGGCCCACCATTGCAGGCGCATTTCCGCGATCATCGGCTCTTGCGTGACCCAAGGCGCGCGTGCCACTTCGATATTGAAGGCATAGACCGGAAAGAGCACGGCGCGCGCCGCCACGGGGGCCGCCATCGCCGCCAGAAACCGCTCTGGATCGGCCCGGCGCACCAGATCGGCGCAGGCGGTCAGATCGGCATCGAACTCTTGGCTCACGCCACCCCCTGCCCGTGCAGAAGCTTCCAGTTGATCGCATCGAGCAGCGCCTCGAAACTGGCGTCCACGATATTGGGGCTGACCCCCACCGTGGACCAGCGCCGCCCCTGCCCGTCTTCGCTGTCGATGATGACGCGCGTTGCGGCCTCGGTGCCGCCTTGGGTGATGCGCACCTTGAAATCCACCAGTCGCATGTCGTCGATCTGGCCTTGATAGCGGCCCAGATCCTTGGCCAGCGCCTTGGCCAGCGCGTTGACCGGACCCCGGTCGCAACCGTGATCATCCATCGATTCACTCACCGACAGCTTCTTGTCGCCATCGACCTTGACCACAACCACCGCCTCGGAGAGGCTGACCATGCGGTCATACTTGTTCTTGCGCCGCTCCACCGTGACCTTGTAACGCTTGACCTCGAAGAAGCTGGGCATCTGGCCCAGTTCCTTGCGCGCGAGAATCTCGAAACTCGCCTGCGCGCTGTCATAGGTATAGCCCTCTTCCTCGCGCGCCTTGATCGTTTCCAGAAGGCGCGCCAGCGCCGGATCACCCGGCTCCACCACAATCCCCGCCTCGGTCAGACGCTGGCGCAGGTTCGATTGCCCGGCCTGATTGGACATCGGGATAATCCGCGCATTGCCCACCGCGGCGGGATCGACATGCTCGTAGGTGCTTGGGTCCTTGAGGATGGCACTGGCATGCAGCCCCGCCTTGTGGGCAAAGGCGGACGCCCCCACATAAGCCGCCTGCCGCAGCGGCACGCGGTTGAGGATTTCATCCAACTGGCGGCTGATGGCGGTGAGCGCGCGCAGGCCGTCGCGTGTCACGCCCGTTTCAAAGCGGCTGGCATAGGGCTCTTTGAGCAGCAGCGTCGGAAGGAGCGTGGTCAGATTGGCATTGCCACAGCGCTCGCCCAACCCGTTGAGCGTGCCCTGAATCTGGCGCACGCCCGCATCCACCGCCGCAAGGCTGCCCGCAACCGCATTGCCGGTGTCGTCATGGGTGTGAATACCAAGCCGGTCGCCGGGAATACCCGCCGCGATCACCTCAGTCACGATGCGCCCGATGGCAGGTGGCAAGGTGCCGCCATTGGTATCGCAAAGCACGATCCACCGCGCGCCTGCGTCAAGTGCTGCGCGCAGGCAACCCAGCGCATAGGCGGGATTGGCGGTGTAGCCGTCAAAGAAATGCTCGGCATCGAACAGCGCCTCGCGCCCCTCGGCCACGACATGCGCGATGGAGCGGGCGATATTGTCGGTGTTTTCCGCGAGGCTGAGCCCGAGCGCGGTTGTGACGTGAAAATCATGGGTCTTGCCCACGAGGCAGACCGCTTTGGTCCCGGCGTTCAGCACAGCGGCCAACACCTCGTCATTCTGGGCGGAGCGGCCGGCGCGTTTGGTCATGCCAAAGGCGGTCATCGTCGCGCGCGTGGCGGGGGCATCCTCGAAAAAGGCGCTGTCCGTCGGGTTCGCCCCCGGCCAGCCGCCCTCGATGTAATCCATGCCCAGCCGGTCAAGCGCATGGGCGATCTGGATTTTCTCCTGCGTCGAGAAACTGACCCCTTGCGTCTGCTGCCCGTCACGCAGGGTCGTGTCGTAGAGATAGAGGCGGTCGCGGGTCATGATGCGCACCCCTCTTCACCAACGCCCCGCGCGGAATCACGGCGCGTAGCGCCGCCGCGCAGCGCCCGACCGCCCCCCCGGGCGGGCGCTTCTGCAACGTCGCAATCCTCACAATCGTTCAAGTATTTCGCACCATAAACTGCTTCCCACAGCCGTTGCAGCGCCCCCCCGGCGGTCGGGCACCGCGCGGCTTGCAGGTGGTGAGCAGACAGACGCATCACTTCAACGCCTCCAGCTTCGCCGGGTCGAAATCTGGGCCATACTCCCAAGTCACACCCTCTTTTGTATCTTTCACGAGCACCCCGGCTTCAACGAGCAAATCCCGCATCTGATCCGCGATTGCGAAATTCTTCTGCGTTTTCGCTTCAGCGCGGAGTTGCAGAGCGTATTCAATCAATTCATCAGCTTCTGGCGTGGCTTCGCCATCAAACCAATCACCCAGTTCAGGCGTCAAAAGTCCAAGCAGCTCCGCAGACTTTCGAAAGCCGTGCGCATCGCCCTCTTTATAGAGCTTTCGCAGTGCGGTGATCGCTCCATGAGTATTGAGGTCATCGGAAATTGCGGCCAACACTTCCGAAGCCGGACCGCCCATCGGGTCAATTCCACCGGCAAAGGCGCGCCAACGGCGCAGTTCAGCCTCCGCCTCCCGCGCCTTTTCAGCCGTCCAGTCCATCGGCTTGCGGTAATGCGTGCTCAGAAACACGAACCGGATCACCTCTCCCGGTATCCCCTGATCCAGCAAATCCCGCACGGTAAAGAAATTGCCTAAGGATTTGGACATCTTCTTGCCCTCGACCTGCAGCATCTCGTTATGCAGCCAATAGCGCGCGAACTGACCTTCGGGATGGGCGCAGCAGCTTTGCGCGATCTCGTTCTCGTGGTGCGGG
>NZ_JAGPVV010000130.1 GCF_018066915.1 Roseovarius sp.
GCCTGACGCTGCGCAATACGCAAAGCTCCGCGCCAGACCCCGTTGCCCAATCCGCCGAAAACGGCAAAACTCAAACCCGGAGTCTCGCTCACGCTGGATAAAAGTTGGGGGCAACGTCACCATATCCCGGGCGATCATGGCGGCGTGGGTGCGGTTTTTGGCGCCGAGTTTGCGGGACAGGGTCTTGAGGTGCAATTTCACCGTAACCTCTTGAATATCAAGGTCTCTTGCGATCTCCTTGTTGGACTTGCCATGCAGGATGCCAACCAGAACATCGGTCTCTCGGGGCGTCAGGCGCACCGGCCCCTCCGCCTCATCCTCGCGGGATTCGAGAAAATCTAGCGGTGTATAGATTTCCCCCAACAACATATGGTGGACCGCCGCCACCAAAGACTGCGGATCGAGCGTCTTGGGCAAGAACCCCGCCGCCCCGGATCTGAGCGCCCTACGCCCCACCTCCGCCGTCGCCGTCCCCGACAAAATTGCCACAGGGCATTTCGCCCGTGCTTTCATCACCCCGAGACCGGTCAGGGAATCCATGCCGGGCATCATCAGATCCAGCAGAACCAATTGAAAAGGCCCGTGTTTTTCCTGAACATCCAGCGCCGTCCCAAGGCTCTCGGCGACATGCACCTCGAATCCGCCCTGCGCGCGCAGGTAGTCGGCGATCATTTCCCGGACCAGATCATGATCGTCGGCCAGCAAGAGCTTGGTCATCGGCGCGTCCTTCCTTCTGCCACCTCAAAATTCCTTTTTATCTCATTTTTCAACAACTAAGCCAGCCGTCGAGCCATGACAATCCCAGGACAACCCTAGGCGGGTATCCCCCGCCTGCTCTCTCCCCGGCAAATTTCGTGCCAAGCCATCATGACCCCCTATCTTTCGGGATAGGGGGCTGGTCAACCGCCATAAAACAAGGGAATACCGGACCTGTTCGAGGAAATTGACCTGCCCTGATGACCCCACGTGACAAGGAACCGCTCCGGTTGATATACTCTACACAGCCAAGCGCCCAAGATCACTCGGAAACTGCGCCACACCAGGGGACCAGATCAGACCACATCAAGATTTTTCCAAGTATTCCAGTGTAAGGCCCGACATGCACGTCCCCCCCTCCCGCAGGCTGCCGCTTCGCAACAGATTGCTCGTGATCCTGCTGTGCCTCTTCGCGGCCGGGTGCATGCTGGCCGCCGTGCTGGTGACGAGCCGGGTCATCGTGCAACTGGACGACTATCGCAGCGCCAGCCAGGACAATCTCCACTGGACCACCTCGCGGCTCGAGGTGGACCAACTCAAATTCCTGGCCTCGCTCTATGCGCTGACAGGGCCGGAGACGCCGCTGGTCGAGGGCGTTCGCCGCCAGTTCGACATCCTTTACAGCCGTGTAACCGCCCTGCGCGATGGCCGCATCTACCGCGAAGTGCTGGCCCAAGACATCGCCCATGCCGATCTGGATCGGGTGTCCGAAATCCTGGCAACCATGGTGCCCATTATCGACAGTGACGCGGGCAATATTTTCAAGGACCGCGCGCGACTGCTCCAGTTGGGCAACCGGATGGCAGAACCGATCCGCAATATCGCCGCGCGCGGGCTGACTGCCGATGCGCGCCGCTCGGATTCCGAGCGCGCCGCCCTGACAGCCAAGATCGTGAGCCTCGCCGCTCTCATCCTGATGATGCTTGCGGCGCTGTCCTCTCTGTTGCTGCTGGTCTGGCGGCTCTATCGCAATTATCGTGCGGAGGCCGAGCAAAACAAAAGCAAATCCAACAGGTTGACGACCATTCTTAACACGTCGCAGGACGCTGTGCTCGTGGTTGGGGGGGATGGGCGGATCGGGGATACGAATGCACGCGCGACCGAGCTTCTGGCGCTGCACGAGACCCTGCCCGCAGGGCTCGAACTGGGTGATCTCCTGTTCAACCGGGCTGAGGATGGCACGCTCAGCCCTCTCTCCGGCACGCTCTTGCGCGATACCTGCGCCACCGGACCCACGCGCCGAGAAGACGTGATCGTGCGCAATCTGGTGGGGCGCGAATTCGCGGCCGAACTCTCTGCCGATCTGGCAAGACAGGAAGAGGGAGACATCTGTATTCTCTTCATCCGCGATATCTCCGAGCGGCTGGCCGCTGAGGCCGAAATCGAACGCTCCCGCGCCAAGGCACTTGCCGGCGAGCGGGCCAAGGCGCGGTTTTTGGCCATGATCAGCCATGAGATGCGCACGCCGCTCAACGGGATTTTGGGTGCGCTGGAGCTTTTGGGCGATACCGGCCTCACCCCTGCACAAGAGAAGTTTACCCGGATCATGCGCTCCTCCGGCCAGCTCTTGCTGACCCAGATCACCGATGCTCTTGACCTCACCCAGGCTGCCGCGCGCCAGATCGTGCTGCGCCCTGCCGCCTTTGACCTTGATCAGCTGCTGGCGGAACTGGCGGAAACGCAGCAAGGGCCTGCGCAGGCCCGTGGCAACAGCCTGCGCTTGCTGGCCCCCGAAGAGGGGTTCGGGCGCGTGACCGGAGACCGGGCGCGCATCTATCAGGTGCTGCTCAATCTCGTGTCGAACGCGATCAAATTCACAAGGGATGGGGAAATCACCCTCGACGTGAGCCGCCTGTCCTCCGAGGACAATGCGCCGGACATGATCGAGTTTCAGGTCATCGACACCGGGATCGGGATCAGCGCGGACAATCTGCCCAAGGTGTTCGACGATTTCATGCGTGTTCAGGATACGTCGGGCGACCGGCCAGAGGGCACCGGTCTGGGCCTTGGAATCGCACGCCAACTGGTCAAGCTGATGAAGGGCACGATCGGCGTCGAGAGCGAACTTGGCGAAGGCAGTCTCTTTTGGGTGCGCCTGCCCCTGCCCGCCGCAAAGGTCACAGCAGGCCAAAGGCCTAAGGTAAATGCCGCCCCCGTTGTCGCGCCTCCCATTCCCGCGCGCGCGCTCGATATTCTGGTGGTCGAGGACAATGCCACCAACCGTGTCGTGCTGGAGGGTATGCTGGCGGGCGATGGCCACAAGGTGTATCTGGCCTGCGACGGGATCGAAGGTGTGGAAGCCGCGCAGAAACAACGCTATGATCTCATTCTGATGGACATCAGCATGCCCCGCATGGACGGGCGCGAAGCCACGCTGCATATCCGCGCAAGTCAGGGACCCAATGCGCGAACGCCCATCGTGGCCCTGACCGCGCATGTGCGCGCCGAGGATCGCGGCGATCTCGAAAAGATGGGCTTTGACCGGGTCGAGACAAAACCCCTGCGCCGCGACGCCCTGCGCGCCCTTTTGGCGCAGACCGAAACGACCGCCGTCGCCAAAGCGGACAAGCCCTGCCATGTCGACCCGAGCTATATGGAACAGTTGCGCGCCGCCTTGCCGCAGGACCGGATCGACCGCCTTCTGGTCGAGTTCGAAACCGAAGGAACAGCCATTCTCGACGATCTGAAGCGAGACACCCCCCTGAGCGGCACCGATCTTGCGGATCGCATCCACAAACTTGCGGGCACGGCGGCAGCGACGGGTGGGCTCGCCCTTCAGGCCTTGTTGGGCCGCGCGGAATCCGCCCTGCGTGGGGGCGATACAGGCGCGGCGCAGAGTGCCATTCTGGCGATGCCGGACCTCTTGCAAGAGACATTGCGCCAACTCAACTGTCACAATCGCGCCGGCTGATCCGCTCACAAAGAATTGCCTTTTGGCGGGCTTACTATACGTTTGCACGAAGCTAGACCATGCGCGTCACCTTCGCGCGCATGAGTGCCCTCAGAAAACGGATTGCCGCACACAATGCAGATATGGAAACAACTGCTCTTGCTCTGCCTCCTTGGCGGCACGGCCTATGGCGGCTATTACGGGTATCAAACCTATGTCGCCGCCACCCCAGAAGCCGCAGCCGAGGCGCAGGCCGAGCGCCCTGTGACGGTGGAAATCGCCGTGGCAGAACAGCGCACCCTGCAAGAGACCGTCGAGGCGGTTGGCACCACCCGTGCGCTGCAATCCATCGACATCGTGCCCGAGGCGGATGGCAGGCTAACCAGCCTGCGGATCACCCCCGGATCGCGCGTCGAAAAGGGTGATGTTCTGGCGCGGCTTGACGACACGATCCAACAGGCCGATCTGACCGAGGCCGAGGCGGTTCTGGTCGAGCAACGCCAGACCGTCGAGCGGACGCGCCAATTGCGTCAGACCAACGCCGTATCGCAGGCGACCGAGGAAGAAGCCGTGGCGCGTCTGGCCGAGGCCGAGGCCGAAGTGGAGCGCGCGCGCCGCAGGCTAGAGGATCGCACCATCACAGCCCCGTTCGGGGGCGTCGTGGGGCTGACCAACTACGATGTCGGCGCGCGGGTGATCGAAGGACAGGTGCTAACCCGGCTTGATGACCTGAGCGAGGTCGAGGTGGAATTTTCCCTGCCCGAAACCGTCTTTGCCAAGGTGCGCCCCGGTCAGACCTTGATCGCGCGCAGCGCCGCCTTTGCGGATCGGATTTTTGAGGGCACGCTGGATGTTGTGGACAGCCGGATTGATCCGGTGAGCCGCGCGTTTCGCACCCGGGCACTCATCCCCAACGCGGATGGAACGCTGGCAGCAGGCATGTTCCTGTCGCTGACGCTGGTGCTGTCCGAGAGCATGCATGTCACCGTGCCGGAAGAGGCGCTGATCTTTCAGGCCGCCGAAACCTATGTTTTTGTCGTCGCAGACGGCAAGGCCAGCCGCCGCGTCGTCAGTTCGGGTCAGCGCAAGGATGGCCAGATCGCCATTCTCTCGGGGCTCGAGGCGGGCGAAGAGGTGATCATCCGCGGATTGCAGCGCGTCCGCGATGGCAGCGCCCTCAAGGTCTTGGGCGCGGACAAGGATGCCACTGCGAAAACCGATCTTGCCAAGCCGGAGAGCGCGACGTGACCCTGTCGGACATCTCGATCAGACGCCCGGTTCTGGCCGCTGTGGCCAGCCTTCTGATCGTGATATTCGGCGTCGCCGCGTTGCGGTCCATTCCCGTGCGCGAGTTGCCCGATGTGGACAATGCCGTTGTGACCGTGACGACCACCTATCGGGGGGCTGCCCCCGAGGTGATCGACACCGACATTACCGAGACGGTCGAAGGCGCCATCGCCGCGATCTCGGGAATTCGCACCATCAGTTCCGAGAGCCGTCAGGGCCGCAGCCGCGTCACCATCGAATTTGAAACCAGTGTCGATATCGACGTGGCCGCCAATGACGTGCGCGATGCCGTGGGCCGGGTGCGTGGCGACCTGCCGGAAGAGGCGGACGAGCCTCAGGTCGTCAAGAGCGATGCCGATGCCGATCCTGTGATGCGCGTCGCCGTCACTTCGGACCGCATGACCACGGCTGAAATCACCGATTACCTCGACCGTTTTGTGGTCGACAGGTTCTCGACCCTCGACGGGGTGGCCAATGTCGACGTGATCGGCGCGCAGCCCTTTGCCGTGCGCATCTGGATCGACCGCCGCGCCCTTGCCGCGCGCAACCTCACTGTCTCGGATGTCGAGGCAGCACTCGTGCGCAACAACCTTGAACTGCCCGCAGGCGAGGTGGAATCCATCAACCGCCAGATGACCGTGCGCCTCAACAGCCGCTTGCGCAGCATCGAGGATTTCCGGGATATCGTGATCGACCGCGTCGGCGGCTATCCGGTGCGCTTGGGCGATGTGGCGCGGGTGGTGCCGGGGGTGGCCGACGATTCCACCCTTGTGCGCACCAACGGCACAGAGGCCGTCGGCATGTGGATCTTGCGCCAGAGCCAATCCAACACGCTGGAAATTTCCAACGCCGTGCGCGCAGAGATCAAGGCGCTGGAACCGAACCTGCCCGAGGGGATGCGGATCATCGTCGGCTCGGACGATGCGCTCTTTGTCGGGGCGTCGATCCGCGAAGTGGTGATCGCGCTCTTCATTTCGCTGGCGCTTGTGGTCGCGGTGATCCTGCTCTTCCTGCGCAGTATCCGTGCCACGCTCGTGCCCTTCATCACCATCCCAGTGTCACTGATCGGCAGTTTCCTCTTGATCGGCATGTGGGGCTTTTCGCTCAACACGCTGACGCTCTTGGCGCTTTTGCTGGCTATCGGGCTGGTGGTGGACGATGCCATCGTCGTTCTGGAAAATATCCAACGCCGGATCGAGGACGGGGAAACGCCGCTTGTCGCCAGCGTGCATGGCGCGCGTCAAGTGACCTTTGCCGTCATCGCCACATCAGTCACCTTGATCGCGGTCTTTGTGCCGCTCTCGTTCATGCCCGGTCAGGTGGGCCGCCTCTTTGTCGAGTTCGGCTGGGTGATGGCCGGGACGGTCGCGATATCGACATTTGTGGCCCTCTCTGCATGCCCGGCGCTTGCCTCCAAGGTGCTGAGTGCGCGCAAGCTGCGCGCCAACGCCCCGACCGGCCCGCGCCCGCCGTCATGGATACAGCGCCTCTATCGCGCGTCCCTGACCCGTGCCATTGGCATGCCGCTGGTGATCCTGCCCTTGACCTTTGCGCTCACGGCAGGTGCCGCGCTCTTTTACGAAAACCTGCCCCGCGAACTGGCTCCGCGCGAGGATCGCGGCGTAGGCTTCGTGCCGCTCACAGCGCCTCAGGGCTCGACCGTGGCCCATACCGACATGGCCGCCCGACAGGTCGAGGCCATTCTCGACCCCCTGCGCCAATCGGGCGAGATCGAGACCGTGTTCAGCTTTACCGGATGGGGCGGGCGGGCATGGCGCTCTTTCGTCGTGTTCCGTCTTGCCCCGTGGGAAGAGCGCGACCGCCCGGTCTCGGCTATTGTCAGCGAAATTGCACCTCAGATGGGCCAAGTCACCATTGCGCGCGGTTTTCCGGTGACACCCGCCGGCCTTGGCCTGCGCGGTAGTTCCACCCCGGTGCAGGTGGTGATCGGCGGACCGGATTTCGAGAGCGTCAAGGAATGGGCCACAACCCTTTTGGAGCGCGCGGAAGAGGTCGAGGGCCTTGTGAACCCCGAGATCAATTTTGAACAGAACCTGCCGCAACTTGATATCGAGATCGACCGCGCCCGCGCCGATGATCTGGGCATTTCCGCCGATGTGATCGCGGCCACGTTGCAAACCATGCTGGCCTCGCGTGAGGTCACGACCTTTGTCAGCCGGGGCCGCGAATATCCCGTTCTGGTGCAGGCTGAGGATGCAGATCGCCGCTCGCCTACGGATATCGAAAACATTTTCCTGCGCGCGGGGGATGGCGAAACGCTGGTGCCGCTTGGCGCTCTTGTGACCCTGACCGAGAATGCTGCCACCCCTTCGTTGCAGCGCTTTGATCGCCTGCCCTCGATCGAGCTTTCGGGCGCATTGGCCCCGGATGCGGAACTGGGCGACGTTCTGCAAGAACTGCAAGAAATCGCCGCCGACATCCTGCCGCCCGAGGCCAAGCTGGGCTATGACGGCCAATCGCGCACCTATATGGATACCTCTGCCGGGGTCGGGGTGGTCTTTCTTCTGGCCTTGCTGATTGTCTATCTCGTGCTTGCCGCGCAATTCGAGAGTTTCGTGCATCCGCTCGTGATCATGCTGACCGTGCCCATCGGTGTGGCGGGGGCGATTTATGCCATGGCCGCCGGAGGATTGTCGCTCAATGTCTATAGTCAGATCGGGATCATCCTCTTGATCGGGCTTATATCCAAGAACGGAATCCTGATCGTCGAATTCGCCAATCAACTCCGCGACGAAGGCTATGGCGTGCGCGACGCGGTGATCGAGGCCTCGGTTCTGCGCCTGCGCCCCATCATGATGACGGCCGTTTCCACGATTTTGGGTGCTGTGCCCCTCGTCACCGCCACGGGGGCGGGGGCCGAGAGCCGGATTGCCGTGGGCACGGTGATCATCGCCGGTTTGGCGATGGCCACCGCTCTCATGCTCTTTGTCACGCCGATCCTCTATGACCTCATGGCACGCTTCACCCGCCCGCGCGGTGCGATTGAAAAGACGCTCGACGCAGCCCTTGGCAAGAGCGGTCAGCCCGCTGAGTGATTTCTTGCCGGAAGCACAATCGCGGCTCGGTTTTGCCTACCCCAAGGGTGGCAATCCCCTGCCCGCGATGGCATAAACAACCAGCAGCCGGGGAGGGTCAATGAGGTGTTGAAATCCAGTGTCAGAGTGACCTCGCTGACCGCGCTGTGCCTCTGGCTATTGCCCAGCTTGGCGCAGGCCGCAGAGGTCCGTCTGACCGCGCCCGAGGCAGCGGAGGGATTCACCGACCGCCTGCGCAGCGCCTCGCTCGCCATCACCACCGCCGCACAACAAGAGGCCACGGCACAGGATCTTCTGGCCGCCGCACAGTCGGATTATGGCCGCCTGATCGGAGTGCTCTATGCCGAGGGCTTCTACGGTGGGGTGATCCGCATCCGCGTCGATGGACAAGAGGCGGCCAGCATCCCGCCCCTGAACGCGCCGGATCAGATCACGCAAATCGACATCACGGTCGAGCGCAACGCACCTTTTGTCTTTTCCACCGCGCGCGTTGCCCCTCTGGCACCGAAAACCCGGTTGCCAAGTGAATTTGCCCCTGGAAACCGCGCCAAGGGCGATCTGATTGGTGAGGCCACGCGCAGCGGCATCGCCGCATGGCGCGCCACCGGCCATGCCAAGGCGCTCGTGGCCGAACAAACCATCATCGCCGATCACGCGAACTCTACGCTATCTGCTGACATCAGCCTTGATCCCGGCCCGCGCCTGCATTTTGGCCGCCTGCTGCTCGCAGAGGAAAGCCGCGACAGCAATGTGCGCCCGGAGCGTATCCGCGATATCGCAGGCCTGCCCACCGGGCGCAGGTTCTCGCCCGACGAGGTGGACGAAGCCGCCACGCGCCTGCGCCGCACCGGGGCCTTTCGCTCGGTCGTGCTGACCGAGGCCGACACGCCCAATCCAGATGGCAGCCTCGACATTACCGCCCGCGTCACCGATGCCGCCCCCCGGCGTCTTGGCTTTGGCGCAGAACTGGCGTCGCTCGAAGGTTTGACGCTCTCGGGGTTCTGGCTGCATCGCAACCTCTTTGGCGGCGCGGAACGGCTCCGGCTTGATGCTATGGTCGGCGGCATCGGCGGGGATTCGGGCGGCGAGGATTATCGCTTGGGCGCGCGCTATGATCGGCCCGCGACCTTTCATCCCGACACCGGCCTCTATCTCGAGGCGCGGATCGAAGGCAATGACGAGCCGGATTATACCGAGTCCAAGGTCGAGATTGGCGGCGGCTTTACCCGCATCTTTTCTGAGGAGTTGAGCGGGGAGGCGGGCATCGCCTATCGCTATTCCGACATCGACGACGATCTGGGGCAGCGCAAACTCCAGCATCTGCTCTTTCCCGCAAGCCTCACCTGGGACAAGCGCAATGACACGCTCAACGCCACCTCCGGCCATTTCATCGAAGTGTCGCTCACACCCTTTATCGGGCTCGACGACAAATCAGGGGACGGGGCGCGCATTTTTGCTGATACGCGGAAGTTCCTCAGCTTTGGCGCGGAGGACCGCTATACGCTGGCGGGGCGCGCGCAGATCGGATCGGTCGCAGGGGCGTCAGCGGGCGAAACCCCTGCCGACATGCTCTTTTACTCCGGCGGCGCGGGCACCGTGCGCGGGCAGGATTACCAATCTCTGGGCGTTGATATTGCGCCGGGCGTGACGGTTGGCGGGCGCGCCTTTGCCGGGTTCTCTGGCGAATTCCGCGCCATGGTCACAGACAAGATCCAAGCCGTGGCCTTTGCCGATACGGGCTTTGTCGGGCAGGACGCGCTTGGCTCCGGGCGCGGCGAGTGGCACAGCGGTGCCGGGTTCGGCGCGCGCTATTTCACTCCTGTTGGGCCGATCCGCGTCGATATCGCCACCCCTCTGGGCGACAAGGCGGGCGAGGACATCGAGCTCTATATCGGTATCGGACAGGCCTTCTGATGGCACGGCTGCTTTTCCTCCTCTCGCTCTGCGTCGCAGTCTTCGCCGCGCCGCTTCTGGCGCAATCGGACGCCGAGGATCGCGGCTATCTCCAAGCGCTGCTCGAAGATAATCTCTCGGGTGCCGGGCGCGATGTGCGCATCCTGGGCTTTGCCGGGGCGCTGTCGTCACAGGCGACAATCGAAGAGCTGACCATCGCCGACAGCGAAGGCATCTGGATCACCCTGCGTGGCATCACGCTCGATTGGACGCGCACGGCCCTCTTGCGGGGGCGGGTTGAGGTCAATCGTCTGACCGCGCGCGAGATCATTCTGGCGCGGGCCCCAAGTGCCGAAGAAGACCTCTCGCCCGAAATGGCCGAAGCCACCCCGTTTCGCCTGCCCGAGCTGCCGGTATCGGTGAATATCGGCGAGATCAGCGCCGACACGCTCACGCTTGGCGCGCCCCTTTTGGGCGAGAAAATTGATTTGCGGTTGCTGGGGCGCCTGTCCCTTGGCGGGGGCGAAGGCGCGGCAGAGATTGACGTCACTCGCCTTGACGGGCGCGGAGCGGTCACGCTCGACGCAAGTTTCGTGAATGCAACGCAGGTCTTGGCCCTTGATCTGTCGCTGGAAGAGGACCAAGGCGGCATTGCCGCCACCTTGCTGCAATTGCCCGACCGCCCCGCACTCTCCCTGGGGATCAACGGCACGGCGCCTTTGAACGACTATACCGCCGACATCCGCCTTGCCTCGGACGGGGCCCCGCGCCTGACCGGACAGGTCACGATCCGTGACCAGGATGCCGACGGACCATCGGCCAAGACCTTTGGTGCGACCCTCGCAGGTGATCTGACCCCACTCTTTGCCGCCGAATACCGACCCTTCTTTGGCACCGAGAGCGCGCTCACGCTGACGGGCACGCGCCAGCCAAACGGGGCTTTGGATATTGCGGATTTCACGCTTTCGGCGGCCCAGATCACCCTCGAGGGCGCGCTGTCGCTTGATGCCGCAGGCTGGCCGCAACGCTTTACGCTCAATGGGCGTTTGGGGGATGGCGACACCCGCGTGCGCCTGCCGATCAGTGGCCCTGCCACCCATATCCGCGCCGCCACGATTGACGCTGCGTTTGACGCTGCGCGCGGCGACCGCTGGCGTGCGCGGCTGGGGCTGAGCGAGTTCGAGCGCTCCGATATCGGCCTTGCCACCGCCACCCTGTCGGCCCGAGGCGCGTTGGAGCGGGCCGCCCCGCGCGGCGTGACAGCCCTCGTGGAATTCGACCTCAAGGGGCTGCGTCTTGCGGACCCGGCCTTGGCCGAGGCGGTTGGAGACGCGCTCTCAGGCCTTGCCTCGCTCGACTTCACCGAGGATCGCCCGATGATCTTGCGCGCGCTGCGCGTGGCCTCCGGCACGGCGCGGCTCTCGGGCAATGGGCGGATTTCGGCATTGGCCGAGGGCTTTCCCGTCTCTGGCACGGCGACGCTCGAGGCCCCTGATCTGGCGCGCTTTGCGGCCCTTGCGGGACAGGACATCGCGGGCGCGGCCAAGGCTACCATCGCAGGCTCCGGGAGCCTGCTCGGGGGTGATTTCGACGTCACCCTTGAGGCACAAACCGATGCCTTGTCCGTTGGCGTGGCGCAGGTTGATCCGCTGATTGAAGGCGCGAGCACCCTCTCGCTTGCCGCCGTTCGCGATACGTCGGGCATCGCACTCGAGCGCCTGCAAATCGAGAACGAGGTGATCCGCGCCACCGCCTCGGGTCGCCTGAGTGGCGAGAGCGGCGCGCTGACCCTCGCCGCGCGGCTGAGCGATCTGGCACTCTCCGATCCGCGCCTCTCGGGCCCGGCCGAGATCAGCAGCAATATCGCGTGGCAGACTGGCGGCGATGTAACTCTGACGGGGCTGGATGCCGCGCTCATGGGCAGCCGCCTGCGCGCCAACGCCGCCCTCTCGCCCGATGTCGCGGGCCTGCCGATGAACGGGAAACTCAGGGCCGAGATCAGCGATCTGGCGCGGTTCAGCGCGCTTGCCGGACAGCCCCTGCGCGGCGCGCTCGACCTCACGCTCGAAGGCAAGGCCAAGGATCGCGGACAGAATGTGGACGTGACCGTCGCCCTTGACGGCCGCGACCTGAGAACCGGGATCACGGAGTTGGACAAGCTCCTCGCGGGCCGCCTCACAGTCGCGGCAGAAGGGGCCCGTCGCCCTGACCGGATCGAGATTGGCACGCTGCGCCTCGAGACGCCGCAACTTACCCTCTCCGGCGGATCATCCGAACCGGGCGCGCCGGTGGATTTCAACGCGCGTCTTGCCAATCTGGGGCTCTTCGCCCCGGATTTCGCTGGCCCCGTGACTGCTTCGGGGCGTGCGACGCTGACCGGCAATCTTGCACAACGGGTCGCGCTCTCGCTTACGGCGCAGGGCCCCGGTGGCACCACAGCGCAGGTCTCGGGCGACATTGTCGATCATGGCGCGCGGCTGAACTTGACCGCTAATGGCGCGCTGCCGCTGGCCCTTGCCAATGGGCTCATCCGGCCAAACGCTCTTCAGGGAACGGCGCGCTACGATCTGCGGATCAACGGCGCCCCTGCCCTCTCTGCCCTCTCCGGCACCATCAGCACCACCGACACACGCGTGGCCCTGCCTGCCTCTGGTCTTGCGGTCGAAACCCTGAGCGGCACAGCCACCCTTGGCCAGAGCCGCGTGCAGACCGATTTCACCGCCCGGATGCGCGATGGCGGGCAGATACGGGTGACGGGGCCGATTGGCCTTACCCCCGGTTTCGCGGGGGACCTCGCCGTTGGGCTGGACGGTCTCGTGCTGAGCGACCAGTTGATCTATACCACGACAGTGAACGGCAACATCGGCGTGAGCGGCCCCCTGACCGGCGGTGCGCGGATCAGCGGGGCCTTGACGCTTGCGGAAACCAATATCCGCATTCCCTCGGGGCTTGGCCCCACGTCGGTCTCGCTGCCAGATCTCCAGCATCGCAACGAGCCTGCCGCTGTGCGCGAAACCCGCCTGCGCGCGGGCCTCATCCAGACTGAAACAAAGGGGAGCGCGCGCCCCTATCTGCTTGATCTGACGATCAATGCGCCCAACCGCATCTTTGTGCGGGGGCGCGGTCTTGATGCCGAACTGGGCGGCAATCTGCGCCTTGCCGGGACCACGCAGGCCGTTGCCCCCGACGGGTTTTTCGAGCTCATTCGCGGCCGGATCGACATTCTGGGCCAGAGGCTCACGATGACTGAGGGGCGGATCACGCTGCAAGGCTCGCTCGATCCCTTTCTGCGCTTTGTCGCCACGACCGATGCGGGCGATGTCGCCGTGCAGGTGATCGTCGAAGGCGTGGCAAGCGCGCCCGAGGTGCGCTTTGCCTCTGATCCCGATCTGCCACAGGAAGAGGTTGTCTCGCGCCTCATCTTCGGGCGCGGGCTGGATAATATCTCTGCCTTTCAGGCCGCGCAGATGGCATCGGCGGTGGCAACACTGACGGGCAACAGTAACGGCGATGTGGTGGGCAAACTGCGCGGTGCGATTGGTCTTTCGGACCTCGATGTCACACAAACCGAAGATGGCGGCACCGAGGTGAGCGCGGGGGCCTATATCTCGGACAAGGTCTATACCGAGGTCACGGCGGACAGCGAAGGCAAGCAGCGCATCAACCTCAACTTTGATCTCAGCGACAGCGTGACCCTCAAGGGCGGGGCGTCAAACGATGGCTCGTCCGGGGTGGGCGTGTTCTTTGAACGCGATTATTGACGCGAGATCACATCGACCTTCACAGATTGCTTAGACTTGACGCGTAAGAGACTCCCCTGACGCCCGGTGCATGGAACCGTTCTTGCATCCCATGGGCAAAGGGAGGACCGCATGCGATATAGCCCATTGATGCTCAGTATTTTACTTGTCCCGATGGGTATGGCGCTTGCGGCGTTTCTTCCCGTTTGGGGCGGCCTGCTCGCGGGCCTTGCGGGGGTGGCGGCCAGCATCGGTCTCTACGATCTCTTCCAGACCAAGCGCGCGGTGCTCAAGAACTATCCGCTCTCCGCGCGCCTGCGGTTCCTGTTCGAGCATTTCCGCCCGGAAATCCGCCAGTATTTCCTCGAAAGCGACCATGACGAGACACCGTTTTCGCGGGAACAACGTGCCCTTGTCTATCGCCGCTCCAAGGGGATCGAGGGGTTGCGCCCGTTTGGCACCCTGCGAAATGTCAATGCCGTGGGGCATGAATGGATCAATCACTCCATGTCCCCCACCCATCTGGGCGATGCCGATTTCCGCCACATGATTGGCGGTCCGGATTGCACACAGCCCTATCAGAGTTCACCGCTCAACATTTCGGGCATGTCCTATGGCGCGCTCTCGCCCAATGCGATCGAGGCTTTGAACTGGGGCGCAAAGCTGGGCGGCTTTGCCCATACCACCGGCGAAGGCTCTATCTCGCGCTTTCATCGCAAACATGGCGGCGATCTGATCTGGCAGATCGGGTCGGGCTATTTCGGGTGCCGCACCCCCGCGGGGGCGTTTGACCCAGAGATGTTCACCGCCAATGCCACCGACGGTCAGGTCAAGATGATCGAAATAAAGCTCAGCCAAGGGGCCAAGCCCGGCCATGGCGGCATTCTGCCGGGGGCCAAGGTGACAGAGGCCATCGCCGAGGCGCGCGGTGTCAAGGTCGGGCAGGATTGCATCAGCCCGGCGGCCCATTCCGAATTTTCCACACCCGACGGCCTCTGCCGGTTCATCGCTCGCCTGCGGCATCTCTCCGGCGGAAAACCCGTGGGATTGAAGCTCTGTGTCGGCCACCCTTGGGAGGTGTTCGCCATGGTCAAGGCCTTTCATGAAACCGGCATCACCCCCGATTTCATCACCATCGACGGGGCTGAGGGGGGCACCGGTGCCGCCCCGGTCGAATTCGCCGATCACAAGGGCGCGCCCATTCGCGAAGGATTGATGCTGGTCCACAACACCCTCGTCGGGATGGGCCTGCGCGACCGCATCCGCCTGATCGCCTCGGGCAAGATCATCAGCGGCTTTGACATGTGCCGGATGTTCGCGCTTGGCGCTGATGGCTGCAACATCGCGCGTGGTTTCATGTTTGCGGTGGGCTGTATTCAGGCGCAGGTGTGTCATTCGGGCAAATGCCCGACCGGTGTCGCCTCGCAGGACCCCGGCCGCTATCGCGCGCTCGTCGTCGCGGAAAAGCATCAGCGCGTTGCGAATTTTCACCGCAATACGCTCTTTGCGCTCAAAGAAGCGGTGGAATCCTCTGGCCTGAGCCGCCCGCAGGATTTTACCCCGCATCACCTGATGATCCGCGTCAACAGCCGCGAGGTGCGCTCTGCCGCAAGCCAGTATCTCTGGCTGGAACCGGGCGAGTTGTTGACCGGCGATGTAAGCCACCCCGCCTTTGCGAAATATTGGGATCACGCCCGCCCCGATACATTTGCCTTTGCGACCTGACACGCCATCGTGGCAAGGCAGGGAAAAGTGTCGGGATCATCGAGCCACGCAAAGCCTTTCAGGGATTGAGGCCATCGACCTCGGCCTGCAACACGCGGGCCGCTGACAAGAGGTCAGGCGGAAAAGGTGAAAGGTCACGCTGCTCTGCGCGCCCGATGGTGGTGGGCTGCAAGAGCGTGTCGGGCAGCGACGTCTCGGCTGGCAGACCCAAGAAATCGCGCAATCGAGGCCAGTTCCGCTCTGGATCAGCGCAATAGGTCTCATAAGAGACCACCATGAACCGTCCGGGCATATGCGCCGTGCCAAACTCAATCGCGGCGCGATTGGCGGCGACCCAATAGCGCAATTGACGCACCGGCAACGGGGTGTCCGGATGGTGCGACACCTCGAAAGGTTGGCCCCAATGCCGGGCTTGCCAGGTGTTGCCGCTGAACGCCATGTCGAGCCCGTTGCGCACCACGTGGACGTAGCGCATTTCGGGAAAGCATCGGGCGAGGTCGGTCAGGAACACATGCGTGTTCGGCTCTTTCCAACCCCAGGGCTGACCGTGCTCTGCGGACGGCGGGCCACTGTTGATGAGGCTCTCGGCATCGGTTGCGCGGGCCCCACATTTCCATGTGCCGTTGGGGGGAAGCGCGTCACGAAGCCGGATCAAGAGCGCATGTTCCTCAGGCCGCAGGGTGCCGTGCAAGCCGGTGGTCATGGCGCGACGCAACAGGTCCGCAGCCTGGGCAACCTCTGCCGCAGCGGGGCGCTGCCGGACCCAATCAGCGCGTTTGAAGAGCACGGTGAACCACAGATTGTCGAGCGGCGCATTCAACTGCGTCCCCAGACGGATGCCAGCGGCACGCAGCATCGCAGCAAAGACGCGCGTGCCGGAACCACCCAGACCACCAATGGCAACATGCGGGTTTGTGACGGGCGGGATGGTCACCGGTGTCTCTTGCTATCGCTCCACTCGCCGTCCTTATGCGCGGAATTCTCGACCCTGTCACGCCCCGGTTCTCAGAGAAAATCAAATCAGGGTTGTGCCCGGAGCGGGCGCTCCAGCCAAATATCCCGCCAACAAGAATAGTTTTGCGTTTTTTTAGGAATCATAGGAAGCTAGCGGCTCAACCTAAAGTTATAACCTCAAGTTGGAGATAGCGAATGAATTTTCTGAAAAGGACGGCGTATATTAGCGCCATAGGTATGGGATTGGCGGTCACGGGAAGCGTTGTGCCAGAGCGGGCGGAGGCGGGGCTTGAACCCTTCCTTGGGGATATTATCGCCGTAGGCTATGATTTCTGCCCGCGCGGATGGATGAGCGCGGAGGGGCAAATTTTGCCGATTTCCAGCAATACCGCTCTGTTTTCATTGATCGGCACGATCTATGGCGGCAATGGCACATCCACCTTTGCCCTGCCAGACTTGCGGGGTCGGGCGGCGATGGGACAAGGCAGCGGACCGGGCCTGACACCGCGTTCAATGGGGCAGGTGTCCGGGGTCGAGGCCACGACCCTGACCACCAATCAGATGCCGAACCACAACCATGCGGTGAATGCCAACAACCTCGACGGAGACCTTCCGGGACCGGGGGCCAAACTCTTGGCAGCAGCCCCGCCAAGCGGGGTCGGGTCCGAGACGATCTATTCCGGTCAGGGGCCCACGGTCACGATGTCACCGCTCATGATCGGCATCTCCGGTCAGAGCCAGCCGTTCAACGTCGAAGACCCCGCGTTGGTCATGCGGTACTGCATTGCAATGCAAGGCGTATTTCCGTCGCGCCCCTGAGGCTGGCCGATTTTCAGGACTGACACCAGCATCGCGAAAATGCGCAGTTGTCAGCCACAACTTGAATATTTGGAGAGAGAGATGAGACATTTGAAGAATAGCCTGCTTGCCGCCGTGGGGGCGCTGAGCTTGACACTCGGGGTGGTGGCCACGCCAAACCGGGCCGAGGCCGGCCTCGAGCCGTTCCTTGGGGATATCATGATCGTCAGCTTTAATTACTGCCCGCGCGGCTGGGCCGAGGCGGCGGGTCAACTCTTGCCGATTGCACAGAACCAAGCGCTTTTTTCCCTGTTGGGGACGCGATACGGCGGAGATGGGATTGCGAACTTTGCCCTACCGGACCTGCGCGGGCGGATGACACTGGGGCAAGGGACCGGTAGCGGTCTGAGCCCACGGACCGAAGGGCAAGTGATCGGCAGCGAAACCAAGGTGATGACCCAAGCAACCATGCCGCAGCATAACCACACGGTGAATGCCAACAACCTTGATGGTGATCAGCCGGGGCCGGGCAACAAGCTCTTGGCGGCGGCCCCAACGGGGGGCAGCGGCAACGAGACGATCTATTCTCAGGCCAGCCCGAATGTGACGATGAATCCGGCGATGATCGCGACCGCGGGGGCGAGCGCCCCGATCAGCACCCAAGATCCGACCTTGGCGCTCTATCACTGCATTGCCACGCAGGGGGCGTTCCCGTCGCGCAACTGATCCCACCGTTGAGGGAATAGCCCGTTTGGCGTGCGGTTCCCGTTTCACATCAAGATTTTGGAGACTTTGGATGACATATTTCAAAACTCGATCCCGTGGCGCGCTGACAGCGCTGGCTCTTGGGATTGCCGCCTTTGCAGCACCGCAAGAGGCCTTGGCGGATGCCGAACCCTTTGTCGGAGAGATTGCGCCGATGGGTATCGCCGGTTTCTGTCCGGTCGGTTGGGCCAGTGCCGAGGGGCAAATTCTTGCGATCAGTGAGAATGACCTGCTCTTTGCCCTCATTGGCACGACATTCGGCGGGGACGGAAACGTCTCTTTCGGCCTGCCGGATTTGCGTGGGCGCGTCCCGATCGGACAGGGCACCGGCAACGGACTGAGCCCGCGTGTCTGGGGGCAGACCGGCGGGCAAGAGGCGGTGACACTGACCAGCAATCAGTTGGCCAGCCATAGCCATGCCGTGAACGCAACCAACAGCGATGGCAATTTTCCGGGACCAGGGAGCAAGATCCTCGCCGCCGCCCCGGATGGTGGCAGCGGGCAAGAGACAATCTATTCGGACCAGCCGGCCAATGTGCAGATGTCGGCGCAAATGATCGTGCCCACAGGGGGCAACCAGTCGGTGAATGTGCAGGACCCGACACAGGTCATTCGCTATTGCATCGCACTTCAGGGGATCTTCCCGCCGCGCAGCTAGGTGCCAGATCATCCCTTGCGGCGGAGGATTTCCGCCGCAAGGCACGCCTGTTGCCTAGACGACAGGATAGACAAACCCGCCCAACCGGGGTGCGGGTCTCTCGGGCGGCTCAAGATCGAGCCTGCCATTCTCAAGCGCCTCGTCAAACGCGTTGAGCAAGGCCGCCATGCCCAGATCCCCCTCGGCCAAGGCGCGGGTTGCTGTCTGCGCAAAGAGCCCCTTGGCGCCGTAAACCTCTGAGAACGGGCGCGGGGCGTCATTCAACGCGGCCATTGGCGGAGCGAGACCCGCCGTTTCGGTGCGCGTCTCTACGGCATGCGCGGCCAGCAGCGTCATCATCCGTTCGAGAAACTCCGGGTGGTCAATCTGCGTCAAAGTGCATTCTCCCTATTTTCTGATGCACCCAATCCGGTTGCGCCGATTTTCGCACGAGCACCTCGCCTATGGCCAGCAGGTCGAGATGGGTGTTGAGAAAGCAGTCGATGGCATCCTTGGGGCTGCAGACGATGGGTTCCCCGCGCACATTGAAGGAGGTGTTCAGCAGCATGGGACAGCCCGTGATCGCATGAAACGCAGCCAAGATTGCGCCCGCGCGCGTGAAGGTGCCGGGATCGACGGTTTGCAAACGGGCACTGGAATCGACGTGGGTGACGGCCGCGAAATCACTGGTGACGGCGTTTTGCAGTTGCATCGGGCCATGCAGGCCAAGCCGTCGGGCCTCTGACAGGGTCGTCGCGCCGCAATACTCGGGCCGAAGCTGTGCGACAAGCAGCATATAAGGACTGTCGGTCGGCTCTTCGAAATAGCGAGAGGCCTGATCGGCCAGAACCATGGGCGCGAACGGCCGCCAATCTTCGCGGAACTTGATCGATTTGTTGACGCGGCTCAGCGTGTCCTTGCCGCGCGGATCGGCAAGGATCGAGCGGTTTCCCAAGGCCCGCGGACCGAACTCCATCCGACCGTGGAAATGGCCGACAATCTGGCCTTGGGCTAGGGCCTGTGCGACCGTTTCAGCATAGATCACTGGATCGGGAACCCGCTCGTAAACCAGTCCGGCGCGATCCAGCGCGGTGCAGATTTCGGCATCGCTGAACTGCGGCCCAAGAAAGCCGCCAGCCATGCTGTCACTCCCGGTGCGCGCTCCGGTGGCACTATCGCCACGTGCTGCCTCGAGTGCCGCGCCAAGCGCCCCGCCCGCATCCCCGGACGCGGGCTGAATCCAGAGGCTCTCAAGTCCGGGAAGATCGCGGATCAGGCGGCTATTGACCACGCAATTGAGAGCGACGCCGCCCGCGAGGCAGAGGTTGGCACTCTGCGCGCGGTGCAACGCTGTCTTGGCAAGGGCAAGCACCACCTCTTCAAGCACCGCTTGAGCAGAGGCCGCGATGTTCATGTGAAACTGTGTGATCGGCTCGAACTCTCTGCGCTGCGGTTGCCCGAACAGCATCTCAAAGAGCGGCGATGTCGTGCTGAGCCCCTTGTCATAGTCGAAATAGGTCATGTTGAGAGCAAAGCTGCCATCCGGACGCAGGTCCATCATCTCGTCGAGGATCTTCTGGCGAAACTCGGGCGTCCCAAAGGGCGCGAGGCCCATCAGCTTGTATTCGCCGGAATTCACCTTGAACCCGCAATATTGGGTAAAGGCACTGTAAAAGAGACCCAGAGACTGTGGAAAGCCGATCTCTGCCTCTGCCCGCAAACCGCTGGAATTGCCAGACCAGAGGGTTGTTGTGGAATATTCCCCGACCCCATCCAGCACCAGCACCGCCGCCTCTGCAAACGGCGCGGTGTAAAACGCCGACGCCGCATGTGACCGGTGATGCGGGACAAAGACGATCCGGTCCGGATCATCTACAACCTTGCGCAACTCCGAGGGCAATTCGTTTGCGAGACTGCGCAGGGTTTCGATCATTCGCGGCCAGAGCCGCGCCCCGGTCGGAAGCCGCGTCTGGGCCACATCCAGCATGCGGCGCAGCTTGAGGCCGGGGTCCTCGTAATACGCAACCCGGTCGAGCGCGGCACCCTCGGGCAGCTGCGACAGGCAATAGGCAATCGCCTCTGTCGGAAACCGCCAATCGGCCTTTTGCCGGGTAAACCGCTCTTCCTGAGCCGCCGCGAGGATGCGATTGCCCTGCACGAGCGCCGCCGCTGAATCGTGAAAATGCGACGAGATGCCAAGCGTGTAGCGGGGCATCGTCATGCGTCACACGTGCGGGTCACACCCGCGGCAAGCGCCTGAATCAGCGGGTTTAACCGATCTGCAAAAAGACGATTGGCTCTGGCATTGGGATGGCCGTCGCGCGGAAGAAACGTATGCGCGCGGTCATGGGGTTGGGAAATATCGACCGTTTCGGGAAACCGGATGCACAGGGCAGCGTTGAAATCAGGGTCCAGAGCATCGAGCAAGACAAACTGGACGGGGATGCCTGCGGCTTTGGCCGTGTCGCAAACCGTGCCAAGCACCGCAAAGGTCGCCGCGTTTATCATATGGTCGTCCGGCAGGAAGATTTCGAAATTCAAATTGCGCAGGGCCGGTTGCCAGATCGCCCGATAGTCGATCCGCACCTGCCCCCGCGCGTCGAGCCGGGCAACGGGCACATGTTCGACCCCCAGATGATACCACTCCGCGCTGAGATATTGCCGCATGCGTTGCGGGTGGGCGATGTTGCGAAACCGATGATCGCTGATGATGGCAAAGACGGCGGCATCTATCGCCCCTGCGGCAATGTCGCGGCGCAGTTGCAAGAGGTTTTGCACAGTGCCGTGTCCACCGATGCCACGGTTCAAGATACGATAGCCGGGCAAATCATGCTGCAAGTGGGCGGTGAAGGTTTCATCATCCGCCAGCCCCGTGCCATAGGTAAAAGAGCACCCATAGATCGCGACGCGCGGCCCCTCAGCGGTCTCGGAGCCCGGCACAAACCGCCAGCCGTCTGCGGCGACATGCTGGAGAAGATCGCCTCGAAACGCGACCCGGACGGAATGGTTCGGCGACAACCGCCACCCCAAGACCGGGTCCGGGCGAAACATAAGCCGGGGCTTGGTGACGACTCTGCTGTTCTCAGAGTTCGAGATTGACGTCATGATCATCCAGCGGCACGAAAAGGGATAAACAATTTATGTTTAGCAGTAACCACTTATCGAATAGGTTGAAAGGATATTTTCCGCTACACCCTGCAAATGCGCCCGCATCGCGCAGGTGCCCCGGCGCGCACCCACCCGCAGGAAACAATAACACAACCAAGGCCCAATTGGCCCACATGCATGTGTGTGCCGAGCCATCGTCCGCGCGTCAGCGGAAAGTGCCGCGCACGGAAGCCAGCTATACGAGCGCCTACACACGATCTGCTGCGGAAATTGTGGTGCCCAAGATGGGAAGACCTGAAGATCGAACCGAAAGGCAACAGACTGTTTTTCAAGGGATATTCAGAACGCTTTCGCGGCCATGTGTCCCGAGAGGTGTGCTAATTGTGTCTCATGAAAAGGGTGTGAGGGCAAGCCTCAGCTTGAGGGTAAAGCTGGCCTTGGAGCCTCAAGAAGAGCCACTACAGTCGTCACATCAGCAGTCAAAGCCAGAGCTAAGATTCCGACTCCGGTCGCATTCTTTGCCCAACGAAAGAGTTTATCCTCAATTTTCTCGTATTTCTTATCTAACCTCCGAAACTCACCACAAAAATCAGCATAGATCGCTTTCACACGTCGCCTAATTTCACCATCAGGATAGGAGTCACAATCCAAA
>NZ_JAGPVV010000131.1 GCF_018066915.1 Roseovarius sp.
CTGATTGTATCCGGCATCGCCATCGCTGTCGGTATGGCCCACGACCTGAACGGTTGTGTTGGGGTAGGCCTGAAGGCTCTGCGAGACTTTGAAGAGGTCATCACGCAGGGCAGGGGCCACAGTGGCCCCGTCCACCGGGAAGCGGATGTCTTGCGGCATTGTCAGAATCAAGCGGTCGCCGGTATTGACGATCCGTACATCGCTGTCGAGTTGCTGGCGCAATTCCGCCTCTTGCCGGTCCAGCGCATTACCGATGGCGGCACCGCCCACGGCACCGAGGACACCCCCGAGCAGCGCGCCCTTGCCCTTGTCATCGCTGACGATCGCGCCGGTGCCGGCCCCAATGAGGCCGCCAATGAGCGCCCCCTGCTGGGTCTTTTGATTGGGGTTTGGGCCGCCGACATAGCCCGGATCGGTGCAGGCCGCCGCCAGCAGCAGGGATGCGCCAGAGAGCATCAGCAAGGATTTTTTCGCTCGTATCATGGTATTCGCCTCTCGAGTTCAACTGGCCCGACAGTTCGGGTCTGCGGCGATGATATGCAATAACAACCGCCACCCCAAGGGTCATTGACGGGGAAAAACACCCCATGGCCTGCAGAATTCCGCCTATCCGTCGGCGCGCGCCCCTTCCCAGGCAAGCATCGCGCGTTTGACGGGCAAGCCCCAGTGATAGCCACCAAGCGCGCCCGATTTGCGCAGGGCGCGGTGGCAGGGGATAAGATAGCTCACCGGATTGCGACCTACCGCCGTGCCCACGGCCCGCACGGCGCGCGGGTTGCCGATGGCGCTTGCGATTTCCGAATAGGTGGTCACATGGCCGGATGGGATTTGCAGCAAGGCTTCCCAGACCTTGATCTGGAACGGCGCGCCGATCATGTGGAGCGCGGCCTCTCCACGACCGCCAAAGGCCGCTTCTACCCAAGCCACAATCCTGTCGGGCGCTTCGGAATAGCTGGCCTTGGGCCAGCGGGACCGCATGTCCGCCATCGCCACCTCGCGCCCGAATTCCTCGGAAAAGGCCAGACCGCAGAGGCCGCGCTCCGTGCCCATGGCAAGCGCCTCGCCAAACGGGCTATCAAACCAGCCGAAATAGATGGTCAGCCCGTCCCCCTGGCGCGCGAATTCACCGGGGCTCATCGCCTCCCACCGCAAGAAGAGATCGTGGAGACGCCCGGTGCCCGACAGCCCGGCCTCATCTGCCGCCGCGAGGGTGGTGAAACGTTCCGTGAGCAGCGCCTTGGCATGGCCCAGCGTCAGATATTGCTGATAGCGTTTGGGGGACACCCCCACCCACTGCGAGAAGAGCCGCTGGAAATGCGCGGCGCTCATGCCCATCTCTCGGGCCAATTCCTCGAGCGTGAGCGTCGCGTCGCACCCGTCAATAAGATCAATCGCGCGGCGCATGACGTGATAGTGATAGCCGGGTTCCGGTTGGGCGTTCATCGTGGTGATCCTGTGGTTGCAGGGGCAGAGTAAGACGTCAGATCACGGCACGCGACCCGAATGTTGCGCATCTGTCGGTTTCCCGGCATAGAGCAGTCATGGCACGCCAACTTGACTATCACACGATCCGCGAAATCTTTGCCCGGTTTCAGGCCACCGAGCCAGAGCCAAAGGGCGAGTTGGAGCATGTCAACGCCTATACGCTCGTGGTCGCGGTCGCCCTTTCAGCGCAGGCCACCGATGTGGGGGTGAACCGCGCCACGCGTGACCTCTTTCAGATCGCCGACACACCGCAAAAGATGCTGGATTTGGGCGAAGAGGGGCTGATCCAGCATATCAAGACGATTGGCCTTTATCGCAACAAGGCCAAGCATGTGATGAAACTGAGCCGCATCTTGGTCGAGGACTATGGCGGCGAGGTGCCCAATTCCCGCGCCGCGCTGCAATCCTTGCCCGGCGTCGGGCGCAAGACAGCCAATGTCGTGCTCAACATGTGGTGGCACTATCCGGCGCAGGCGGTGGATACGCATATCTTCCGCGTGGGCAATCGCAGCGGCATCTGCCCCGGCAAAAGCGTTGATGCCGTCGAGCGCGCCATTGAGGATAACGTGCCCGTGGACTTTCAGCGCCACGCGCATCATTGGCTCATCCTGCATGGCCGCTATATCTGCAAGGCGCGCAAACCCGCCTGCGGCACCTGCCTTATTCGTGATCTCTGCTTATTCGAGGACAAGACTCTATGACAAAATATCAGGCCGTCGGCATCGGCAATGCCGTGGTGGACGTGATCAGCCAATGCGATGACGCCTTTCTGTCGCGCGTGGGCATCGACAAGGGCGTGATGCAATTGATCGAAACCGAACGCGCCGAATTTCTCTATGAAAACATGACGGACCGGCGGCAGATGCCGGGCGGATCGGTCGCCAATACCATTGCGGGATTGGGCGCGCTTGGCCTCTCGACCGGCTTTATCGGACGGGTCAGCGATGATGACCTCGGGCGCTACTACGCCGCGGCGATGGCCGAGGTCGGCACCGATTTCGTCAATCCGCCGCGCAGCGATGGCGCACTTCCCACCTCGCGCTCGATGATCTTTGTCTCGCCCGATGGCGAGCGGTCGATGAACACCTATCTAGGCATTTCGACCGAACTTGATGAGGGCGATGTGCCCGAGGCCGTAGCCGGGCAAGCGGAGCTATTGTTCCTCGAGGGCTATCTCTTTGACAAACCCAAGGGCAAGGCGGCGTTTCAGGCGGCGGCGCGCGCCGCGCGGGCGGGCGGCGGCAAGGCCGGGATCACCCTCTCGGACCCGTTTTGCGTCAATCGCCACCGCGACGATTTCCGGGGTCTCTTGCGGGAGTTGGACTATGTGATCGGCAACGAGCACGAATGGTGCGCGCTCTACGAGACCGAGGATCTGGGCGCGGCCATGGAACAGGCAGCCTCCGAAAGCGGGCTCATTGTCTGCACCCGCTCGGGCCATGATGTCGTGCTGGTGCAAGGGGATGAAACCGTGACCGTGCCGGTGCACCGCGTGACCCCGGTCGATACCACGGGCGCAGGCGATCAGTTCGCGGCCGGGCTTCTTTATGGTCTGGCGACCGGCAAGCCTCTTGCTGTGGCGGGGCGCATGGGCTGCATCGCCGCTGCCGAGGTGATCAGCCATTACGGCGCGCGCCCCGAGGCGGATGTCAAGGCGCTCTTTGCGGCGGAAGGGTTGATCTGACCGACGCGCAGAGCCTGGCAGAGACCGGGATTTGAGTATTTGTGCCATAAAGAAACATAAGGGTTTGTTAACCTAAGGATGGCATGTTCGAGGCGCGGTACAGGCTGGAGAGCCGATGACCGCCCGTGAAGAAGGAGCGCCCGGGTGTTGCGTGTGTCAAACCCGGGCGCGCATCGTCGTCTTTCTTTATGGTCCCAATACTCCGGGGTGAATTGGCCGCAGGCCAAGAGGGGCAGCGCCCCTCCTGCCGCAACCACGCTCACTTGTCGCGGAACTGCGCCTCGCGTTTCTCGGCAAAGGCGGCCATGCCTTCTTTCTGATCTTCAGTGGCAAAGAGCGAGTGGAACACGCGACGCTCAAACAAGAGCCCCTCGCGCAGCGTCGTCTCGTATGAGCGATTGACCGCCTCTTTGGCTGCCATCACGGAAATCTGCGATTTCTCGGCAATCTTCTGCGCCGCTGCCATCGCCTCTTCCATCAGCTTCTTGGCGGGCACCACGCGGCTCACGAGCCCCGAACGCTCTGCCTCTTCGGCATCCATGAAGCGTCCCGTCAGGTTCATGTCCATGGCCTTGGACTTGCCCACCAGCCGTGTCAGGCGCTGCGTGCCCCCAAGGCCCGCGATCACGCCCAGATTGATTTCGGGCTGGCCGAATTTGGCGGTGTCCGAGCAGATGATGAAATCGCACATCATTGCAAGTTCACAGCCGCCACCCAACGCATAGCCCGATACGGCGGCGATGATCGGCTTGCGCACCCGGCAGATGGCGGCGCTGTCGGCGGTAAAGAGGTCTTCGGTGAAAACATCGACAAAGCTCTTCTCGCTCATCATCTTGATGTCGGCCCCGGCGGCAAAAGCCTTTTCCGAGCCGGTCAGCACGATGCAGCGCACTTTTTCGTTCTGTTGTGCTTCGCCCAATGCCTCTGCAAGTTCCGACATCAACTGCGCGTTGAGCGCGTTGAGCGCGTCGGGACGGTTGAGCTTGATGAGGGCGACGTGGTCTTCTATTTCGACGATGATCGTCTCATAGGCCATGAAATCAGCTTTCATTTGTTGTCATCAAGGCCGATTCATTACCACTGTTGGCCGCGCGTTCAACCTATCTTTGACACTGATGGCAATAGAAGCTGGATCGACCGGCCTGTGTGACGCGGGCGATATGGCCTTTGCATCCGGCGTTGCGGCAGGGTTCGCCTTCGCGCCCGTAGACGTCAAAGCTGTGCTGGAAATAGCCCAACTCCCCATCAGCCTGACGAAAATCCCGCAAGGACGATCCACCAGCGGTGATGGCATCGGCCAGCACCGCGCGGATGATCGGCACAAGGGCCGCCGCACGTTTGGCCGAGAGGGCACCCGCCCGACGCAGCGGCGAGATGCGCGCGCGAAAGAGCGCCTCGCAAACATAGATATTCCCGAGCCCTGCGACGATTCGTTGATCCAGGAGGGCGGATTTGATCGGCGTGTTGCGTCCCTTGAGGGCGGCCACCAGATAGGGTTCGTTGAACGCATTGCCCAATGGTTCTGGCCCCAGCCGGGCCAAGAGGGGGTGCGCCTCTGCTGTCATGGTGGGCAGCAGGTCCATCGCCCCAAAGCGGCGTGGATCGTTGAAGGTGATCCGCGCGCCCCCCTCCATATCGAGCACGACATGGTCGTGTTTTTCCGGGGCCGGGTGATCATGTACAAAACGGCCCAAGGGATCGCCCGACACCAGCATGCGGCCCGACATTCCGAGGTGAATGAGCAGGCTCTCGCCCGATGTCAGATCGGCGAGAATGTATTTCGAGCGGCGCCGGAGCGCCGTCACTCTCTGGCCGGTCAGGCGCGCGGCCATGTCGGGGGGGAAGGGCCAGCGCAGATCAGGTCGGTTGACGGTGGCGCGGGCAATCACCTGCCCCTCCATCACCGGGGTCAGGCCGCGGCGGACTGTCTCAACCTCGGGCAATTCTGGCATATCGGACCTCTATGGGCACAAGGGGCGCATTGTAACCCCCTGTCATAGCCCTATAAGAAAGGCGAGACACAAGAGCGGCAAGGCCCATGAACGAGAAAACCACGCATTTCGGATTTCAGGACATCCCCGAGTCAGAGAAGGCCGGGCGCGTGCGCGGCGTCTTTGGCAGCGTGGCCAGCAAATACGATGTGATGAACGATGCCATGTCTCTTGGTATTCATCGGATCTGGAAGGATGCGATGATGGACTGGCTCGCCCCGCGCGCGGGTCAACGCTTGCTCGATGTGGCGGGGGGCACGGGGGATATTTCCTTTCGCTTTCTCAAGCGCGCCGGCTATGGCCATGCCACCGTCCTTGATCTGACAGAGCCGATGCTGGTCGAGGGCCGCAAACGTGCCGAGGCCGAGAGCATGGCCGATAGTCTCGATTGGGTGGTGGGCGATGCAATGGTGCTGCCCTTTCCGAATGCCAGTTTCGACGTCTACACCATCAGCTTTGGCATCCGCAACGTGACCCGCCCGCAAGAGGCGCTGAACGAGGCGTTTCGCGTTCTCAAACCCGGCGGGCGGCTGATGGTGCTGGAATTCAGCCAGATCCCCAACGAGTTGATGCAAAAGGTCTATGACCTCTACAGCTTCAACATCATCCCGCGTCTGGGGCAGATGATCGCCAATGATCGCGATAGCTATCAGTATCTGGTCGAATCCATCCGCAAGTTTCCCGATCAGGAGACATTTCTGGGCATGGTCCGCCAAGCCGGGTTTGAACAGGCGAAATACCGCAATCTGAGCATGGGCATCGCCTGCCTGCATTCCGGCTGGAAGATCTGAGCGATGCGCGGTCCGCACAACATCCTGCGCCTCATTCGCACCGGGGCCACGCTGGAGCGGACGGGCGCGATGGGTCTCATCATGGATGCCTTCGAGGCACCACCGCTGGTGCGCGGCACCATGCGGTTTCTGGCCTGGCCGTTTCAATGGCTGGGGGACAAGGGTGATCCTGCGACCCCGCCCGCGCCGCGCGCGCTAACCGCTCTGGGGCCTGCCTATATCAAGTTCGGCCAGATCCTCAGCACACGCCCCGATCTGGTGGGCGAGGAACTGGCGACGCATCTGCGGGTCTTGCAGGACAAGCTGCCGCCCTTTTCGGTCGATCTGGCCAAGCGCAGCATCGCGCAGGAACTGGGCCATCCGGTCGAAGACATCTTTGATGATTTCAGCCAGCCGGTTGCCGCCGCCTCTATCGCGCAGGTTCACAAGGCGCGGCTACGTGGGACGGGCGAGGAGGTGGCCGTCAAGGTTCTACGTCCGGGGATCGAGCGGGCATTCCGCCGTGACATTGACGCCTTTTACTTTGCCGCGCGCATGGTCGAGCTTTTGGCCCCCGGCGCGCGCCGTCTGCGCCCCACCGAGGTCATCGAACATTTCGAAGGCGTGGTGATGGGCGAACTCGATCTGCGGCTCGAGGCGGCCTCGGCCTCGGAATTCGCGGCCAATACCGCCAAGGATGCGGGGTTTCAGTTGCCAACGGTGCAATGGCCCCTGTCGTCGCGTCGGGTGATGACCATGACCTGGGCCGATGGCCTGCCGTTGGGGGATAACGCCGCGCTCGATGCGGCAGGCCATGATCGCGCCGAACTGGGCGAGCGGGTATTGCAACTCTTTCTCAGCCATGCGCTGCGCGACGGGTATTTCCACGCCGATATGCATCAGGGCAATCTCAAGGTCGCAGGGAATGGCGATATCATCGCCTATGATTTCGGCATCATGGGGCATATCGACGAATACACCCGACGCGTTTATGCCGAGATCCTCTATGGCTTTATCAAGCGCGATTACCGGCGCGTCGCCGAGGTGCATTTCGAGGCGGGATATGTGCCGGCCGACCGCGATGTCGATGCGTTTGCCCGCGCATTGCGCGCGGTTGGAGAGCCGATCTTTGGCATGGATGCCAGCAAGATTTCCATGGGCAGCCTGCTCAGCTATCTCTTTGAGGTCACAGAGCGCTTTGGCATGGAGACGCGCACCGAATTGATCCTCTTGCAGCGCACCATGGTCGTGGTCGAGGGGGTGGCGCGCAGCCTCAATCCGCAGATCAACATCTGGCAGGTCGCCAAGCCCGTGGTCGAGGATTACATCAAGCAGACCATCGGTCCGCGTGCTGCGCTGCGCGATCTGGGGCGCACGGCAATGGTGCTGTCGCGCTATGGTCCAAGGCTGCCGGGCTTGGTCGAGGCGGCGCTGATCCGGCAGAGCGCCCCACAGGTGCCGCCCAAGCGTTCCGTTTGGCCAGAGCGTGCTCTCTGGGCGGGCTTGGGAATTGTGGTTGGCGCGGTTGGTGTCACGGTCGCTGCGATTTTGGTCGGGCTGTGACGGATTTCCGCACAAATCGACATTGGCCGGACTCTGTGTGGAAACTCACGTTGCCGTGTCGGACTGTGATCGTTATGGTCCTGACGAGAAGTTGGAAGGCGCTCGAAACCGGTGAACAGTCGATGACAATCAGATTGCGAAACATTTTGGGCGCTGTGGCCATTGTGACCGGGGCCATGGGTGCGTCCGGGGCATATGCCAACGATCTGGTCACGACTCTGACGAACAATTACGGCACGCCGGGCGGTCTGATTGACATGCCCACCGCGGAAATGGCCCCGGATGCACAGATTTCGACGACCGTTTCCTATTTCGACGGGTTCAGCAAATCCACGCTGAGTTTTCAGGTGGCCCCCTGGCTGACGGGCAGTTTCCGGTATGCTGGCACGCGGGATCTCACCCCGCAATTCGATACCTTCTATGACCGCAGCTTTGACTTGCGATTCCGGATATTCAAGGAAACCGAGTATTCCCCGGCCATTGCCGTTGGTCTTCAGGATTTTCTGGGGACCGGGGTTCTTGGCGGGGAATATATCGTCGCCACGAAATCCGTGGGCAGCCGCCTGCGCCTGACCGCAGGTCTTGGGTGGGGGCGGTTCGGGTCCAACAATTCGATCGGTGGATTCGGCACAAGAACACCGTTCAATTTCGCCGGGGTCGGCACCGGCGGGGATGTCAGCATCTCGAACTGGTTCAAGGGCGATATCGGCCTCTTTGGGGGCTTCAGCTATGAGGTGACGAACAAGCTGTCTTTCGCGCTCGAATATTCCTCGGACAGTTATGACACCGAGCGGCGCGCCGGTATCTTTAACCAAAGCACCGCAGTCAACGCCCGTGTGACCTACAAGCTGGCACCGGATGCAAACCTCAGCGCCTTTTACCTGCATGGCAAAGAGTTTGGTATCAACCTCGCCATCGCAATCAACCCGCGCGGCATGCCTGTGCCCGGTGGTTTGGAGGCGGCCCCGCTGCCTGTGGCCGTGCGCGACCCCGATGCCGCCCGCGATCTGGGCTGGGCAGATCAACCCGCGGCGCGCGCGCAGGTGGCAAAATCGCTGGATGAAACGCTGGCTCTGGATGAGATCGACCTGATCCGCCTGCGGCTCGAGGGGCGCGCGGCCTATGTCGGCATCCAGAACGAGACCTATGACCGCACATCACAGGCGCTGGGGCGCACCGTGCGTGCGATGACCCGCGCGCTGCCTGCCTCGGTTGAGGATTTCCACGTTACGCTCTACACCAAGGGTATTCCAGCCAGCACCGTCAGCTTTAGCCGCACCGATATCGAGCGGCTCGAACACAAGGCCTCGGACGAGGCGTTGGCGGCTGCAACTTTTCGCGACAGCTTGCGGTTCGGCAATCTGCCCGAACCTCTGCCGGGCAAGTTTCCGCGTTATGGATGGAGCATTTACCCGTTCACGCGCATCAGTCTCTTTGATCCAGACGAGCCGCTGCGTTTTGACGTCGCGATGCGCGTTCAGGGACAAGCTGAATTGGGACGTGGCTGGATGGCCCGCGGGGCCGCTTCTGTCAAGCTCTTTGGCAATCTGGACCAGTCCAACCGCCTCAGCAATTCGCGTATCCCGCGCGTGCGCTCGGATGCGGCGCTTTATGCCAAGTCTGATTCCCCTCGTGTCGACTGGTTGACCCTGACCAAGTATCAGCGGCTCGCCCCGGATTACTATGGGCGGGTGACGTTGGGATACCTTGAGCAGATGTATGCCGGGGTCTCGACCGAAGTGCTGTGGCGGCCTGTGGATAGCCGTATCGCCATCGGGGCAGAGCTGAACTATGTCCGGCCGCGCGATTTCGATGGCGATTTCGGGCTGCGAGACAACAACACCATCAGCGGCAACATCCCGGATTTCAACGGCCATGCCTCGGTCTATTACGACTTTGGCGGTGGCTATCATGCCCAAGTGGATGCCGGCCGCTATCTGGCGGGGGATTGGGGTGTGACCATCGGGTTTGACCGCGAATTCGCCAACGGCTGGAAGGTCGGTGCTTTTGCCACCAAGACCGACGTGTCGGCGCAGGATTTCGGCGAAGGCTCATTTGACAAGGGCATCCGCATCACCGCCCCGATTTCATGGCTGTTCGGCAAGCCGACACAGCAGGCTCCGACCGCAGTTATCCGGCCTCTGACCCGCGACGGGGGCGCGCGCGTCAACGTGACGGGCCGTTTGTATGAAACCGTGCGCAATTCGCACGAGCGCGATACCGTGGCAAGCTGGGGGAAATTCTGGAGATGATCGCTGCGTCGCTGCCCCGGCTCACCCTTTTGCTCTGCGCCATGGCGCTTGCGGCCTGTTCCAACCAACGCAGTTCGGAGAACGTGTTTTCTGTTGCCAAGACGGTAATCCAACAACGCCGCGCGCAACCCGTCACACCTGATCCGCAGGTCGTTCAGGCCGTTGTCACGGATGCCCTGTCCAACACAACCGGTCCTCTGGCACTCTACGCGCTCGAGGATCGCAAGGCGGTCGCGGTCCTGCGCCCAATCGCGCGCAATGGCGACTATCAGACATGGGCCTCGTATGGCAGCTCTGCCCGGCTCAGCGCGACGACGCTCAACGGTGTTCTGGTGTCGACCCGTGGTCTGGGCAATGACCTCATGTCGTCGCGGGTAGAGCCGCTTCTCGAAGTTGTCTCGCGCCGCGAAGATGGCGTGGCGACGATCCAGCAACGCTATCTCGATGGCGAGAACCAGATCGTGAACCTGAAATCCGACTGCAAGATCACGCGCGGCGAGACGGAAACGCTGGGTGGTTCGGTCTCGGGTGTGCGCATGACGGCGGAGTGCTGGCAGGCGGATCGCAGCGTGGTGAATTCCTATCTCGTCGATGCCAATGGCACGGTCGTGCAATCACGCCATTGGGCCGGCCCGACCATGGGCTATAGTTCGATCCAGCGGTTGCGCTGACCTTTCAGGTGGCGCTACCGGCGGTTCTTGCCGCGTTGGGATTTATGAAATACTCGTCATCCGTTGGCATTGCCCGCCGCCCCGCCAGATAGTCGAGGGTGGTTTCGCACCGCAGCCCGCCAAAGAACCGCGCGAGCACATGGGTAAATATCTCTGGCCCCTCCGCCTCGGCAAAGAGCGTGGCGCAAGATTGCAGCTTGAGTGAATCGATTGGTCCCAAGACCTTTTCGGCAGAAATATCCTCGAGCGCCAGCAGCGCCGCGCAGGTTTCGATCAGGCGTGGCCCGAGCACCGGATGCGCCAGATAGGCCCGCGCGTGATCAAGATCGTCGATCGCAAAGGATTTCGCGAACTCCGACCGCCCCAGTCCCTTGACCTGAGGCAGCACGAACCACGCCCAGTGATGCCGTTTTTCCCGATTGCGAATCTCGTTCAGTGGAAGCGGCCAGATCCGATCCTGTGCCGATACGAAACGCTCCAAATTCATGGCGTCACCCTTTGTTTGTCAATTCTGGATCATGTCAAAATGCCCGGAAGGTTTAACCCATGTTCGCGCGCGCAATCCAGCGCAATCTCATATCCCGCATCGGCATGGCGCATCACGCCGGTCGCCGGATCGTTCCAGAGCACCCGCGCCAGACGCTGATCCGCTTCTGCGGTGCCATCGCAACAGATCACCATGCCGGAATGTTGGCTGAACCCCATCCCGACACCGCCGCCATGGTGCAGGCTGACCCATGTCGCCCCCGAGGCGCAGTTGAGCAGCGCGTTGAGCAAGGGCCAGTCGCTGACTGCATCCGAGCCATCGCGCATCGCCTCTGTCTCGCGGTTGGGGCTGGCGACCGATCCGCTGTCGAGGTGATCCCGACCGATCACCACCGGGGCGCTCAACTCGCCGGTGCGCACCATCTCGTTAAAGGCCAGCCCCAGCTTGTGCCGCAGCCCGAGGCCCACCCAGCAGATGCGCGCAGGCAGCCCCTGAAACGCGATCCGCTCGCGCGCCATATCGAGCCAGTTGTGCAGATGCGGATCGTCGATCAATTCCTTCACCTTGGCGTCGGTCTTGTAGATATCCTCGGGATCGCCGCTCAGGGCACACCAGCGAAACGGTCCGATTCCCCGGCAAAAGAGCGGGCGGATATAGGCGGGTACAAAGCCGGGAAAGGCAAAGGCCTCCTTCAACCCCTCGTCAAGCGCGACCTGACGGATGTTGTTGCCATAGTCGAGCGTGGGCACGCCTGCGTTCCAGAAATCGACCATCGCCTGCACCTGTACCCGCATCGAGGCGCGGGCGGACCGCTCAACCGCCTTGGGGTCTGTTTCTTGCCTCTCGCGCCATTGGGCCACGGACCAGCCTTGGGGTAGATAGCCATGCAGAGGGTCATGGGCAGAAGTTTGATCCGTCACGATATCGGGGCGCACCCCGCGCTTGACCAGTTCGGGAAACACATCCGCCGCATTGCCGATCAGCGCCACGCTCTTGGCCGCGCCCGCCGTGCACCAGCGGTCGATCATGGCGAGAGCCTCGTCCAGATCATGCGTGATCTCATCGACATAGCGTGTGCGCTTGCGAAATTCGGCGCGGCTCTCGTCACATTCCACCGCCAGACAGCAGGCCCCCGCCATCACCGCGGCGAGAGGTTGTGCGCCGCCCATGCCGCCCAGACCGCCGGTCAAAATCCAGCGCCCCTTGAGAATGCCGCCGTAATGCTGCCGCCCTGCCTCGACAAAGGTTTCATAGGTGCCCTGCACGATGCCCTGCGTGCCGATATAGATCCACGACCCCGCCGTCATCTGGCCATACATCATCAAGCCCTTTTTATCGAGCTCGCTGAAATGGTCCCAGGTGGCCCAATGCGGCACGAGGTTGCTGTTGGCGATCAAGACGCGGGGCGCGTCCCTGTGGGTGCGGAACACGCCCACGGGCTTGCCGGATTGCACCAACAGCGTCTCGTCCTCCTCCAGCGCGCGCAACGCCGCGACGATCCGGTCGAAATCCTGCCAGGTGCGCGCCGCACGCCCAATGCCGCCATAAACGACGAGCTCATGGGGGTTTTCGGCCACATCCGGGTGTAGGTTGTTCATCAGCATGCGCAGCGGTGCCTCTGTCAGCCAGCTCTTGGCGCTGAGCGTGGTGCCGGTCGCGGGATAGATATCACGGATGTTGTGGCGCGGGTTGGTCATGGGAGGGTCCTCGGCAGGTGGTGGGAGAAGCGGGGGCAGGCTCAAAGGCTGTGCGGTGCTGCCCCACGTGTGAGTGGCAGATCAATGCCGCTGGCCGCCACCAGATCCCCCGCGCGCACCATGGCTGCGGCGGCATTCAGATCGGGGGCGAGGTAGCGGTCGCTGGACAGGGGCGGTATCTCGCGGCGTAGGCGGGTGATAACCGCGTTGAGCGCAGCACTTGTTTTCAAGGGTGCGCGAAACGCGATGCCTTGCGCGGCACAGATGGCCTCGACCCCCAGAATGACGCTCAGATTGCCATTCATCCGGCGGAGTCGTCGCGCGGCATGGGCCGCCATGCTGACGTGATCCTCTTGATTGGCAGAGGTGGGGGTGGAATCGGTGGTGCAGGGATTGGCCAGATGCTTGTTCTCGCTCATGAGCGCGGCGGTCGTGACCTCGGCGATCATCAACCCGGAATTCAGCCCCGGTTCCGGGGTCAGAAACGGCGGCAAATCAAAGCTCAGCGTGGGATCAACCATGAGCGCCACGCGCCGTTGCGCGATGGCCCCGATTTCGGAAATCGCCATGGCAATCTGATCGGCGGCAAAGCCCACGGGTTCCGCATGGAAATTGCCACCCGACACGATCATGCCGCCGTCGGGATGGTCCGGGTCCACCAGAACCAGCGGATTGTCGGTCACGGCATTGGCCTCGATTTCCAGAACCTCGCCGGCGCGGCGCAAGAGATCGACCGCCGCCCCAGACACCTGCGCCTGACAGCGGATGCAATAAGGGTCTTGCACGCGGCTATCGCCTTCGCGGTGGCTCTCGCGGATTTCGCTCCCCTGCATCAACGCCGCCTGCGCGCGTGCCACGTCGATCTGGCCGGGGTGGCCGCGCAAGTGATGGATCGCGGGCAAGAGCGGCGCGGTAGACCCCATGATCGCATCCGTCGAGAGCGCCGCCGTGACAACGCAATTCTGCGCGTTGCGCCACGCCTCCCAGAGACCGGTGAGCGCGCAGGCGGTTGAAAATTGCGTGCCGTTGATCAGCGCCAGCCCTTCCTTGGGGCCAAGCGTGATGGGCACAATTCCCTGCCGCGTCATGGCCTCGGCACCGGACAGGCGTTCGCCGCCGACCCATGCCTCGCCCGCGCCGATCATCACCGCCGCCATATGCGCCAGCGGGGCCAGATCGCCCGAGGCACCCACCGATCCCTGGTCCGGCACGACCGGTGTGACGCCCCGCTCCAGCATCGCCTCAAGCAAGGTGATGGTGGACCAAGCGACGCCCGAGGCCCCGCGCCCAAGGCTCAGCAGCTTGAGCACCATCATCAGCCGCGTTGTGGCGGTATCCAGCGCCTCGCCCACGCCGCAGCAATGCGACAGGATGAGATTGCGTTGCAATTCTTCGGTCTTTTCCGGCGCGATCTTGACGCTGGCCAATTTGCCAAAGCCGGTATTCACACCATACACAGCCGTATGTCCCGCCGCTGCCTTGGCGACAAGCGCATGCGCGGCCTCGACGGCAGGCCGCACGCCGCGGTCGAGGGTGACCGGCAACGCCTCGCGCCAGATGCGTTCCAGCACCGCCAGCCGCACCTGACCGGGAACCAATGTGACTGTCATGCCGTGCCTCCGAAAATCCGCCGCCAGAGCGGGTTAAACCCGATGCGATAGGCCAGTTCGGCAGGGTGCCCGATATCCCAGATCGCGAGATCGGCGCGCGCTCCGGTGGCGATCACTCCGCAATCTTTCAGTCCAAGGGCGCGCGCGGCCTCTCGCGTGACCCCGGCCAGCGCCTCTTCCGGCGTCATGCGAAAGAGCGTGCAGCCCATGTTCATCGCCAACAAGAGCGAGGCCATGGGCGACGAGCCAGGATTGCAATCCGTGGCGAGCGCCATGGCAACGCCCTCGGCGCGAAATGCGTCCACCGGCGGCAGACGTGTTTCGCGCAGCGTGTAAAATGCGCCGGGCAAAAGCACCGCGACGCTGCCCGATTGCGCCAGCGCCTTGGCATCCTCGGCCGTCGCATATTCCAGATGATCCGCCGATAGCGCGCCAAAGCGCGCCGCCATGCGCGTGCCCCCCATCTGGCTCAACTGCTCGGCATGCAGCTTGACCGGGAGGCCAAGCGCCTGCGCTTGGACAAAGAGCGGTTCCAGATCATCGGGGGAAAAGGCGATCCCCTCGCAGAAACCGTCTACCGCATCGACCAGCCCTTCGGCATGCGCGGCCCTGAGGGCCGGGATGCAGACCTCGGAAACATACGCTTGCGTATTGCCCTTGAACTCTGGCGGCACCGCATGTGCGCCCAGAAAGCTGGTCTTGATCCGGATGTCGCGCACGCGGGCAATGGACCGCGCCACGCGCAGCATTTTCAGTTCGGTGTCAATATCGAGGCCATAGCCCGATTTCACCTCGAGCGTGCAGACCCCTTCGGCAATCAGCGCATCGACAAATCGCAATGCGCCGCGCAACAGCGCCTCTTCCGAGGCCTCTCGCGTCGCCTTGACAGTCGAGAGGATGCCCCCACCGGCGCGCGCCACCTCTTCATAGCTGGCCCCCTGCAACCGCATCTCGAATTCAGCAGAGCGGTTGCCGCCATGCACGACATGGGTGTGGCAATCTATCAGCGCCGGGGTGACGACACGCCCGCCAAGGTTCTCTTCCGGTCCGTCATAGCCTGCGGGCAAGTCCTGCTCTTGGCCTACCCAGACAATGCGCCCTGCCTCGATGAGAAGGGCACCATTGGGGACAAGGCCATAGGGCTGCCCAGCCTGCATCGTTGCCAGTGTTGCATTGCGGAAAAGCATCGGGCGGTCCTCCTCAGACATCCTCCTCAATATGTCTATACATAATAATTCTGTCAAGATCGAGATCATGCAGCCAGCACCTCAGACACGCCGCGGTTCTTGCCTTTGGCATCGGCCATGGCGTAACGCTCTTCTGGGCGTGCAGGCACAGACCGCTGGCGCGCAAAACCGATGTAGGCCGCATGACCGATCCGCAGTTCAAAACTTGGCAATCCATTCAGGACGAGGTGCTGCGCCGCATCCATGCACGGGAATGGCCGCCCGGTGCGGATATCCCGAACGAGGCGGATCTGGCGCGCGAGTTTGGCTGCGCGCGCGCCACAGTGAACCGCGCTCTGCGAGCCTTGGCCGAGGCGGGGATGATCGAGCGGCGGCGCAAGGCGGGCACGCGCGTGGCCCTGCATCCGGTCAGCCGCGCCACCGTCGATATTCCGGTCATCCGGCAAGAGGTGGCAGCCCTTGGCAAGACCTATGACTACCGCCGCCTGAGCCACGCGCAGGCCGTGCCCCCGACGAATGTGGCGCAGCGGCTCTGCCCCGATGCGCCCTGCACCGCGCTGCATGTCACGGCGCTGCATCTAGCCTCGGGGGTGCCTTTCGTCTTCGAGGACCGCTGGATCAATCTCGACACCGCCCCTGCCGCCGCCACGCAGGATTTCGTGACCACCAATGCCAATGAATGGCTTTTGGCCCATGTGCCCTATACCCATGGAGAAATCCGCCTCTCGGCAGAAGCGGCCTCGGAGGACGAAGCCCGCGTTTTGCGCACTGACCCCGGCGCGCCCCTCTTTGTCATGGAGCGCCTGACGTGGGACCACGGGCGCCCCGTGACGCTTGCGCGTCTGTGCTATGCGCCGGGCCACAAGATCGTGACCCATCTGGGAACTGCGCCCTGATCCAAGGTGGCGATGGTCATGGACGGGTCCGCCCGCTTGGGCTATCAGGCGGGCGAAAGAGACCACTCAAGAGGCGCACCATGTCTGGCCACGGCACACCCATTCCCATGACCTCTCACCGCTCCGGGCCGCTGTCCGGTGTTGCCGATGTGCCGGGGGACAAGTCGATCTCGCACCGCTCGCTGATCTTGGGCGCGCTGAGTGTGGGCGAAACTGTGATCACCGGGCTTCTCGAAGGCGAAGACGTGCTCGACACAGCCAAGGCAATGCGCGCCTTTGGCGCAGAGGTGACGCGCGACGCGGCGGGCACATGGCATGTGCATGGCGTGGGTGTGGGCGGCTTTGCCGAACCGGATCACGTCATTGATTGCGGCAATTCGGGCACCGGCGTGCGGCTGATCATGGGCGCGATGGCGACCTCGCCGATCACGGCCACCTTTACCGGCGACGCCAGCCTGAACAAGCGCCCGATGGCGCGGGTCACGGACCCTCTGTCCCTCTTCGGGGCGCAGGCTGTGGGGCGCGCGGGCGGGCGGCTACCCATGACCATCGTGGGCGCGGCGGAGCCTGTTCCAGTGCGCTATGTCGTTCCCGTGCCCTCGGCTCAGGTCAAGAGCGCGGTGCTGTTGGCTGGCCTCAACGCGCCGGGTCAAACCGTGGTGATCGAGCGCGAGGCGACGCGCGACCATACCGAGCGGATGCTGGCCGGGTTCGGGGCCGAAATCACCACCGAAGAGACCGAAGAGGGCCGTGTGATCACCCTGACCGGTCAACCCGAGCTTCGGCCTCAGACCATCGTGGTGCCGCGCGATCCCTCGTCGGCGGCGTTTCCGGTCTGTGCCGCGCTGATTGTCCCCGGCTCTGATGTTCTGGTGCCCAATATCGGGCTCAATCCGACGCGCGCGGGTCTCTTTACCACGCTGCGCGAGATGGGCGCGGACCTCAGCTATGAGAACCTGCGCGAAGAAGGCGGCGAGCCTGTCGCCGACCTGCGCGCGCGCTTTTCGCCGGACCTCAAGGGGATCGCGGTGCCGCCTGAACGCGCGGCCAGCATGATCGACGAGTATCCCGTTCTCTCCGTGGTGGCGGCCTTTGCCAGTGGCGAGACGGTGATGCGCGGCGTCAAGGAATTGCGCGTCAAGGAAAGCGACCGGATCGAGGCCATGGCCGCCGGATTGCGCGCAGGCGGTGTCGAGGTCGAGGATGGGCCGGATTGGTGGATCGTGCGCGGCCGGGGTCATGGTAATGTGCCGGGCGGCCAGATCTGCGCCAGCCATCTCGACCACCGGATTGCCATGTCTTTCCTCGTGATGGGCATGGCCAGCACCGCCCCGGTTCAGGTCGATGACGCAAGCCCCATCGCCACCTCCTTTCCGATTTTCGAGGCATTGTTGGCGCGGCTTGGTGCGGATATCCGGCGTGATTGAGGGGCAGGCGCGCACGGATTGCGGGCAATGCAAATGCGCGTGATAACCGCGTGAGTCCCATTGTGCGGGTCAAGGCGCAAAGCCTAGACTCAGGGCTATGGATGACTCTGCCCGCCACGCCACACCACCCGCGCCGCCACCTGTGAAAACGGGTCTTCTGCGCACGCTGTTGCGCTTGGCGGTGCTGGTTGTCTTGGTGGTTGGCATGCATGTCTTGTTCACCTGGGCCGAGAGTTATGTTCTGAAAAATGAACAGGGCTGGACAATGCCGGGATTTCTGGTGCTGGCCCTGCTGGTCTATGCGGTACTCATTGCCATCCCCTTTGTGCCGGGGATCGAGATCGGGTTGATGGTGTTGGCCGCGGGCGGGGGCGATATCGCACCCTTTGTCTGGCTGGCCACCGCCAGCGGCTTGTCGATGGCCTATATGGCCGGATGCAAAGTGCCCTATCGCTGGTTGCACCGGGTGATGCTCGATCTGCATCTGATGCGCGCCTGCCGCATGTTGGAAGAGTTTCAGACCCTGTCGCTGCCAGAGCGCGCGGCGTTCATTGCGGCTCAGTTGCCGGGGCGTTACCTCGACTGGATTGTCCGCTATCGCTATGTGCATCTCGCGGTGCTGATCAATGTGCCGGGCAATTCGATCATTGGCGGCGGCGGCGGGATTGCCTTTGTCTCGGGTCTTTCGGGAGTGTTTCGCGCGCCTCTGGCGATCCTGACGCTCTTTGTGGCAACAGCCCCGGTGCCTCTGGCGATCTGGCTTTTTGGCTGGTCTCTGACCTGATGCGGACCTGACGGACCCAGACGGGGCACTCTATGCCGCGCGCCGACGATTTTCTGACGCTTGTGGGCTGTCGGTCTAGCGCCTATGGCTTATGTTCCGCGCAAGCAACGCGTCAGAAGCAGGATTTCTCACATGTCGACAGACCCCCTTGTCGTTTTCACGCCCTCCGGGAAACGCGGGCGCTTTCCCAAGGGCACGCCGGTTCTGACCGCCGCGCGTCAACTTGGCGTCGATCTTGATTCGGTCTGTGGCGGGCGCGGCATCTGTTCGAAATGTCAGATTTCGCCGGGCTATGGCGAGTTTTCCAAGCACGGCGTCACGGTCCATCAGGATGCGCTGTCGGAATGGAACGCGGTCGAGGAACGCTATGACCAAAAACGCGGCCTGAAACCGGGGCGGCGTCTGGGCTGTCAGGCGCAGATCATGAGCGACGTGGTGATCGACGTCCCCCCCGAGAGCCAGGTTCACAAACAGGTGGTGCGCAAGGCCGCCTCTGCCCGCGTGATCGAGATGGACCCGGCCACCCGCCTCTATTTCGTCGAGGTGGACGAGGCCGACATGCACGAACCCACCGGCGATTTCGAGCGGCTGAAGCGTGCGCTCAAGGCACAGTGGGATATCCCCGATATCCGCGCCGATCTGAGTTTCCTGTCCAAATTGCAACCCGTTCTGCGCAAAGGCAAGTTTCAGGTCACGGTCGCCCTGCATAGAGGCCATGCAGAGGCGCCGGCACAGGTTCTGGAAATCTGGCCCGGCCTGCACGAAGGCGGCCTTTTTGGTCTGGCTATCGACCTTGGTTCGACCACGATTGCCGCCCACCTGACCGATCTGGAAACCGGCGAGGTCAAGGCGTCGTCGGGCATCATGAACCCGCAAATCCGCTTTGGCGAGGATCTGATGAGCCGCGTGAGCTATGCGATGATGAACCCCGGCGGCGACCGCGAAATGACTGCCGCCGTGCGCGACGCGATCAACACCTTGGCTGAGGAAATCGCCAAGGAGGCCGACATCGCCCCTAACCTGATCGTCGAGACGGTTTTTGTCTGCAACCCGGTCATGCACCACCTCTTGTTGGGCATCGATCCGGTGGAACTGGGACAGGCGCCCTTTGCGCTGGCCACCTCTGGCAGCATGGCCCTGAACGCCCGCGAACTCGATCTGACCGCGATCAACCCGCGCGCGCAGGTCTATGTGCTGCCGTGCATCGCAGGCCATGTCGGGGCCGATGCCGCCGCCGTCGCGCTGAGCGAGGAGCCGGGAAAATCCGAGGATCTGGCCCTGATCGTCGATGTAGGCACCAACGCCGAAATCCTCTTGGGCGACAAGACCCGCGTGCTGGCCTGTTCTTCGCCCACGGGCCCCGCCTTTGAAGGCGCGCAGATTTCCAGCGGCCAGCGTGCCGCCCCCGGTGCCATCGAGGCCATTCGCATCGACCCCGTGACCAAGGAACCCCGGTTCCGCGTGATCGGGACTGACATTTGGTCGGACGAGGACGGGTTCGAGGCGGCTGTGGGCGATGGCGGCATCACCGGCATTTGTGGCTCTGGCATCATCGAGGCTGTGGCCGAGATGCGCATGGCGGGGCTCTTGGACGAAAGCGGGCTGATCGGATCGGCCGAGGCCACCGGCACGGCGCGCATGATCGAGGACGGGCGCACCCATTCCTATGTCATCCACGATGGCAGCGCCAAGGGTGGACCGTTGATCACCGTTACCCAAGGCGACATTCGCGCCATCCAGCTTGCCAAATCGGCGCTCTATGCCGGGGCGCGCCTCTTGATGGACGAGCGGGGCGTGGACAAGGTGGACCGCGTTGTTCTGGCCGGTGCCTTTGGCGCGCATATCTCGCCGCTGCATGCAATGGTGCTTGGCATGATCCCCGATGTGCCGCTCGACAAGGTGACATCGGCGGGCAATGCGGCGGGCACTGGCGCGCGCATCGCGCTCTGCAATGTGGCTGCCCGGCGCGAGATTGAGCGCGTGGTGGGGCAGATCACCAAGGTCGAGACCGCCATCGAGCCGAAATTCCAAGAGCATTTCGTCGCTGCCAACGCGATCCCGCACAAGACCGACCCCTTCCCGGAACTGTCCAAGATCGTGACCCTGCCCAATCCCAGCTTTAACACCCATGGCGACGGCAGCGACGGCGGACGGCGCAAGCGCAGGCGGGGGTGACGCGAATTAGGCACTTTCCCTCGTCTGAGGCGCGGGATATGGACGCGCACACTCTGTAAAAAGGTAATCAGATGAAACAGTTGTTCGTGCCGGCCCTGCTGTCCATTTCCCTCCTGAGCGCCTGTGGCGGTCGCACACCCGATCCTGTGGCCGAAGTGCAGGTTGGTGACAGCGCCCTCACCTGCGCACAGTTGCGCAGCGAGATCACGGCCAATACCCGCGCCATCGAGGGCCTGATCAAAGAACAGCAAACCAAGACCGCGCAGAACATCGTTGCCGGGACCGCAGGGGCCTTTCTGCTCGTGCCGTGGTTCTTCATGGATATGAAGGGCGCTGCAGGCGACGAGGCGCGCGCCTACCAGCGCCGCAACGAATCGCTGGTCAGCCGCTACAATGGCATGTCCTGCAAACCAGAAATGAAGCTCGCAAAACCCGCGGCGCAGAAGCCTGCCACGCAGACCGAGTGAGGACGCCCTGACAGCAAGCCCAAGGCCGACAGGTTTCGGCCATCGGGCTTGCTCTCGCTCCTGCGACGCGCGACAGTTGCAAAATGTCGGAGGGTCAGCGCATGGCACATCTCGAACAACGGATCGCACAGGGCCGGGGCGATGCCCCCGCTGATCTGGTCCTGCGCGGGGCGCAGGTCTTTGACCTTGTGACGGGGGATATGATCCCCGGCGATGTGGCCATTTGCGGCGATACCATCGTAGGTATTGGTGTTGAGTATGAAGGGCGTCATGTGATGGACCTCTCGGGTCTCACCCTTGTGCCCGGCTTTATCGACACGCATCTGCATATCGAAAGCTCACTCGTCACGCCCTTTGAATTCGACCGCTGCGTGACGCCGCATGGCGTGACCACCGGGATCTGCGATCCACATGAGATTGCCAATGTTCTGGGGCTGGAGGGCATCCGCTATTTTCAGGCGGCCTCCGAGCACACGCTGATGGACATCCGGGTGCAGCTCTCGTCCTGCGTGCCCTCGACCCATATGGAAACATCGGGCGCAGAGATTGACGCCGAGGATCTGCGCGCGGTCATGGGGCATGCTTCGGGGATCGGTCTGGCCGAGGTGATGAACTTTCCGGGTGTGATCCACCGCGATCCGGGGATGATGGCCAAGCTGCGGCTCTTTGAGGGCGGGCATATCGACGGGCATTGCCCGCAACTCTCGGGGCGTGATCTCAACGCCTATTGTGCGGCGGGCATCCGCACCGAGCATGAGGCGACCACCGCCGAGGAGGCGCGCGAGAAACTGCAACGCGGCATGCGCGTGCTCATTCGCGAAGGCTCGGTCAGCAAGGATCTCCATGCACTTGCGCTGCTGCTGTCGGAGATCACAGCGCCCTATATGTGCCTCTGCACCGATGATCGAAACCCGCTCGATATTGCAGAGGAAGGGCATCTTGATCACATGATCCGGGTGTTGATTGCAGAGGGGGCATCGCCCCTTGCCGCCTATCGCGCGGCATCGCTCTCGGGGGCCGAGGCCTTTGGTCTGCGCGACCGGGGTCTGATTGCGCCGGGGCGGCGGGCGGATATCGTGGCCGTGGGGTCGCTTGCGGCCTGCGATGTGCAGCATGTGTTGTGCGCTGGGCGGCATGCGGATGCCGCGGCCTTTGCTGCACGGCGCAGCCTGCCCGCGATCGGGCGGCACTCGGTGCGAGCGCCAAGGGTCGGCCCGCAGGATTTCCGCCATGCCGGCAACCGGGCCGAAACCGATGTCATTGGCATTCTCGAAGGCAAGATCCTGACCGCGCATCTGCACGAGCGGATCGAGCCGGTGAATGGCGATAAGCGGCCCGATCCCGCGCGCGACCTCGTTCGGATCGCGGTGATCGAGCGGCATGGCAAGAACGGCAACATCGCAACCGGCTTCGTTCGCGGTTTCGGGCTCAAATCCGGGGCTATTGCCTCGACCGTCTGCCACGATCACCACAATATCGCCTGCGTCGGTGTGGATTATGCGGACATGGCCCTTGCCGCGACGCGGCTGGGCGAAATCGAAGGCGGCTTTGTCGTGGTCGCGGGCGGGCGCATTCTGGCAGAACTGCCCTTGCCATTGGCGGGGCTCATGAGCCTAGAGCCCTTCGAGGTGGTGCACGCCCGCCTTGTCGATTTGCGCGCGGCGGCGCGATCCTTGGGCGTGACTTTGCAGGAACCTTTCCTGCAACTGGCCTTTTTGGCACTGCCCGTCATCCCGGCGCTCAAGATCACGGATCGGGGCATGGTCGATGTCACCCGGTTTGAGATCTTGGGCTAAAAGGCCTTGAAGGTCAGGGTCGTTTCGGTCCGCTCGATCCCGGCGATATCCAGAAGATTGTCGTTGATATATTTGCCGATATCCTCGGTTTCGGGGACGTAGAGCTTGAGCAACAGATCAAAGGGGCCGGAGGTGGAATAAAGCTCCGAGTGGATTTCGCGCAGGGCGATGGCCTCGGCCACGCGATAGGAATGCCCCGGTTTGCAGCGGATGTTGATAAAGACGCAGCGCATGTATCCCTCCTGTGGCTCAGCCCCATAGGGCTTTTACTCGCAGGCAATTGCAACGGCAAACTCCAAGTTTTTCGTGTTGATCGGCCCTTGTCCCGCCATGACGCGCCCGTTTCAGACCCTGCGCGGAACCGATTGCAACAGCGTCAACGCAATCGCCTGCGGGGATTGTACATTGAAGCTGGCGACCTGATCACGCAACAGGAAACGCCGGATCAACTGCTCGCGCAGGCTTTCATCGCTCAGATCCGAGAGCGCACCGATGTTCAACTGCCGCGCACTGCGCGATTTGATCTCGTCCAACTGCCGGTCAAGATCCGCCTGCCCGAAACTCTCTGGCAGCCCGAGCGCCACCTCGAACACCCGCCGCAGCGGCGGGTTGCCAAGAATACGGAACCAGCGGGTGTCTTCACTCTCGGCACCGCTCGCGATCTCGCCCAACTCGCGTTGGACGTTCAGGGCAAGACGCAGCGCCTGATCCTGATCTCCAACGGCCACCTCAAACTCGCGACGTCGAAACTTTTCGGTGATCTCCGTGCCAAAGGTGGCCAGTTGTGTCCGCGGGATCGGACGATCCGCAAAGGCAAAGGCCTCGGAGAGCTGTTTGTAGCGCTCATCCGCCAGTCGATTGGCCAGCGCGTCATCCCGGATCGTGCCCTCTTCCAGAATCTTGCGGATAAAGGCGCGGCTGTTGATATCCTCTTGAAGCCCGAATGCCCCCAAGGCCACCCGCAACAGGCGGCGATCCGACACAAGATCCTCCGCCGTGGTGACCTTGCCGATGTTCTGCTCGAAATACTCGGTATCGCGCACAATCTGCGGCGATTTGTTGAACAGATCCGTCTGACGCTCGATCGTGCGCGACAAGAGCGCCCAACCCGGTAATCCCCCCAAGGGCAGGACAGGGGTAAAGTTCATGATGCGCGATGCGCCAAGAGCCGCTCTTCGCGCGGCAGCAGCGCGCGCAGGGCCTTGAGGCATTGATAGGGCTCGCCCTCCAACAGGGCCCGCGTCGCAATTGTCAATTGTGCGCGGCTGTCGGGATCGCGCAACACCTGGCTCAGCTCTTCGATGCGACGCAGGATCTGACGGCGCGTGTCATGCGGATCGCCATCGCCCGAAAGCAAGAGTTGCGTGGCAAAACACGCCCGGCGCACAGGTGTGGTGGCGCTTTCGGGATGGATGGCATCCCGAAGTCGCAGGATATGCGCATTCGGCGTCATGATAGACAGGCGCGAACGACGGTCTCCGTTTTCGATCACAGCCCCGTTGATGAGCACACGCTCTTTCGGATTGAGTTTCAGGACGAGGCCGCTCACTGGTCTGCCCTCCGGTCACTCAGCCCGCGCATTATGGCGGTGTTGATGTCGATCAAGGGCTGCAGCGACGCGTTTGAATTCAGCACCTCGCTGCTGTGCCGGTTGCAAAACTGCGCGAGATAGACGATTCTGGCCCGCAAGGTTTGCGGCAGCGGATTCTTCGGATCGGCCACATCGGTCGCGAGGATGGTCCAGAGCCGCCGGTTGTCATGCAGGGCCGCGGCAAGATCGCCCATATTCCGTGGCTCTTGCGGGGCAACCATGACGAGGCGCTGGGTGACGCGGGCAAAGGCATCATATTCCAGCCCACGTTCTGTCCGGACGCTCCGGGCTTGGTCGCGATAGGCGCTCTGCGCCAGACGGGTCGCATTCACGTCATGTCCTTTCAAAGTCTGTCGGTCACTGGTCAAGTGTCAGGGGCGCCCCAAGAGACGCCCCTGAGAGGTGCTTAGTTCCTGAACAGCGACAGGATGGCCTGCGGGGCCTGATTGGCGATGGACAGGGACTGTGTCGCCAACTGCTGTTGCACCTGCAGCGCCTGCAACCGCGCCGAAGCCTCTTCCAGATCGGCATCGACCAGGGCGCCAATGCCGGATTTCATCGCATCCGTCACCTTGCTGACGAATTCGTTCTGATCCGAAATCCGTTTGGCCGAAGCACCAAGCGCAGCCGCGCCGTCTACCGCCGTCTGGATATGGACTTCGATCGCCGCAAGCGATGTATCGGCCGCAGCCGAAGTCGACACGTCGATGTTGCTCAGATCAAGGTTGGTCTCGAAATCGACAGAGGCCACCGTGATGTTCGAGGCTGTCACCGTTCCGGTCGCGTCGCGGTCGAGCGAGGACAGCACCGTGATCCCGGCATTGCCGGCGGTGTTGAGCAGGTTTGCGCCGTTGAACTGCGACGCGCCGATGATCGAGTTGACCTGATTCACTAACTCATCGACATCGTTCTGGATCTTGCCGTGGTCGACGTTCTCGCCTGTGGCCGCGACCACCTTTTCCTTGATCTCGTTGAGCAGGTTGGTGATCTGTTCCGCCCCCGCCGAGGCCACGGCGACGGTCGATTCGCCCAAGGACAGCGCGTCAGACACAGCCTTGAAACCGCTGACATCGGACTCCATCACCTTGGAAATGGCGAAAATGGCCGAATTGTCCTTGGCCGTTGCGACGGCTTTGCCGGTCGAGATCATATCCTGCGTCTTGGCAAGATTGGAGTTCACGGATTGCAGGGTCTGAAGCGCCACCATGGCGCTGTTATTGGTCAGAATGCTCGACATATCATGTTCCTTTCGGGTTTGGCGTATTTCGCCATTTCATGGTCCGTCCCCCTCTGAGGGAACGATCTGGGCTGTCATTCTGACGGGTGCAGCCTGCGGGAGGATCCCGACTGCGCCATCCACTCCGGGATGCAAGAGGCAGACTGCCTGCAAGAAGCTAATGGAGTGCTAAGCCGGGCCCCTTAAACGCCGCGAATTTTAGCCAATCCCTCAGGCACGCTTCTCCAAATTGTGCGCAATGTCGCCGGGAATAGAGTGTTTGCGGCCATTCTGGTCGTAGGTGTCAAGGGACCGACGAATCCGACGGTGCGCCGCGAGCCGGGCCGCCACGGTGCGTATACCCTGCAGGGCCCCGTCCAGCAGCGCTTGATTGCGCGTGAGCTTGCCCTGAACGGCCCTCAGATCGCCCGTCGGAGCCGAGTCTAGCGCATTGAGCGCGTCCACCAGACGTTCCTTTTCAGCCGTGAGCGCCATGAGCTGCGAAAGATCACCGCGCAAGAGCGCGCCGCGCTCGGCCTCCAAAAGACCGTCAAGCTGGTCGAGGATACGGTTCCCACGGTCATGCATCATTGCTGCGCTCCATCATCGACTGAAAGAAGACATCCGCCAGACCGATACCGCCCGCCTTGACCATCTCCTGTGCCAGCGCCTCGCGATGAAAAGACGCGAATTGCGATTCGCCCGTGCTCGCACCGAAACTGTCGCTCTTGGGTTCCAGCCCTCCGAACTTGAGCATTTCGGCCAGAAAGCTCGCCTCGAGCCGTTCGGCGACAAGCCGGGTGGGGTTCGGCGGTTGCAGAGGCCGGTCCGCAGCCCCGCCGGATAGAGATACTGGGTTAATCATGAGAATCCCTCAAATTGATCACACTGGGCACAAGAAGACCCGAAACCGGTAAAGAAGCAGTAACCGGTTGCTGTCATGTTCAAGG